>NZ_JBMDKF010000041.1:0-31426 GCF_057809575.1 Azospirillum sp. FG154 | reverse complement strand
AGCGTCACCCGTTTGAAACCCAACCGGGAAGAGCCGAAATTCAGGATCAACCCGGCGTTCAGACGGCTGGCGCTTGGGTCAGTGGATCTTTGCCGACAGGGCTTTCCGCATTCATGGCCATCGGTGTCCATCTGTGTTCATCGGTGTCAAAATCTTCCACCACTCCGTGGATGAGCGCAAACAATGGTCCTGCGGCGAGTGCGTCAGCCAATCCACAAAGCTAAAGTGTGAAGGCTTGCGGCGGAAGAGCGGGTAAGACGGGGATTTTTGACACAGATGAACACAGATAAACACCGATGAACGCGGATAAGCGGCGGCTTTTCCGTTACAGCGTCACCCGTTTGAAACCCAACCGGGAAGAGCCGAAATTCAGGATCAACCCGGTGTTCAGGCCACTCGCCCGCAGATAGTTCAAGGTTTGCCCGACATGGGCCGAGACGATGGCGTCCACCGCCTTGATTTCGACGATGAGGCCATCGGCGACAATCATGTCGGCCACATAGCGCCCGACAGAGGCGCCTTTGTAGTCGATCTTGAATTCAACCTCTTCGCGCACCGGCACGCCACGGCTGCGCAGTTCATGCGTCAACGCTTTGCGATACACCGCCTCCAAAAACCCCCGCCCTATGACGTTGGCGACCTCGAACGCGGCGCCAATGACCGCTTGGGTCAGCGGATCTTTGTCAGCAGCGCTTTCCGCATTCACGGTCATTGGTGTTCACCATCGGAACGATCATGGAAACCACCATGCCGCGAGAAAATTCCGAGTGCGACAATATTTTTTTGACACCGATGAACACAGATGGACACCGATGAACATGGATGCGGGAGGCTCTGCTGGTGACGCGCCGCTGATCCAGATCATGTTTGAGGGCTTGCGGAAGCGCTTCTGTTTTGAATAAGCGGCTGTATCAATCATCCTCCATTGCCCCTTACGGCGGCGCAGGCAAGGGGGATAACACCGCCAAACATCACCTGAGTCAGCGGAACACGCCCAACAGAGCCTCCCGCATCCACGTTCATCGGTGTCCATCTGTGTTCATCTGTGTCAAAACCCTTCGCTGCCCCATGGATGAGCGCAGGCAAGGAGCCTGCGCCGACCATCCCACCAGACGAGAAGGACAGGCGCGATGACGGGTAAGGATGCGGTGGTGTTGGTCAGCGGCGGGTTGGATTCCACCACGGTGCTCGCCATCGCCAAGGATCAGGGCTATCGGGTCAACGCGCTGAGCTTCCAATATGGCCAGCGCCACGCGGTGGAGTTGGAGGCCGCCAAGCGGGTGGTCGCGTCCATGGAGGTGGAGCGGCACGTCATCGCCGCGATCGATCTGCGCGCCTTTGGCGGATCGGCGCTGACCGCCGCCATCGACGTGCCCAAGCATGACAGCGCCAGCGATCTCGACAGCGGGATCCCCGTCACCTATGTGCCCGCGCGCAACACGGTGTTTTTGTCCTTCGCGCTGGCTTGGGCGGAAACGCTGGGGGCGTCGGATCTGTTCATCGGCGTCAACGCGCTGGATTATTCGGGCTACCCCGATTGCCGCCCGGAATACATCGCAGCCTTCGAGACTCTGGCCAACCTCGCCACCAAGGCGGGGGTGGAGGGGCGAAGCCGCTTCAAAATTCACGCGCCGCTGATGACGCTCGACAAGGCCGCCATCGTCCGGCGCGGGCTGGAACTGGGGGTCGATTACAGCCTCACCCATTCCTGCTACGACCCGACCCCGACGGGGGAATCCTGCGGGGCCTGCGACAGTTGCCTGTTGCGGCTGAAGGGCTTCGCCGAGGCCGGTTTGACCGACCCCATCGCCTATGCCGGAAGATAATCACCCAACCGGGAACAGCCCCTTGGGCCGCACCGCCAGCACCAGCGCCATCAGGATGTAGATCGCCATCGACGCGGCGGCGGCCCCCGCCGCGTTGGCGCTGGCCGCGTCCATCACCAGCCGGAAGCTGGCGGGCAGCAGCGCCCGCCCCAGCGTGTCCACCACCCCGACCAGCAGGGCGCCGGCGAAGGCCCCCCGGATGGAGCCGATGCCGCCGATGACGATGACGACGAAGGTCAAAATCAGGATCTGCTCGCCCATGCCGACCTGAACCGCCAGCACCGGCCCGGCCATCGCCCCGGCCAACCCGGCCAGCCCGCAGCCCAGCGCGAAGACCAGCCCGAACAACAGCCGGACATCGACGCCCAGCGCCATCACCATTTCGCGGTTGGTCGCCCCGGCGCGGATCAACATGCCGATCCGCGTCCGCGCGATCAACAGCCAAAGCCCGACCGCCACCGCCAGCCCGGTTCCCAAAATCGCCAACCGGAAAGCCGGGTAGGTCAGCCCCCACAGAGTGACGGTTCCGGCCAGCGCGGCGGGCGGGTTGAGGAAGATCGGCGCCGGGCCGAACAGGATGCGGATCAACTCGTTGAAGAACAGGATCAGGCCAAAGGTCGCCAGCACTTGGTCCAAATGGTCGCGGCGGTAGAGCGTGCGCAGCGCCACCGCCTCCACCACCAGCCCCAGCAGCGCGGTCAGCAGAACCGCCACGGCCAGCGCGGGCAGAAACCCGCCCAGCACCGGAACCAGCGCCGCCGTCAGATAGGCCCCGACCATGTAAAAGGAGCCATGGGCCAGATTGATGAGGTCCATGATGCCGAAGACGAGCGTCAACCCGGCGGCCATCAGGAACAGCATCACCCCCAATTGCAGCCCGTTCAGCCCCTGTTCGGCCAGCAGCAGGACATCCATCGGCGCGGCGCCTCTTCTCGCTCAGACCCAAAGGGTCACTTCATCGGGCAATCTTTGGCGTAGACGTCGCCATGGTCGGTGAAAACCGTGCCGATGACGCGGTTGGTCAGCATCCCCGATTCCTCGCGCACCACCTCGCGCTGGTAATAATTCTGGATCGGGTAATGGTTGCTGTTGAAGCGGAAGGCGCCGCGCACCGACTCGAACGGCGCGGCGCGCAGGGCCGCGCGCAGCTTGTCCTTGTCGGCCAGATCGCCGCCGACCGCCGCCACCGCGCCGCCGATCAAGCGGGCCGAATCATAGCTTTGGGCCGCGTAATAGGACGGGATGCGCCCGAATTTGGCGCGGAAGCTGGCGACGAAGGCGCGGTTGGCGGCGTTGTCGAGATCCGGCGACCATTGCAGCGGCGCCTTGATCCCCAGCGCGGCGTCGCCAATCGCGGGCAGAATGTCCTGGTCGAAGCTGAAACCGGGGCCGGTCAGCGGAATTTGCCCCAACAACCCGGCCTGGTCATACTGCTTCAGGAAATTGATGCCCATGCCGCCGGGGTAGAAGATGAACACGCCGTCCGGCTTGGCCGCCTTGATCTGGGCGATCTCCGCCGCGTAGTCGAGCTGGCCGAAGGGCGTGTAGACCTCCCCCGCCATCTCGCCCTTGAAGGCGCGCTTGAAGCCGGTGACGACGTCCTTGCCCGAGGGGTAGTTGGGGGCCAGCGCGTAAACGCGCTTGACGCCTTGCGCCTGGGCCGCCGCGCCCGCCGCCTCGCCGATGCTGTCCACCGGCCAGGACACGTTGAAGAAATACGGGCTGCACTGCGCCCCCGCCAGCGCCGAGGTTCCGGCGTTCGGGCTGATGAGGAAGACGTTCCCCCCCGCCAACGTCGGCATCATCGCCAGCGCCAGATTGGACCAGATGATGCCGGTGACGAAGGGAACCCGCTCCTTCTCCACCATCCGCGCGGCCAGCGAGACGGCGACGTCGGGCTTTTGCTGGTCGTCGGTCTCGATCACCTGGGTGTCGAGACCGCCAAGCTTGCCGCCCGCCTGTTCGACCGCCAGCGCGAAGCCGTCGCGGATGTCGGCCCCGATCACCGCCCCCGGACCCGACAGGGTGGTGATGAGGCCGATGCGCAGCGGTTCGGCGGCAAGCGCTGGAGCGGCGGAGAGCGCCAGCACGACGGACAACAGCGGAGCTTTGAGGCGGGCACGGATCATGGTGGCGTCACTCGGATGAGGTGAATCGTCGAACATGTCCCTCTCCCGCCCGGCGGGAGAGGGAAGGGACCCATGCGCAGCATGGGAAGGGTGAGGGGTTTGCAAAGAGGATGCGGCTTGATCCTTGGCGAACCCCTCACCCGGCGCTTCGCGCCACCCTCTCCCGCTTGCGGGAGAGGGGAAGACGGGTTCTCCCGCTTGCTGGAGCGGGAAAGACAGGCTCACTTCATCGCGCAATCTTTGGCGTAGGCGTCGGCGTGGTCGGTGAAGACCGTGCCCGCCAGCTTGTTGGTCACGGCCCCGTCGGCGCCCTTGACCACCTCGCGCAGATAGATGTTCTGGATCGGGAACTGGTTGTTGTTCAGGCGGAAGGCGCCGCGCAACCCATCGAATTTCGCGGCCTTCATCGCCGCGCGCAGCTTGTCCTTGTCCTTCAGGTCGCCGTTGACGCCCTTGACCGCCGCGTCGATCAGCAACGCCGCGTCATAGCCCTGGGCGGCGTACATCGACGGCAGCCGGTTGAACTTCGCCTTGAAGTCGGTGACGAATTTGGCGTTGGCCGGGGTCGCCAGATCGGGCGACCATTGCGCCGAATTCTTCGCGCCCAGCGCCGCGTCGCCCACCGCCGCCAGAATGTCCTGGTCAAAGGAGAAACCAGGGCCGAACAGCGGGGCCGCCGTCTTCAACCCGGCCTGCTCATACTGCTTGATGAAGTTGATGCCCATGCCGCCGGGGTAGAAGGCGAACACCGCGTCGGGGGCCGCCGCCTTCACCTGCGCCAGTTCGGCGGCGTAATCGAGTTGGCCGACCTGGGTGTAAACCTCGCCCGCGACCGCGCCCTTGTAATAGCGCTTGAAGCCCGCCAGCGAATCCTTGCCCGCCGGATAGTTCGGGGCCAGCAGATAGACCTTCTTGAAACCGGAATCCTGAACGTGCTTGCCCATCGCTTCGTGGATCGTGTCGTTCTGGTAGGCGACGTTGAAGAAGTAAGGGTTGCACTGGGCGCCCGCCAGTTGCGACGGCCCGGCGTTGGGGCTGACGAACAGGGTTTGCCCGGCGGCCAGCGTCGGCATCATCGCCAGCGCCAGATTGGACCAGACGATTCCGGTGACGACGTTGACCCGCTCGCGCTCCACCATGCGGTTGGCCAGACCGACGGCGACGTCGGGTTTTTGCTGGTCGTCGGCCTCGACGATCTGCGTCTCCTGCCCGCCCAGCTTGCCGCCGAGATGGCCGACCGCCAGCGCGAAGCCGTCGCGGATGTCGACGCCAAGCCCCGCCCCCGGTCCCGACAGGGTGGTTATCATGCCGACCTTGAGCGGATCGGCCAGAACCGGCGCGGCGGCCAACAGAGCGAGCGCGGACGTCGCGACGAAAAGCGAGCGGGTCATGGGCAAGCGAATCATGGCCAAGCGAGTCATGGACGGTCCAGCCTTCCTGTTGGTTTTTTGGTCAGCGCCTAAAGACTCATGCGGCGCGGCTCTGCGAACGTGTGGCGGCTTGGGCGGCCCGCCGGGCGTCGGCCCAGGCGCGCGCGGTGGTCGGACGCCCGTCGGCGTCGATCAGACCACGGGCGAACAGCTCTTCGGCGTGGCGGATGAAGAAGGCGGCGGTGCTGGCCCGCTCCCAATGCTCCATCCAATTCTGCTCCAGGAAGGCGAGGATGCCGGGCTGGCCCAACTCGACCTCCCACAGCACGCCCAGCAGCGAGGTTTGCTGCTCCTCATGCATGCAGTCTTCAAAGCACAGGCGCTTGTCGGCGCGGGCTTCCTTGCGGGCGGTGGTTTCCGGGCCGGGGCCAAGGCCGTAATCGATCAGCGTCCGCCGTTCCGGCGCGGCGCACAGCCAGTGCGTCACCTCATGCACGATCACCGTCGCCTCGACGTCGGTGCGGATGACCTTGCCGTCCCACATGAAGGACCGGCTTGGCGGCTCGTCCAGCGTCTCGATGCCGTGCGCGTGGGCCAGCTTGACCGCTTCGGCCCGATGTTCGGGGGTGTCGACCCCGCCGCCCGGCTCGTCCGCCGGGCGAACCGGCCAGGTGGCGGCGATGCGGCGGAAGGCGGCCAAGGCTTCGGCGTGGCCCTCCAGATGGGCCGCGAACGCCGCAAGCGCCGTCGGCATGTCATCGGGAGCGATGGGGGAAAGGATCATGCCGCTTATGTGCCGAACGACGCCGCGCGGCGCAAGGGGGAATGTCGCCCCAGACACTCCCCCATGCAGCCTCTGGCCAACCTCGTCCCTGATTACGCCGCCCGCATGTCGGTGAGGAAGCGTGAGACGAAGCCGCGCAGATCCTCGGCCTCATGATTCAACCCGTCGGCGGCGGTCAACACCTCGCGGGAGGCTTCGCCGGTCGAGTTCGCCGCTTCCGACACGCCCGCGATGTTGCCGGAGACCTCTTGCGTGCCGCGCGCCGCCTGCTGGATGTTGCGGCTGATGTCCCGCGTCGCCGTTCCCTGCTCCTCGACCGACGCGGCGATGGCGGCGGAAATGTGGTTGATCTCGTCGATCACCCGACCGATGTCGGCGATGGCCGACGCCGCTTCGCGGCTGACCTGCTGGATGCTGGCGATCTGGGCGCCGATGTCCTCGGTCGCCTTGGCGGTCTGATTGGCGAGGTTCTTGACCTCGCTCGCCACCACGGCGAAGCCCTTGCCCGCTTCGCCCGCCCGCGCCGCCTCGATGGTGGCGTTCAGCGCCAGCAGGTTGGTCTGGCTGGCGATGTCGTTGATGAGCTGCACCACCTCGCCGATGCGCTGGGCGGCGTCCACCAGACCGCGCACGGTGGCGTCGGTCTTTTGCGCGGTGGCGACCGCCTGCCCGGCGATCCGCGCGCTGTCGGCGACCTGACGACCGATTTCGGCGATGGAGGAGGACAGCTCCTCCGTCGCGGCGGCCACCGTTTCGACGTTGCCGGTCGCCTCGTGCGAGGCGCTGGCGACGGCGTCGGCCTGCTTGGTCGTCTGTTCGGCGGTGGCCGACATGGTTTGCGCGGTCGCCTGCAACTGGGTCGCCGCCGCCGACACCCGGCCCAGCGCCGACAGAACCAGCCGGTCGAACTCCTGCGTCAGCCGGTCGATGCGCTCGCCGCGCGCCCGGCGGGCCTCATGCTCGGCGTTCTGGGCGGCGGCCATGCGGTCGCTCTCAATCAGGCTGTCCTTGAAGACGGCCAGCGCCTTGGCCATGCCGCCGATCTCGTCGGCGCGCTCCAGCCCGGGAATCGCGACCGAACGGTCGCCCGCCGCCAACCGGGTCATCCGGTCGGTCATCGCCACCACCGGACGCGACAGCCCCCGCCCGATCAGCGCCGCGACCAACAGGCCAAGCGCCACCGCCGCCAGCGACGCCGCGATCATGATCTGGCGGGCGCCGGAAACATAGGCGTCGGCGCTTTCGCCCAGCGCGCGCTGTTCGGCGACGCTGGCCATGGTCAGTTGCTGGGATTCCGCCGCGATGGCGGTCCCAACCGGCAACAAGACCTCGCGCACCAGACGGTCGCGCCCGGTCGTCGCCTCCGCCATCCGGTTGAAGGTGGTGATGTAGACCCGCAGCATGGCGGTGTAGGACATCGCCAGCTTGCGACGATCCAGATCGGTGAGCCGCGCCATCATCGCCCCGCCCCGGCTCGACGCGTCGGTGAATTGCGAACGGGTCTGCGCGGCCAGTTGCGGCGTGCCTTCCACGCTGAAGCGGCTGGCGGTGATGCGGGCGGCCAGCATGTGGCGCAACGCCATGCCCGCCAAGTAGGCGGCGTCGGCGTCCCCGGCGGCGCTGGCGCTGTCCATGATCGAATCCAGGGCGGCTTCCAGACGCGGACCGATTTCGGCCAGATCGGCCGATTCCTTGGCGCGCTCCTCCTGGAACTCCATGACCTTGGTGAAGGCGTCCTGATATTGGGCGATCTCTTCGGCCATGTGATCGACGGTGGCGAGCAGGGCCGGGTCGGTGAACAGGGCGCGGGCCTGGGCGATGGCGGCGGCGGCCTCGCCCGCCTGCTGGCTGACCGCCTGGCCGACCGTCGCGTCGCCGTTCAACAGAAAGGCGGTGGCCTTCAGCCGCATGTTGAGCATCAGGGCTTCGACGCGGCCAAGCGCGTTGGTTTGTTGACCCAGCCGCCCATAGGTTTGCACCGTTCCGCCCGTGTCCGACAGCGCCACCACGCCGATGCCGCCGATCAACACCAGAAACACCAGGATCCCGGCGCTGGCCGCCGTGATTTTGGTCCCGACACTCAAACGATTGAACAGGCTCATGGCGAGAGACCTCCGTCGGCGCAGACGCGATACAGTTGCCGAATGAAACAAGGCAGCCTCTGTTCACCGTTTCATGAAGCGTGCCACACACCGGCGTATGGTCCGAACGCTGCGTCGCAACAAGGTTGACCTAAGGGAAACCGCCATGTTCCCCAACGTGGAATAAAGCGCTATCAGGGGGTGTTGACGAAGATCGGATGACTCGTTCTGCCCAGGCGCTCGGCAACGGGCCATTTTTTGGGCAATAGCGCCAATGAGAGGGCGTTTTGAAGATTCCTATGGATCGTGATATACGCCAAAGGGCGCAGCGGCCAGCCGGGGCCGCCGTTCGCATCGCTTCGTTCCG
This sequence comes from Azospirillum sp. FG154, assembly GCF_057809575.1. Taxonomy (NCBI): domain Bacteria; kingdom Pseudomonadati; phylum Pseudomonadota; class Alphaproteobacteria; order Rhodospirillales; family Azospirillaceae; genus Azospirillum; species Azospirillum sp. FG154. Next base: position 22,869 of record NZ_JBMDKF010000041.1, on the reverse strand, counting down.
GCATTTGACGCACTGACACGACGGCTGGCCATGCCCCTTTCCGACGCGCCCGTTCCGGTCGCCCCGACCGCCCACGGCGACACGGCCCGCCGCCTTGACCGCCCGAGTCACCCTCGGCTGTCGGTGGTGATTCCCTTCTACAACGAAGGCCCCAACATCGCCGCCCTGTTCGCCCGGCTGACCCCGGCGCTGGACGGGCTGGGCGTGGCGTGGGAGGTGGTGTGCGTCAACGACGGCAGCCGCGACGACACGCTCGACCGGCTGCTCGACGCCCACGACCGCGATTCCCGGATCAAGGTGGTCGATCTGTCGCGCAATTTCGGCAAGGAGCTGGCCTTGTCCGCCGGGCTGTCGCACACCACCGGCGACGCCGTGGTGCCGATGGACGCCGATCTTCAGCACCCGCCCGAACTGCTGCCCGCCTTCCTGGAAAAATGGCGCGCGGGCTACGACGTCGTCGTCGCCGTCCGCCACGCGCGGGTTGGGCAAAGCCTGAAGCACCGGATGTTCGCCCGGATGTTCTATTGGGTCTTCGACCATCTGTCGGAGATCAAGCTGCCCCGCGAGGTCGGCGATTTCCGTCTGATGGACCGCAAGGTGGTGGACGTCATCAACCGGATGCCGGAGCGCACGCGCTTCATGAAGGGCATCTTCGCCTGGGTCGGCTTCCGTCAGGCGGCGATCCCCTATCACCAGGGGGAACGCGCCGGGGGCGACACCAAATGGGGTTTCCTGAAGCTGCTGCGCCTGTCCTTCGACGGGTTGACCGCCTTCTCCACCTTTCCGTTGCGGGTGTGGAGTTTGGTCGGCATGGCGGTGTCAGGCGTGGCCTTTTTCTACATCCTGATCCGCCTGATCCGCACCCTGTTCCACGGCATCGACGTGCCGGGCTATGAATCCTTGCTGGTCGCCGTGCTGTTTCTGGGCGGTTTGCAGCTCATCACCCTGGGCATCATCGGCGACTATCTGGGCCGCGTCTTCGCCGAGGTGAAGGGGCGTCCGCTCTACATCGTCCGCTCCGCCCATGGCTTTGTCGGTGACGAGTCCGACGAAGACGAGCCGTCCACGCCGCGACGGGGGCGTCAACGATGAACTATCACGTGCGCCTGCGCGCCCCGCTCTCGGACGCTGCGGCGCCGCTGTCGTCACCGCCGCCGCGCCACGACGGCCCGCTGTGGGACGGCTTGACCCGCGTGATGCTGCTCGGCCTGTTGGTGCTGGCGGGCCTGACCTTCCTCTCTTACGGCATCAGCACCGACGAGGAAGTCCAGCACATCTACGGCAAGAAATTGCTGTCCTATTACATGAGCGGCTTCCAGGACCGTTCCGCCTTCCATTTCAAGGATCTGTACCTGTATGGCGGGCTGTTCGACCTGGTGACGGCGGTGGTCGTCCCGATCTCCCCCTTTGAAGAGTATGAGACGCGGCATCTGCTGTGCGCGCTGGTCGGCGTGCTGGGCGTCGCCGGAACCTGGCGTTACACCCGGCTGCTCGCCGGGCCGCGCGCTGGCTTCATCGCGGCGGCGTTGCTGACGCTGTGCGGCGTCTATTACGGCGCGATGTTCAACAACACCAAAGACGTGCCGTTCGCGGCGGGCATGGTGTGGACGTTGTATTTCGCCACCCGCATCCTGATCCAGCTTCCCAAACCCAGCCGCAGCGCCGTGCTGAAGTTCGGGCTGGTTCTGGGGCTGACGCTGGCCATCCGGGTTGGCGCGGTGTTGGCCGGTTTCTATCTGGCCGTCGCCATGCTGCTGCACTTCGCGCTGGTGGCCCGGCAAGAGGGGCTGCGCTGGGTTCTGCACGACGCCCGGCTGGCCTTCGCCGCGCTGCTGCCCGCGATTCCCGTCGCTTACGCCATCATGGCCTTTTTCTGGCCCTGGGCGGTGCAAAGCCCGCTCAACCCGCTGGAAGCGCTGCGCGTCGTTTCGCATTTCCCCATCGACATCCAGACGCTGTTCATGGGCCAGATGGTCCATTCCAACACTCCGCCGATGCTCTATCTGCCGGTCTATCTGGCGGTGAAGCTGCCCGAAGCGGTGCTGCTTGGCGTCGCGGCGGCGCTGCTGCTGGCGGTGGTCTGGCTGCTGCGCGGCGGCCTGCGCCGGACGGGGGCCTTCACGGCGGTGCGCTATCTGCCGCTGGTGTTGGCGGCCTTCCTGCCGATCCTGCTGTTCATGCTGTTGCGCCCATCGGTCTACAACGGCATCCGCCATTTCCTGTTTCTGGTTCCGCCGCTGGTGGTGATGGCGGCGATCGCCGCAGACCGGCTGTGGAGCGTTTCCGAACGCGGCGGGCGCGCCTTCGGGCAGTGGTTCGCCTCGGCGATGACGATCATCGCGGTGGTCTACGCCTGGCAACTCGGCGCCATGCACCCCAACCAATATGTCTATTACAACCAATTCATCGGCGGCGTGCGCGGCGCCGACGGCCAGTATGAGCTGGATTACTGGGGCAACTCGCTGCACGAAGCCTTGCAAGAGTTGATCGAGTTCGTCGAACGTGAAAATGACGGGCACGCGCCGCCGCGCCAATACACGCTGACCGTCTGCGGCAACACGTTGGCGGTGCGGTTCGAGCTGCCGCCCTGGCTGAAGCTGGTGAACGGGATCGAGCCGGATTGGCGCAAGGCTGATTTCTTCCTGGCCTTCACCCAAGCCAAGCGCTGCCCGTCGCTGCTCGACGGCCACCCGATTTTTGAAATCTCCGCCGACGACGTGCCGCTGTCCATCGTCAAGGACCGCCGTCCGCCGCCCGCCGAAATCCCGACGGAGTAGGCGGCGGAGTTCCCTCTCCCGCCACAGGCGGGGGAGGGCTAGGGAGGGGGCAAGGCGCGCCGAAATCGTCTTGGCGTTGGTTGCCCCGCCGACTCAGTGCAGCCGGGGCGGCGGCGCGTCGTCGCCCGGCCGTTCCACCTCGGCGCGCGGCTGGGCTATCGGGCCGGATTGATGGTGGGTCAGACGCCACGCGCCATCCTCGCGCACGAACAGGTTGGTCGCCGCCAGCACGGCGTTGCCCAAAAGCTCCTCGCACAGCACCAGCGCGGAATCGCCGTAGAGCATCACCCGCTCATGGCGCGGACGGACGATGACGCCGCTGGGCGCGCGCAGCACGTCCTGCCAACTGGCCAGCACCGCCTCGCGCCCGACCAGCGCGCCCCAGCCCGGATGCATGCAGGACACCGGCAGCCGCTCCGCCCACAAGGCCGCCATCGCGACGACGTCGCGGTTGGAAAAGGCCCGGTAAAAAGCCTGATTGAGAGCCAGCAGGGTGTCGCGGTCGGTCATCGGGAACTCAAAAGCCACGCGGGGAAACGCCGCAAGCGGGCGTCATCCCGCCGCTTGTAATGCGGTCCGACGGGCAGAGGAACAGGAATCCGCCAACCAGCGGCGACTCGCCCCATCCCCATCAAGCCTGCTCCTCTTTGATGAGATTTTCTAATCCGAGAGCCAAGAATTCCGCGTTTGTCAGACGGGCGCCGCCGCCGGAGGATGAGCGCGCCGCCCGGCAATTCCCCCTCTCCCGAAAGGGCATCGACCATGCGCAGCCTGAGCTTCATCACAGCCGACGTCTTCACCGACCGGATCTTTGGCGGCAACCCGCTGGCGGTGTTTCCCGATGGGCGCGGTCTGGACGATTCCACCATGCAGCGCATCGCCCGCGAGCTGAATCTCAGTGAAACGGTCTTCGTCCTGCCTCCGGAAACGGCGCAGGAAACCCGTCGGCTGCGGATCTTCACCCCGGCGATGGAATTGCCCTTCGCCGGACACCCGACGGTCGGAACCGCCATCATCCTCGCCGAAACTGGGGAGTTGGAGGGCGCTGGTCCGTGGGACATCGTGTTTGGGGAAAAGGTTGGACCAATCCCGGTGCGGATCACCAGCGCCCCGATGATCGCCACCTTGTCGAGCGCCCGCTTGCCCACCGCCATCGACGGCGTCCGCGACCCCGCGATTCTCGCCGCGCTGCTTGGCTTGCCGGTGACGGCGCTCGCCCAAGCCGACCTGCCTCCCGCCGCCTACAGCGCCGGGGTGCCCTTCACCATCATTCCGCTGGCCACGCGCGACGCCTTGTCGAACATCGCCTTCGACGTCGGGGTATGGCGCGACCATCTGGCCGACAGTTTGGCCCCGCACGTCTACGCCATCGCGCTGGACGATCCGGCCCATGGACGCCGCGTCAGCGCCCGGATGTTCGCCCCAGCCATGGGCATCGCCGAGGATCCGGCGACCGGGGCCGCCGCCACCGCGCTTGCCGGGTATCTGTTCGACCAGCAACGGCCAACCGCTGACCGCAAGGTTTGGGAGATTTCCCAAGGCGACGACATGGGCCGCCCCAGCGCCATTCTCTTGACGGCGGATCGTTCGGCGAACGGCCTGTCGGCGGTTCATGTTGGCGGACGCGCCGTGATCGTCAGCCGAGGAAGCTTCAATCTTCCGTCCTGAGCTGACGCCGCGCGGGTTCCATTCCCCCAAACGGAACCCGGGCGCGGACGCCCAATCAAGCGGTGACGTTGACGCCCGCCGTCTTGGCCGTGGTCGCCGAACCGGCGGCGGTCGGGGCGGCGGCGGTCGCCGCGCTCTTGCCGTCGGTCAAACCTTCGACCGGAACCGACATGTCCAGGTTCAGGTGGGTGACGCCGTTCTTGCTGGTGGTCGGCTTCAACACCGCCAACCCTTTCAACCCGTCGCCGCCAGCCTTGGCCGCCATGTCGTTCAGCTTGCCCAGGATGTCCTTGATCTCATCCTGGCTGAAGCCTTCGGCGCGGACGATCATGCCGGTGGATTTTCCGGTGGCCGTGGTCGTCGTCGATTGCACGCCGACCGATCCGTTGCCGCCACGCTCCAGCGTGCCTTGCAGCCGCTGTTCGTCCTTGCGGAAATCCAACGTGGATTTGGCGAAGGAGATTTGAACCTTGCGGTCGCCATCCTGGATGGTCAGCTCAATGCCATGCGATTCGATGGACCATTGCGAGCGGGCCGCCGTCATGTCCACGGCCATCTTGCTGAAATCCATGTCGGCCAGCTTGCCCTTCATCGCGTCGCCAAAGCCAGCCGTGGCGTCGTCGATGCGGTTCTGCGGCACGCCCAGGCCACCCAGAACATCGCCCAGCCCTTGCTTCATCGTGTCGATGGCCTTGCCGAACACGTCCGCCAAGCCCTTGCTGTGATCCAGCGCGTTCTGCATCAGGCCCTGCGCCTGTTTGGCGCGGTCCAAACCGCCGCCCGACGCGGCGACGCCGCTGGACGGCGCGCCCGCCGCCGCGTTCTTCGCGCCCTGACCGGACAGGCTGTCCAACAGCGATTCCATCGAGTCGCTGATGGTGTAGGCCGGCGTGCTGGACGGGGTCGTCACCGTCTTGGCGTCCGTCGTCGCGACGGCGTTGCCTTTGGCGTCGGCGCTTTTCGCGTCCGCCGCCTTTTTGGTGGTGTTGGCGTTGGCCGTCAGCACGGTTGGCGCGCCGCTTGGCCCAGTCAGTTCCGCGTAATACATGGGATGCCCCCGCATCAATTTATTTCTCGCGCCTTCAAAATTGCGATCAACACCCTTTACCACACGTTAATTTTAGAAAAGATTGGCACGCTATGGTGGAAATCGCTTCGCAGCCGAAGCATCCAACGCCGCCGCCTGCGACGAGGCGCGGCTTTCACCCCCCGAACGCCGCTGATAGGCTGAAAGACAACGAACCGTTCAACACGGGACACCCTGCCATGACCGACCGTCTGTCCATCGCGCTGGCTCAGATGAACCCCACCGTCGGCGCCGTCACCGCGAATCGCGACCGCATCCGCGCCGCTCGGGCCGAGGCCGCCGCGCGCGGCGCCGACCTGCTGATCTGCCCGGAACTGGCCCTGTCCGGTTGCCCAACGGCGGATCTGTCGCGGATCCCCGCCTTTTTGAACCAGATTGAGCAGGCCCTGCGCGATCTGGCGGCGGACACCGCCGACGGCGGCCCGGCCCTCCTGGTCGGCGCGCCCTGGCGTGAGCGGGACCAATTGGTCAACGCCGCCCTGCTGCTCGCCCAGGGAACCATCGCCGCCGTCCGCCTGAGGGGGCCAGCGCCCGATCATGACGGCCGCGACGAGTCCCGCCCGTTCACGGCGGGACCGTTGCCGGGGCCGGTCAATCTGCGCGGGGTTCGGCTTGGCTTGCTCATCGGCGCGGATCTGCACAACCCAGACGTGATCGAAACCTTGAGCGAAAGCGGCGCTGAAATCCTGGTCGCGCTGAACGCCAGCCCCTTCGCCATCGGCGCGGCGGACGAGCGGTTGCAGGCCGCCGTCGCGCGGGTGATCGAATCCGGCTTGCCGTTGTTGCACGTCAATCTGGTGGGCGGGCAAGACGCATGGGTGTTCGACGGCGCCAGCTTCGCGCTGGAAGCCGATGGCCGGCTGGCGGCCCACGCCCCTTCCTGTGCGGAGCATCTGCTGTTGACCCGCTGGGAACGCGGCGCCAACGACGGCTGGTTCTGCCACGAGGCGGAAACCCTGCCCCCGCTCGACGGGCTGGCGGCGGTTTATGGAGCGCTGGTTCTCGGGCTGCGCGACCATGTGAACAAGGGCCACGCCCCCGGCGCGCTGGTCGATCTGTCGGGCGACGCCGCGTCGGCCCTGGTCGCCGCCATCGCCGTGGACGCGCTGGGGGCCGACCGGGTTCACGCCGTGACGACGCCGACGCCGGACAGCGCCCCAGAGGAATTGGCGGACGTGGCGGAAATAGCCGCCCTGTTGGGCTGCCGTCTCGACACCCTGCCCATCCAACCCATCACCCGCGCGTTTGACAGCCTGCTCGCCCCGGTGTTCAGCGGGCGCGACGCCCAAGACGCCACGGACAATTTGCGCGCCCGCACGCGCGGCGTCACCGTGACCGCCTTGGCCGAAACCGTGGGCGCCGTGGCGCTCTCCACCCTCACCAAAACCGACCGGCTGATCGGCGGCCCCGCCCTGGTGAACGGTCTGTTCGGCGGTTACGCGGTTCTGGCCGACGCGCCGCAGAGCATGGCGCTGGCCTTGGCGCGCTGGCGCAACGCGCACAGCCCAGCGGACGGGCGTGGTCCCGCCGGGCGGGTGGTTCCAGAACGGGTGCTGGCGCGAAGCGACGCCAAAACGGCGACGCCGGGCGTCAACGACCGCGACCGCTTGCCGCCCGTCGAGGCGCTGGACGCTCTTCTCGACCGTCTGACCGGCGAAAAACCAAGCGCGAGCGCCGACAGCGCCCCCCTGTTGGGGCAGGACGCCGACATGGTCAATCGGGTGTGGCGTTTGGTGCAGGCGGCGGAGGCGACGCGCCGCCAATCCCCGCCCGGTCCCCGGATCACCCGGCGGACGACGGGGCAGGATCCGCGCTTCCCACTCCGCAACGGCGTCACCACCATCGCCGACCCCGCAAGATGAACGGAGCGTGAGGCGAGCCGCGCGCAAGACGACGGGCGGGGACAGTCCCCGCCCATCGGCGGCGGGATCAATCCAGCGTCAGACGGATGATCGTGGCGATCATGCCAAAGGCCCACAGAACGGCGGGCAGAACGATCCAGGTCGGATGGAACAGGATCGCCAGCGGCATAATCAGAAGCAGGATCAACGCCGGGAAAACCAGAAAGGGAGAATTCCCCCAGTTGCTCAACAACCCGGCGGGGTTTTCATCCGCCCCAAGAAAAGCGTCGGCACAGACAGCTTGGTCCGTCATCTCATTCACCCAAATAAATTACGGTTATTCCCCGGTCCTGTCTTCTGACAGAACATTCCCTGTTCCCGCAGTGCAGCAGGACGGGGGGTTTTTACGCCAGAGTGCTTGAGATGACCAGTCTTGACCGGCGCTGATCTTGTCAGCGTTTGTTGCATGGCCCGTTTGGACGAACGCCGACGGGGTGGGCGTCCCCGTCGGCGGGTCTGCTCAATCCATCAGCGCGATCAACGCCTTGACGGTGTTCTCCGCCCCTTCGGCGATCTGCGCCAAACTGGAATCGAGCATGTAGCAGGGGGAGGTCGCCACCTTCAGCCGCTGATCCACCACCACCTCGCCCGCCACCGTGACGCGGTGCTTGGCGCCCAGGGCTTCCAGCGCGGCGGCGGTGTCCGCCTCGTCGCCGATGGTCAGCTCGACGCCCTCCCCACCCAACAGCTTGGCGAGAATGGCCGGGGCGATGCACAGCGCGCCAATCGGCTTGCCCGCCGCCCGCATCGCCGCGACCGCCGCCGCGACGTCCGGGTTGACGGAGCAATCGGCGCCCTTGAAAGCGAAATCGCACAGATTCTTCGCCGCGCCGAAGCCGCCGGGGAACATCAGCGCGTCCACCGCCCCGGCGTCAAAGGCGCTGAGCGGCTGGATCTTGCCACGCGCGACGCGGGCGGCTTCGACCAGCACGTTGCGGGTCTCCGCCATCTCCGCGCCGGTCAGATGGTTGACGACATGGGCCTGCGGCATGTCGGGGGCGAAGCACAGCGCCTCCGCCCCCGCCTTGCTGATCGCCAGCAGGGTGCAGACCGCCTCGTGAATTTCGGCGCCGTCGTAAACGCCGCAACCCGCAAGCACGACGCCGATCCGCGCAATTTTGTCCGTCATTGGGTGGTTCCTCCGGTGAATGCGATGGGCAGGGATGGCGACAGGCTAACCGATGGCCGCCCGCGCCGCAGCACGCCGCAAAGGCCAAAAGGCGGGAAATCGGATCGCCCGTCGGCGCGACGTGTGGTAGCGTTCCGCGACTCAATTTATACGGGATCGCCGACCATGCTCCACCCTCGGATTTCGCCGACATGGATCTTGTTGTCCACCACCGCTTTGGCGCTGGCCGGTTGCGCCACCGCCCCGGAAAAGGCCGCCTCGACCCCGCCGTCCGACACCGCGCTCTACGTCACGGCGGTGGAGCGGTCGGCGGTGTATGAGGAGGCGAACGTCCGTCCGCTGCGCCCGTTGACCTACCCGATGACCGCCCTGACCCTGACCAACAACCCGTCCTGGGCCGTCGGGCAAGAGGGCAAGACCGTCACCCTGACCAACAGCTATGGAACGTGGGTGACGGTGGAGCCGGAGGTCAAGGAGATCTGCAAGGGCTACCAGCGGGGCGAGGTGATCCAGAAACTCCATTACCTGCTGGGCCTGCAACCGGCGGTCCCGTCCGACAGCAACGCCAAATTCGTCCGCGTCAGCATCGCCCCGCAAAAGGTCGGCCCGACCGGCGGCGGCGTCTTCCGCCCTTGCCCCGATCCCGACCCGACCAAGACCGCCTGCGCCAACACCATCAACGGCCCGCAAGCCTTCGTGTCCTGGTTCGCCAATCAGCAGGTCTTCTCCTACCGCAAGGGGCCGGATTTGAAGCAGACCGGCTATCCCTGGACCCGACTCGGCTACACCTACAACTGGGATCCGCAGGCGAGCGACATTCGCGGCGCGCAGGAATACATCGTGCCGGGCGGAACCAAGGTGAAAGTGATCGAGATCGTCTCGCCCGAAGAATATTGCGCCCGCTGAACCGAATCACCATCGCCGGGGCCGCGCGAACGCCCCGGCGGTTTCCTGTTTCCGCATGGCTTTCAGAGAACGGCGCGGCGTGCTAGGACATGGGCCGATTCCTTACTTCATTCCCAGCGAGTCGAACCGTCCCATGTCCACCGCCGTCCGTTTCGCCCCCAGCCCGACCGGCCGCATCCATGTCGGCAATGTGCGCCTGGCGCTCGTCAACTGGCTGTTCGCGCGCAAGACCGGCGGCGATTTCCTGTTCCGGCTGGACGACACCGACGAGGAACGCTCGACCCAGGAGTTCGCCGACGGCATCGCCCGCGATCTGACGTGGCTGGGGCTGACCTGGGACCGCTTCGCCCGCGAAAGCGACCGCTACCCGCGTTACGACGAGGCCGCCGCCGCCCTGAAGGCCAGCGGGCGGCTCTACCCCTGCTACGAGACGCCCGAACAGCTCAGCCTGAAGCGCGCCAGTCTGGTGTCGCAGGGCCGCCCGCCGATCTATGACCGCGCCGCCCTGCGCCTGACCGACGAGGACCGCGCCCGGTTGGAAGCCGAAGGGCGCAAGCCCCATTGGCGCTTCAAGCTGACGCCGACGCCCATCGAATGGACCGATCTGGTGCGCGGCCCCGTCCATTTTGAAGGCGCGGTGCTGAGCGATCCGGTGTTGATCCGCGAGGATGGCCGCCCGCTCTACACCCTGACCAGCGTGGTGGACGACGTCGATTTCGCCATCACCCACATCATCCGGGGCGAGGACCACGTCGCCAACACCGCCGTGCAGATCCAGATTTTCGAGGCGATGGGCGCCGCCGCCCCGATCTTCGCCCATCTGCCGCTGCTGACCGACGCCGGTGGTCAGGGCCTGTCCAAGCGTCTGGGCAGCCTGTCGGTCGGCAGCCTGCGCGACGATGACGGGATCGAGCCGATGGCGCTGTGCAGCCTGCTGGCCAAGCTTGGCACGTCGGACGCCATTGAGGCGCGCTTGACGCTGGACGAACTGGTCGCCGAATTCGATCTGGGCAAGATCGCGCGCGGCACGCCGAAATTCGACCCCGAAGAGTTGAACCGCCTGAACGCCCGTATCCTGCATCTGACGCCGTTCGAGCGGGTGGCCGACCGTCTGGCCACGCTGGGCTTTACCGGGGTGGACGCCGCCTTTTGGGACGCCGTGCGCCCGAACCTGACCCGGCTGGAGGACGCCCGCGATTGGTGGGCCGTGACCCACGCCCCGGTCGAACCGCTGATCGACGACGCGGAGTTCCTGCGGCACGCCGCCGCAGTCCTGCCCGAAGAGCCGTGGGATCTGACAAGCTGGGGCGCCTGGACCAACGCGGTGAAGGGGGCGACGGGCCGCAAGGGCAAGGATCTGTTCCTGCCGCTGCGCCGCGCCCTGACGGGCCGCGACCATGGACCGGAATTGAAGAATCTGCTACCCCTGATCGGTCGCGCGCGCGCCCTGCGCCGCCTGAACGGCGAGACCGCCTGACCCGTTTTCCCCCGTCTTTTGACCAAACAGGAGCGCAAGACCGTGCCGTTGGACCTCTACAACACGCTGACTCGCCGTAAGGAGCGCTTCGAGCCGCTTCGCCCGGATCATGTCGGCCTGTATGTCTGTGGTCCCACGGTGTACGACACCGCCCACATCGGCAACGCCCGCCCGGTGGTGGTCTTCGATCTGCTGTTCCGGCTGCTGACCCGGCTCTACCCGTCCGTCACCTACGTCCGCAACATCACCGACGTGGACGACAAGATCATCGACCGCTCGCGCGACAGCGGCGAACCGATCGAGGCGCTGACCCAGCGGACGACCGACCTGTTCCACGCCGACATGGGCGCGTTGAACGCCCTGCGCCCGACCATCGAGCCGCGCGCCACCCACCACGTCACCCACATGATCGCCCTGATCGCCACCTTGATCGAGCGCGGCAACGCCTACGCCGCCGAGGGGCATGTGTTGTTCTCGGTGCCGTCGATGCCCAGCTACGGGCAATTGTCGCGCCGCTCGCTCGACGACATGATCGCCGGGGCGCGGGTCGAGGTGGCCCCTTACAAGCGCGACGCGGCGGATTTCGTTTTGTGGAAGCCCAGCGCCGACGATCAACCGGGCTGGGACAGCCCGTGGGGCCGGGGCCGTCCGGGCTGGCACATTGAATGCTCGGCCATGGCCAAGGAGCATCTGGGCGTCACCTTCGACATTCATGGCGGCGGGCTGGACCTGATTTTCCCGCACCATGAAAACGAGATCGCGCAGAGCCGCTGCGCCCACGGATCCGACCATCTCGCCCGTTACTGGGTGCACAACGGCTTCGTCACCGTTGAAGGCGAAAAGATGTCGAAGTCGCTTGGCAACTTCTTCACCGTCCACGACCTGCTCGACGAATTCCCCGGCGAAGCCATCCGTCTGACCCTGATGTCGGCGCATTACCGCCAGCCGCTGGATTTCACCCGCGACGGCATCCGCCAGGCCAAGGGAACGCTCGACCGTTGGTATCAGGCGCTGCGCGGCGATCCGGTCCCCCAGACGGCGGAGCTGCCGTTCGACGTTTTGGCGGCTTTGGAAGACGACCTCAACACGCCGCTGGCCATCGCCCATCTGCACGAGCTGGCCACCGCCGTGAACAAGGCGGCGACCGACGCGGACAAGGCGGCGGCCAAGGGCGCCTTGCTGGCGGCGGGCGCGCAACTGGGCCTGTTGCAGCAGGATCCCGAGGCGTGGTTCCGCTGGGCGCCGACCGGCGGCGCGCAGGGCTTGAGCGACGCGGCGGTCGATCAACGCATCGCCGACCGCAAGGCGGCCCGCGCCGCCAAGAACTTCGCCGAGGCCGACCGCCTTCGCAAAGAGCTGTCCGATCACGGAATCATCCTGGAAGACGGCCCGCAAGGGACAAGCTGGAAGCGGGCGTGAGCCAGGGCAATCGGGTGAAGGGTTATAAACCTGTATAGAGGATTTTCCGTCATCCCCGCGAAGGCGGGGATCCAGGCTTTTCGGTCAGATTCTCTCTGCGAACTCTGGATCCCCGCCTTCGCGGGGATGACGAATTTCCTAATGAAGGAATTTCAAGCCTTCACCTGATTGCCCTGGGGCGTGAACGCTCGCCGCAGCCTTCTCGGGATCTTTGGCTGAACAAGCCCTCTTGACCGGAGCGCCGGATGGGGCAATATCGGGATGGACGCGCCGGGGCTGATCTCCCCAGCGCGCCCGCCCGATCAGCGGTTCAGGTAATCAAGGAACGCCTTGACCACCTGCAACAGCAGGATCAGGAGAGCGAGGATCTTGCTCATCCTCAACACCTCCCGGTTAGCGGCGGCGGTGGCGGCCTTTCCGCCACCGCGTCCGCGCCGCCAATCCAGCAGATCTTACGGTTGCGCGCAAGGCGCGTTCAGTTGTGCGCAAGGCGCGTTGATCGCGCGACGTTAGCGAAGCCAGGGCGAATTTCGCCACAAGTCCCGCAACGCCTCGTCCAGCCGCGCCAATTCGGCGGCGAACGCCTCCGACGACAACAGACGCACGGGCTGAAGGCTGTCTTTCGCGTCAGCCTTGGCGCGGAAATCGGGGTCCTCCGCCGCTTTGGTGATCGCTTCGACCAGCCGGGCGCGCACGTCCGGCGGCAATCCCTTCGGCGCGCCGACGCCGCGCAACGCGCCCATGACGACCGGAAAGCCCTGCTCGGCGAAGGTCTTCACATCGGGGGCGCCCGGCGTCCGCTCCCGGCTCATCACCCCCAACAGCCGCAGCGGCTCCGCCGCAGACGCGCGCAGCGTGTCGCTGACCGACTGACCGCCGATCTGAATCTTCCGGCCCAGCAACGCCTTCTGGCTGGCCCGCAGATTGGAGAAGGGAACATGGAGCAACGACGCCTCGGCCTGCCGCTGCACCATCAGCAACGCCAGATGATCGTCCGATCCGGCCCCGGTGGTTCCAACCGTCACGGCGCCGGGGGTCGCCTTGGCCTGGGCCACGACGTCCGCCACCGTCACAAACGGGCTGTCCGCCGGGACCAGCCAAACGGCGGGATCGTCAATCAGGTTGACCAGGGGATCCAGATCGCTCAACGCAAAACGCGCCTGCCGCTCAATCGGAATCGTCACAATGTTGGGCGTGTTGATGAGACCAAGGGTGTAGCCGTCGGGGCTGGCTTGGGCCAGAGCCGCGAAGCCAACCTCGCCACCGGCGCCGGGTTTGTTGACCACCTCCACGCGCGCGCCGTTCAACCGCTTTTCCAGAAGGGGAGCCAGCCGCCGCGCGGCGACGTCCGCCGGAGTTCCCGCTTCATAGGCCACAATCAGGGTGATCGGGCGATCCGGATAGGCCGCCTGAACCGTCAACGGCGCCGTCAGCGCCAACGCCCCAGTCACCATCCCCCAGACTTTGGCGCGCAGCCCCATCACAACATCCCTTTTCGCAAGCATCAAAACCGCCTCGCTCAACGCGTCGCCACCCAATAAGCCAGGGAAATCGACAGAGGCGACAGCAGGCTGGAAATCAGGAGAGACATCGACACCAGTTCCCGACCCGACTGGTAGCGTTCGGCGACGCCGTAAACATTGATGCCGATGGGCAAGGCCGCCGCCGTGACGGCGGGCGCCAGCCAATCGGGCGGCAGATGAAAGACCTTCACCGCCAACAGCCACGTCAAGGCCGGATGCAGCGCCACCTTCATCAACGCCATGACGGTCGCAGGCAACAAACGCCCGGTCAAGGGGCTGTAGGACAAGGCGGTTCCCAGCGTGAAGCAGGCGCAGGGCAGAACCGTCGCGCCGATCAGGGTCGCCGCCTTCATCACGGCGCCGGGCACCGGCGCGTGGAGAAGATTGACGGCCAGCCCCAGACCGATGGCCAAAATCATCGGGCTGAGCAGCGTCGCCTTGATCGCGTTGAGCGAGGTCTGGATCGGGCGTCCGCCGTTGCTGCGCAGGGTTTCCGCAATGATGGTCACGGTGGTGAACAGCAACGGCGATTGAAACACGATCAACAGCATCAGGGGCAAGGCCACCCCCGACCCATAGGCGTCCATCAAGATCGGCGCGCCCAGCAAACCGATGCTGGAGAAGGAGGTGGCGAAACCGACGATGGCGATCTCCTCCCGACGCCCCGCCAGCCACCGCCAACCCGAACCGATGGCGAAGACCAGAAAGGCGGCGATGAAGAAGGAGCCGACGAATCCCCACTCAATGGGATCGGGAATCGTCGCCTTCGCCATGGCGACGAACAACAAGCCCGGCAACGCGTACAGGCCAAGAAAACGGGAGATGCCTTGAGACAAAGCGTTGCTGAAATTCCCAAACTTGCCGGCGTAAAAGCCGACCAGGATGAGAAGAAACATCGGCAACACGATCTGAACAATCAGCGTCATGAAGGCACATGCCCGTGGCCGCGCGGATCAGAACGTCCGCAAACGATCCATGATGAGAGAGAAGGTTTCCAGACGTCAGCGGGCGCCGGGGGTGAGGATCAGTTCCGGTTCGGGAAGCCCGAGAACATCGACCAGCGTCCGCCCCTTGTCCAGTTCCTCCGACAAATACTGCTCATGGGCCAGCAAGGCCTGACAGCGCTTCAGCACCTCGTCGGCGACGGCCAGAGGCACCACGGTCACGCCGTCGTCGTCGCCAATGATGAGATCCCCCGGATTGACGGCGATGCCGCCGACCGCCGCCGTCACATCCATCTTGCCGCCAAACGCCTTGTGCGGGCCACGCGGCACCGCGCCGCGCGAGAAGACGGGAAAGCCGATCTGGCGGATGTCCGCGACGTCGCGCACCGAACCGTCGATCACCAGACCGCCGACGCCACGCGACCGGCAGCTCCGCGCCACCCACTCCCCGGCCATCGCCACATCGTCCAGTCCGCCGCCCGCCACCACGACCACCTCGCCCGGCGCGGCGATGCTGCACGCGGTCAACAGCATGCTGTTGTCGCCCGGCATCGGCACCACCGTCCGCGCCTGGCCGCAGATCCTCATGCCCGGCGCGCAGGGTTTGATTCGCGCGTCCATGCTCTGACAGCGATTTTGCGTGTCGGACGCGATGCTGCTGGGCACCAGCCGCCACAGGGCGAGCGTTTCCGCCGACAAAGGAGAAAATTCGACGTGATAGCGTTGCAAAGCCATGGAACTGCCTCATTCCTTCGTTGCAGGAGAGAAACGGACGGCCAAACACAAGCGGCCAACCCATTTTTGAGAAAGCTGGCCCGGTGGTGGAACGATGCGCGTGTCGATGACGCCGGTGTTTCACGCAAAAACAGCCAAGCCGCTTGGAAGGCATCAGCGTTGTGATTGGGCGCTTGAGAGGCGTCCACCCGCACACCAATGATTGTTCTTAGTATGCGCGCAATTTTCAGCGCGCCGACGATCCCGTTTCGCGCTTGAAGACTATCTATTTATCCCATAACGCGCAAGCAGGTTGATAAACTATTGATTAAAACACGATGAAACATCAACTGGATTATCAGATGGATACCGCCGCGTGCAGCCATCTCGACAAAACCTTTTGATTGCCAAGTGTTCTCTCCTTGCTCTTGTCCTTGCTTGATGACCGTGCGATCTCCGGCTGCTTGTCGGCGGCCCCGAAAGAAAATCTCCTTTTGGTTGCGGATTTTCCAATCCAGCGATTCTTTGCTCGCGCAAAGCATTTCCGCATGTTGCAGATATAAAGATATCTTTATGCTTGCGGGGGAGCCGCCTCGCTGCTACAGGATTGGGCAATTCAGGCGCGGCCCCTTCGGCCCGCCGGTTCATCCCCGCGCTCAGGAGACGCCCCATGGCCGCCGCCGCCTTCACCGACTACAAGGTCAAAGACATCAGCCTCGCCGCCTGGGGCCGCAAGGAAATCAACATCGCCGAGACGGAGATGCCCGGCCTGATGGCGCTGCGCGCGGAGTTCGGCGACTCCAAGCCGCTGGCCGGCGCCCGCATCGTCGGCTGCCTGCACATGACCATCCAGACCGCCGTGCTGATCGAAACGCTGACGGCGCTGGGCGCCACCGTGCGCTGGTCGTCCTGCAACATCTTCTCGACCCAGGATCAGGCCGCCGCCGCCATCGCCGCCGCCGGAATCCCGGTCTTCGCCTGGAAGGGCGAGACGGAGGAGGAGTTCTGGGAGTGCATCGAGGCGACGCTGCGCGGCCCCGATGGTTGGACTCCGAACATGATCCTGGACGATGGCGGCGACGTCACCCAGATCATGCACGAGAAGTATCCGGCCATGCTGGACGAGGTTCGCGGCCTGTCGGAAGAGACGACGACCGGCGTGCACCGTCTCTATGAAATGGTGAAGCGCGGCGAGTTGAAGGTTCCGGCCATCAACGTGAACGACAGCGTCACCAAGTCGAAATTCGACAACCTCTATGGCTGCCGCGAGTCGCTGGTGGACGGCATCAAGCGCGCCACCGACGTCATGATGGCGGGCAAGGTCGCCGTCGTCGCCGGGTACGGCGATGTGGGCAAGGGGTCCGCCGCCAGCCTGCGCAGCCAGGGCGCCCGCGTCATGGTGACGGAGATCGACCCGATCAACGCGCTCCAGGCCGCGATGGAAGGCTATCAGGTCGTCACGATGGACGAGGCCGCGCCGCTGGGCGACATCTTCGTCACCGCGACCGGCAACGTGGACGTCATCACCCTGGACCACATGCGCCAGATGAAGGACCGCGCCATCGTCTGCAACATCGGCCACTTCGACAGCGAAATCCAGATCGACTCCCTGCGCAATTACAAGTGGGAAGAGGTCAAGCCGCAGGTTGACGAGGTCGTGTTCCCCGACGGCAAGCGTCTGATCGTCCTGGCCCAGGGCCGTCTGGTCAATCTGGGCTGCGCCACCGGCCATCCCAGCTTCGTGATGAGCGCCAGCTTCACCAACCAGGTTCTGGCCCAGATCGAGCTGTGGACCAACGCCGCCGCCTATGAGCGCAAGGTCTACGTCCTGCCCAAGCATCTGGACGAAAAGGTCGCCCGCCTGCATCTGGACAAGATCGGCGCCAAGCTGACCACCCTGACGGAAAAGCAGGCCGCCTACATCAGCGTGCCGACCGAAGGCCCGTACAAGCCGGACCACTACCGCTACTAAAAACAGCGGTCTTGAATTGAAGAAGGGCCGTCCCGCTGGGGCGGCCCTTTTTCGTTGTCACGGAGAGTCGGGAATTTTGCGCAGAATGACGTTTTCCGCCACTGGCTCAAGTCCAGGGCGATGAAGAAAGATCCCTTTAAAATCAAAGCCATCTTCCGATTCGGGAGGAGCCTGCAAGAACAAAAAGCATGTCGTTCCACGACGAGCGCTCCGGCTTGATTGTCTTTGAAAAACAATCTGAATGGCTCTCTCCGATCCTTCGAGAACAACGCCATGAAACGGCCCGCCATTCAAACCAGACAAAGACGCTTCAAGCGAACCATTGTTCAAAGCGGTCAAGGTGATTGTCACCGTCCCTTCTTGCCTTTGAGGGCGGTCAACCTCATAGGTTCCGCAATATTCATGAAGACCACCATGCTTGTCCTTGAACCAACGCCCATGCTCAGCCGCCCACAGTCCCATGGCCTGAAATTGGCTTTCATAGGTCGCTTCTTTTTCATCAGGTGGGCGATTGATGGAGCGAAGCAGTTCATCCAGTGTTTTGGGAACGTTGCCTCCCAAGAAATGCAATGTTCTCCAATAACAATTAACAATCAAACGTATCATACCCTCTTCAGCATCCCGCCGCATTTTATCTGCGCCGCCCACAAATTTAGAAATTGTCGCCGGGGCCGGAAGAGGTCCTGAAACAGGCTGAGATTGATCGGATGAAGAATTTCTGTAGTTCAGGAGCTTTTCATGAAAAGCCTTCAGGCGCTCCCCTGAAAGCTCTGAATCTATTAGACTTATAAGGTTTTGCAATTTTTGGATGCGTCTGTTCTCGGTTGCGCTACTCAGATTGTTCGATTCCGAAACCGAAACAGACCTCTCGCCCAACTCCTGACTTTCAAAAGCTTCGCTTTGTTTCATGATCTTCTCGAATTTTTTGAAACTGTGAGTGTCGGGCAAAAACTTTGTCGTATTTTTTATGTATGTTCAACTTTTCGATTCGTTGAAGAATTTTTATGTTTAAAAAATGTTTCCTTTCAAGAGCTTCACCCGGTTGGCTGGCTTTGAGTTCCATCAAGGGAAGATGCAGAAGTGGTACGAATCGAATCGATCTGCCCTTACCTCTGATTTTTCCAAACGTCCGATTCGTTCCCAAAAGTAATCGCAACATAAAGATTATCAAATCGCACGATCCACAACCAAATGTCATTGCGTCGCGCCCATAAATCGGTGAGACTTCAATCCAGGACCCCGTCCGACCTTCCGACGCATCGCCACCCCTTACTACGAGGGCCGACCGATGAAGCCTGAGGACATTTGCGAGTTCATTCGCTCACGTCACAACAATCGGGAATTCGCTGACTGGCTGAAGGAGAACTTTGGCGCAACGGTTGAGCGCCCTATTCAGGGGACAGGCACGGCCACAATTCGGCTGAATGGGCGTTTCTACAGACTTCACAGGTTCGGCGCATGGCATTATTTGAGTTCTCAAGAGATTGAAAACGCTCTCAAGGAACTCGGAATCACGTACTAGGCGCCACTCTGTCTTACTCCGAAAGACCCAAAGAAGATTCAATCATCAAGCGGGCCGCAGTTGTGCGGTCCGTTTAACCGTGCCGCTCCCTTGACCAGAAACCTTGAAAATCTCTTCAAGATCACTGGGGAATGGGGGCTTCACCGTCAACAGGGGAGCACATGTGATGAACTCATCATGGGACTCTGGCGCACCGTTTTGGCTTCGCTTCTGGATGGCGGTCCCAACAGTGGGAGAGGCGCCTTTCGCCCGATTCGCCGGAACGGCGCCTTCATTGGCGTTCTCCGCCATAGCGCCGCGACTCCTGACCATGTTAGGATCCTCGTTGATTTGGCGCTTCCGCAAGGGAGTGGGGGCCAATTTGGTCGAAGGCCGACTTTCGGCTCCCCAGCCAATAACAGGGTGAGGAGCAGGACGATGCCTCTCAACTACTGCGCGGTCGTCCATTTCTACGAAGACGACCTGTTCTGGATCGAGTTCCCCGATTTTCCAGAAATATCCACGCGCGGCTCGAATCGCGACGACAACCCGGCAACCCTCGCCGCCGACTGCTTGGCCGACGCCATCCTGCTACGCTTGGACGAGGGGGAAGCCTTGCCGCTGCCCTCCGATCCCTCGGCGCACGGCCTGAACGCGGCCTCCTCGCGCGAGGAAAAAGAGGTGATGGTGATTCATGTCACGCCAAAACGCCTGAATCCTGAGGATCGAATCGCCGCCTGAGCGATGACCGCTTTCCTTCGTTGCAGGGCGACGCCTCGGCGTCGCCCTTTTCTTTTGCCTTGCGCCCTACCGCCGGATCATCGGCGCCAGATCCTTGCGGATCCCCGAATCCAGGCGCGCGTTCAGATCCTCGACCAGTCGGCGGGTGATGTCGAGGAAGGTCGCCTCGCGGTCGGCCAGGGCGATGTTTTCCGGCACCGTGGTGGAATAGGTGACGACGGCCTTGGTCATGCCGCGAAAGGCGCCCGCGCTGTTGTCCGGCATGTCGCCCGTCACCTCGACCTCGATCCGCCCGTCGTAACGCTGGGCTTGATCGGTGGTGAAATAGCCCTTCAGCCCATCGGTTTTGGGCAAGGCCACCTCGATGATGCTGGCGTCCTTGATGGTGACGCGCACGCGCCCGGCCCCACCGGCGGCCTGGAGCCGCTCGGACGCCCAGCGCCGCACCGCCTCGACCGGGGGAACCGCCGAACGGTCCTCGACATGTTTGCCGCCGCCGGGCCGATAGCCGTTCACCACATCGACGCCCCCGGCGCTGAGGATGATCGGGCCAAAGTTGGAGAAATCAATCGGACGCGGCGCGGGACGCGGCGGCGCGCTCTGGCAGGCGGACAGCCCCAAAACGGCGACGGCGGCGACGGCGAGCAAAGAACGGCGAGAGGGCATGACGGCTCCGGGACGCATGAGACAATCAGGATGCGCCCTATATAAGGTGGCGGGCCGCAGGACGCACCTCGCCCCTTGGTTCATCCAAAAAAATCACATCCACAACCTTTCATGAGTCCCTTGCTTGCCAATATCGCTGGCGGGGGTGTGTCTGATCGTGTGGGGCGGTCTGCTGGCCCGCCGACTGGATCGGTGATTCCGGCTCAACCGGCGTTGAACCTTCCTCGTTTGTCGGCGTGATCCCGCCTTGTCACAGTCATCTCAGAAGAGATTTTGAGGTGACGCATGACAAAACACGCGCAGGCGCAGGATTGGCGTGATCTTGCCGCCATGCTGACCTTGGAGGGGCGGGCCTTCATCGACGGCTCCTTTTGTGGGGCGGCGGGCGGCGCGACCTTTCCCTGCGTCAACCCGGCGACGGATCGGGTGATCGCCGACGTCGCCGCTTGCGGCGCGGCGGATGTGGACCGGGCGGTGGCGGCGGCCCGCCGGGCTTTCGCCGATGGCCGTTGGCGCGGGTCGCCCCGACGGACGCGGAAACGGGTTCTGCTCGACCTGTCGCGGCTGATGATGGCGAACCGCCGGGAGTTGGCCCTGCTCGAATCGCTCGACATGGGCAAGCCGACGCGCGACGCCCACGCCGTCGACATCCCCTTCGCGGCGGATTGCGTCGCATGGTACGCCGAGACCATCGACAAGCGCTATGACGAGATCGCCCCGATGGATGATCCCGTCACGGCCTTGATCCGGCGGGAGCCGCTGGGCGTCGTCGCCGCCGTCACGCCGTGGAACTTCCCGCTGCTGATGGCCTGTTGGAAGATCGCCCCGGCGCTGGCGGTCGGCAATTCGGTGGTGGTGAAACCGTCGGAGCGCGCTTCGCTCAGCGTTTTGCGTTTCGCCGGGCTGGCCCATGAGGCGGGGCTGCCGCCGGGCGTGCTGAACGTGGTTCCCGGCCTGGGCGAGATCGCCGGGCGGGCGTTGGGCGAGCATGGCGACGTCGATTGTCTGGCCTTCACCGGCTCGACCGAGGTCGGCAAGCGCTTTCTGGCCTATTCCGCCGCGTCCAATCTGAAGCCGGTCTGGCCCGAATGCGGCGGCAAATCGGCGCAACTGGTCTTCGCCGACAGCGATCTTGATCGGGCGGCGCAAGGCGTGGTGGACGGGATTTTCTTCAACCAGGGGCAGGTTTGCAACGCCGGATCCCGCCTGCTGGTCCAGGAGGAGATCCACGAGGCGCTGTTGACCCGGATCGTCGCCCACGCCGAACGGCTGCAACCGGGCGACCCGCTGGACCCCGACACCCGGTGCGGCGCGGTGGTGGACGCCGCCCACGCCGCCGCCATCCTGCGCGCGGTCGATGGGGCGCTGGCCGAGGGGGCCGATCTTTTGGCGGGTGGGGTTGGCGTGCGGATCAACGGCGCGGGCAGCTTCGTCGCCCCGACCATCCTCGACCGGGTGACGCCGGAGATGGCCGTCTGGCGTGAGGAGATCTTCGGTCCGGTTCTGGCGGTCGCCAGCTTCCGCAGTGAGGCCGAGGCCTTGCGGCTGGCCAACGACAGCCCTTACGCGCTGGCGGCGGGGCTGTGGACCCAGGACATGGCGCGGATCAACCGGCTGACCGGCGCGCTGCGGGCGGGGACCGTCTGGGTCAACAGCTATGACCGGCACGCGATGGCCACGCCCTTTGGCGGCTTTGGTCAATCCGGCTATGGCCGCGACCGTTCCCTGCACGCGCTCGACAAATACAGCGGCCTGAAAACCATCTGGACCCACGCGGCCTGAATCTACGGAGCATTGACCATCATGACCGACATCGTTCTGAGCGCCCGCAAGGGGGCCGTCGTCACCCTGACCCTGA
Organism: Azospirillum sp. FG154; assembly: GCF_057809575.1. Taxonomy (NCBI): domain Bacteria; kingdom Pseudomonadati; phylum Pseudomonadota; class Alphaproteobacteria; order Rhodospirillales; family Azospirillaceae; genus Azospirillum; species Azospirillum sp. FG154. The sequence goes on along the minus strand of NZ_JBMDKF010000041.1, from coordinate 586 downwards.
ACCGCCCGGACAAACTCAACGCCATCGACTTCGCCACCATCGAGCGGCTGCACGCCCTGCTGGACGGCGTCGAGGCCGACGAGTCGGCGCGCGCCGTCATCCTGACCGGGGCCGGGGAGCGCGCCTTTTCCGCCGGGGCAGACATCCGCGAATTTTCCGCCAAGGTCTGGGCCGGGCCGGAAACCGCGTTGCGGGAGTTCGTTCGGCGCGGGCAGCGGCTGACCAGCCGGTTGGAGTCCTTCCCCAAGCCGATCATCGCCGCCGTCAACGGGCTGGCCTTCGGCGGCGGTTGCGAGGTGACGGAGGCCGTGCCGCTCGCCATCGCCAGCGAGCGGGCGCTGTTCGCCAAATCGGAAATCAAGCTGGGTTTCCCGCCGCCCTATGGCGGAACCCAGCGGCTGCCCCGCCTGATCGGGCGCAAGCGGGCGTTGGCCATGCTGCTGACCGGCGACAGCGTCAGCCCGCAAGAGGCGCTGGCCGCCGGGTTGGTCAATCGGGTGGTTCCACACGACCAACTGCTCGACGCCGCGCAGGATCTGGCCGAACGGATCGCGGCGATGCCGCCGCTGGCCGTCGCCGCCCGTCT
>NZ_JBMDKF010000040.1:0-32781 GCF_057809575.1 Azospirillum sp. FG154 | reverse complement strand
GGATGACGGAAAATCCGTTTTATTTCAATTGGTTGCAGCAAGAAAAAGATGTGTGAATGCCGTAGGCCGCCCGTCTGAGCCGATCTTACGAGCCTTGGCTCAACGCCTCGGCCATCGCGCGGTCGTGGGCGCCTTGGCCGACGACCAGTTGCATCGACTGGGTCGGCATGGCGATGCCCAGCTCGTCGAACCGCTTCTTCATGCGCAGATTGAAGGCGCGGGCCACCCCGGCCTGCTTGGTCGGGCGGGTCTTGAACTGGGCCAGAATGTTGATCCCGGTGTCCGACAGCTTGTCCACCCCCATCACCTCCAGCGGGGTCAGGATGTCCAGGCCCAGCCTGCGGTCCTCCTGAACCTCGGCTCCCACCTCCTTCAGCACGGCGATGACGCGGTCGGGATCCTCACGGTTGGAGACCGACACGTTGAACAGAGCGATGGAGAAATCCTTGCTCATGTTCTTCACCGTCGTGACCGCGCTGAAGGGCACGGAATGCACCGCCCCGGCCCCGTCGCGCAGCCGGATCGAGCGGATGGAGATGGCCTCCACCGTCCCGGAATGCCCACCGCCGACATCCACCGAATCGCCGACCGACACCGTGTCTTCAAACAGGATGAACAGGCCGGTGATGATGTCCTTGACCAAACTCTGCGAGCCAAAACCGATGGCCAGACCGACGACCCCGGCGCCGGCCAGCAGCGGCGCGATGTTGACGCCCAACTCCGACAGGGTAATCAGCGACACCATCGTCACCAGCAGGATCAGAAAGGCGTTGCGCAGCAGCGGCAGCAGGGTGCGCACCCGCGCGCTGCGTTCGATGCGCGCGCCGTTATGGTCGGTGGAGGTCAGGAAATGCTCGATCAGCGCGCTGACCACCTCCCACGCCACGACCGCGCCGGACAGCAGCAGGCTGATGGACAGCAGACTGCCGACGATGTGGCGGCCCAGCGCCGACTCGGTCCAGGCCAACGAATCGACGCCCCAGCCGTTCAGCACCACGCCCAGCGCCACCAGCCAAATCAGCGTCTTGCCGATCCGTTGCAGGATCGGCAGGTAGAAAAAGGCTCGCGCGTACAGTTGCGGCAGGCTGCCGCGCAGCTCGTGGTTGGCGGTCAGGCTGCGGCGCAAGCCCCGGTTCACCCCCGTCACCGCCAAGCGGGCGACCGCCACCGACACCACGGTGATGGCGGTGGCGCGGGCCAGATACTCGAACCCGCCATAGACGTTCAGCACCCAAACGCCCAACGTGACGCTGACATAGGCGATGGCCAGCACATGCCAAACGTCGGCGAAACGCCGCCGGGCGGACCGCAGGACCGCGCCCTGCCCCTCGGCCTCGCGCTCCGCCGTCGCGTCGGGGTCGCCGTCGCCCGACAGCGGGTTGCCGTGCATCCAGGCGGCGACGCTGGCCCGGTTTTGCAGGATCAGGACAATCAGCATCCCGGCGATCAGCACGCCCAGCAGCTTCAGCAGCGCGCCATAAGCCCCCAGCGGCAACCCCATCACATAGGCGGCTTCGGCCAGGAAATAGCCGTAGACGGCGGCGGCGATCAGACGGCGGATCCAGACATAGGCGCGCCGCGCGCCCGCCTCGCCAGCCCGGATCAGGCGCAGATTCGGCGCGCCAGGGGCCACCAGCATGCCAACCACGATCAACAGCGCCTGCACGATGACCGAGGCGTTGACCACCGCCAGCACCACCAGCCGCACCCTCGGCCCCGGCTCCGTCACCGACAGGACGGCGTAGGCGATGACGATGAAGGCGATGATCGGAACCAATTCCAGAGCGCCGCGCCCCAGAAGGAGCGGGATCCGCATCAGCGGCGAGGGCACGACCCGCGCCGCCAGCGCCCGGTGCGGACGGCCCAACAACCACCAGATCCCCCAGGCCGTCGCGCCGCCGACGCTCAAAATCAGCGACAGCTCAAAGCCGATCTGCGCCCAACGGTCGCGGGACGAGGAATCCTCCATCTGGCGGTTGATCCAGGCGACCGCGCCCGGCAGATCGGCGACGATGTTCGCCACCTGGACCAGTTGGCGGCTGACCAGATCCATATGCTCGGCCAGAAAGCCCAACGCGCGGGCGCCCAGCGTCTGCGGCAGGGTGGCTTCCGGCTCCGGCGGCTTGGCCGGAGTCAGGCCCTTCTGCGCGGCGACCAGGGCGCGAAGCTGTTCGACCAGCTTGGTCCGCGCCTCGGGGTTTTCCAGGGTGGAGGCCATCGCCTCCAACTGTTGGATCGTCGGCTCCCCCGCCACGACCGCGCCAGCGGGCGGGCTGGCGGCGGGCGTCGCGGCTGGAGCCGGAGCCGCCGCCCCGCCGCCCGACGCTGGGGCGGCGGCGGCGACGGGTCCGGCCAAAGCCAGCGTCAGAAGAGCCAGCGCGCCGAACAGGCGGGCCAACCCGCGCCGACACGCGGCGGGCGTTGCGAACCGATCCATCAAACCATCACTCAAAACTGCCAAAACGGAATCCTGCGAAGGTAGTCGCCCGCTTCCCGCTTGCCAACCCGCCGGTCAGATCCTTTTTATGGTCCAACCGCTTTCCAGAACGCCCGGCGCGTCCTTGCCCCCGCGCCTCTTTGTCTTAAAGGACACGCCATGGCCGACACGCCCGACGACGCCCCCGACATGGAGCAAGATGGCGCCATCCGCCCCAAGCTGATCGCGACCAAGGAGCAATGGGCGCGCGACGGGCGCGGCCTGACCGGCGCGACAAGCGAGGAGGCGCCGCGCGACCGCCTGCCCCCCGGCCAGCGGTTGGTGGAGGATTGGCCGGTGCTCGACCTCGGCGTCACGCCCAAGGTCAGCGTGGACAACTGGTCGCTGACCGTCGATGGCTTGGTCGAACAGCCGCTGTCCTGGCGCTGGGCCGATCTTCAGGCGCAACCGCAGACCACCGCCCAATCGGACATTCATTGCGTCACCACCTGGTCGCGCTACGACAACCAATGGCGGGGGGTGAGCGCCCGCGATCTGCTGGCGCTGGCCCGCCCACGGCCCGAGGCGCGCTTCGTCCTGTTCCATTCCTTCGACGGTTACACCACCAACGTCGCGCTGGCCGATTTCGTCGAGGACGGCGTGCTGCTGGCCACCCACTGGCAGGGCCAGCCGATCAGCCTCGACCATGGCGGGCCGGTTCGCATCGTCCTGCCCAAGCTGTATTTCTGGAAAAGCGCCAAATGGGTGAAGCGCGTTGAGCTTCTGGCCGACGACCACCCCGGCTTCTGGGAGGTTCGCGGCTATCACAACCACGCCGACCCGTGGACCGAGGAGCGCTACTCCGATTGACGCCTCGCGCGCCGCTTTCTGTGGCGACGGGTGTTGCCGGATCATCCGGTTCAGGGTAGAGAGGGGGAACAACGAGGTTAGGTCCGCGTAGCTCAGCAGGATAGAGCACAGGATTCCTAAGTGATGAATTGGGCGCTGCGTTCGGAAACGACGCAGTGGATCCGCTCAAAGTCGGGGAACGCTGCGGCGCGCTTGCGTCATGCCGATCCCGAGCCAAGCCCCTGCGAAGGGGAAGGTGTAGAGACTGGACGGGCGGCGCCTACGGGTCTTCGGGCCTAAGGCGAAGGGACAGTCCAGACCACGAACGCCCGCAAGGGCGGCGGCGAAAGCCGAAGTGGTATGAATCCTGGGGCCGTGGGTTCGAATCCCGCCGCGGACACCACCTCGTTGTCATCGTTTCTTCTGGTGGCCAAAGGCCGCGCCAAGGCATCTTGCGTCCCAAAATGCAGTTCCCCGGCCTGGATCGTTGCATTTTGACACGACGCGACGGCGCGCGCGCCAGCGCGACCACCGATCAAAGCTGTCCTTCCAGCGCTGGTTTTTCCGCGCCGGGCGTCTTTTTCAACACCAGCTCCGTCGCCGTCTTGGCGTCGGGAGCCGCCACCGCCCAACGATTGGACTCGTCGCTTTTCCCGTTCCCCAACAGCCAAAGCCGATCTTTCTCCGCGTAGCGTTCGATCAGCACCTGATACACCCGGACGCAGGTGGTTCGGGTGTTCCGCAACCGCTCCTCCGCCACCGCGACCTCCTGCCGACGTTGATTCAGAAGCTCTTCGGCCTTGCGCAGGGCGATTTCCTCCTGGCGAATCGAGTGGCGGACCGTGGTCAGGTCGCGCTCCAGCTCCGCGTGCTTCTTCATAAGCCCGGAATAGCGCCGCCGAACCCCCAGAATGTGCCGCGCCGCGCGCAGGACCGACGCGCCGATCCACATCAGGCAGGCCAGCACCATCACGCCGACCACGCCCAGCGCCATCATCCCTTGCGTCACCTCTGGATCGATTGTGAAGCCGGTCATCGCGCCATCACCTCTTTGACTGGAAAGTCTTTGATCGACTTGGACAATTTTCGCTGAAACGCGCCATCCTCCGCCGCCTTCAGCAAAACGGGGTCGCGCAGGGCGACGAACAGAAGGCTGGAGCGTCCAGGCAACCGGCGCCCGTCCGGCTCCTTGTCCAACACGCCCCCCTTGCCAATGCGGCTGAGAAACAGGACGGCGGTCAGGAGATCGGAAAACAAAGGTCTTCCCTTCAACACATCCTCTCGCGTCAAAATCGCGTAAAGGTAATTTCGGATGAACAATATGTATTTCATTCGTATTCCATCGACAATTTGCGCCAACTCATCCGCATTGTCGATTCTGCCAACGATTTTTTGTTTCTTGTAACCTTCGGAAAAAGCGCTTCTGGCAAGTTTTGAATAATAACACATCAATCCACGCTGCACGGAATGCTTGAAGCGATATTCGATCAGCAGAGCGGCCAAAGCGGATTCCAGCATGGCTTCCTCGTCCGACAACGCGTCCGGCAAATCGGTGAGAAGCTCCAGATAGGGGGCCAGTTGGGTCGGATGGGTCAGCCCCGGCCCCGCCGCGCCAAAACGGATCGGCAGTTCCGCCAAAACCCGGCGCGCGCGCAGCTTTTCCTGCAACAGCGGGCTGCCCCGCGTCAGTCCAAAGCGCATCATCGCCATCGACCAGCGTTCGCCATGGGTCAAAGGCGGCAACGCGCCAAAATCAAGCGCCGCGCCGTGCAGCGGCTCCTCCAACCGTTCCTCCGGCTCGCCGACGGCGGCGAACGCTTCTTTCAGAATCGCGTTCGGCATGATCCTTGCTGATCCCCCTTGGCTTGCCGGAAACGCAGCAATCGCTGTGCCACGCCCCGCCGCCGGTCGAACACGCACGCTCTCAGCAAGAAGGCTCGCCATGAACACGGTATTGACGACGTTGCTTCCCAGCGCCGCCGCGCTGGGGGTGGTGGCGCAACTGGTTTTTTGGGGCGTTCGGCGCGGCTGGACCGATCTGATCGGCATCAGTCGGCTGCGTCGGGAGCTGGCGCCGCTGCGCGATCAATGGACGGCGGAAAACGAAACCTTCCTGGATCTGCGCCACCGCACCGAAGAGGCGCGGCGACAACTGGCCGCGCAAGAGGATCGCCTGAAGCAGATCGAACGGGACATCGCCAAGTTGGAGCGAACCCCGCCGACCTTCGTCCACACGCTGGGCCAGCCCGGCCCCAGCGTTCGCCCCTTTCACGGCGAGGTGATGTTCGACAGCCTGGCGGCCCGCGCCGCCGGGCGGGCGGTCAGCCCGGCCTGGCACTACGCCAATCGGCTTGTGGTCTACGCCTCCGACATCGATTCAGCCCGCCGCGAGGTTGACCGGGTTTTTCCGGAAAAGGCGGGCTACACCCGCAGCCTGTCGGCGGGCACGATTCGCTCCGCCGCCGTGCACTAAGCGGTTTGGCGCGACCAAGCCTTTCGCCGGTGAAGCGGGTCGGGTAAGCTGGCGGTCCCTCCGTCGTGGTCTTCCACCATCATGCAAGTGTATTTGCCGATCGCCGAAATGTCGGTCAACGCGCTCCTTGTGCTGGGCATGGGGTGGCTGATCGGCTTTTTGTCCGGCATGTTCGGGGTGGGCGGCGGTTTTCTGATGACGCCGTTGCTGATCTTCATCGGCGTCCCCCCCGCCGTCGCCGTCGGCACCCAAGCCAATCAGTTGGTCGCCGCCAGCGTGTCCGGCGTCCTGGCCCATTGGCGGCGCGGCAACGTCGATGTGAAGCTGGGGGTGGTGATGCTGATCGGCGGCGTCATCGGCACCGGGATCGGCGTGTGGATCTTCGGCGTTCTTCAGCGCCTGGGCCAGATCGACATCGCCATCACCCTGTCCTACGTCTTCTTCCTGGGCACGATCGGCGGGATGATGATGCTGGAAAGCAGCCGGGCCATCATCCGCCGCCGCGCCCCCACCGCCAAACGCGGCAAGCTGCACCGCCACATCTGGCTGCACGGCCTGCCCTTCAAGATGCGGTTCCATCGCTCGAAGCTTTACATCTCCGCCCTGCTTCCGGCGGGAATCGGGGTGGTTGGCGGCATTCTGGTGGCGATCATGGGGATCGGCGGCGGCTTTCTGCTGGTTCCGGCCATGATCTACCTGCTGAACATGCCCGCCGGGCTGGTGGCCGGAACCTCGCTGTTCCAGATCATCTTCACCACGGCGGCGGCCACGCTGCTGCAAGCGGCGACCAACCACACGGTGGACGTCATGCTGGCCCTGCTGCTGCTGGTCGGCGGCGTCGTCGGCGCGCAGGTCGGCGCCAAGGTCGGCAGCCGCATTCCCGGCGAACAGGCCCGCCTGATGCTGGCCACCATCGTCGTCGGGGTGGCGCTGAAGCTGGCCTGGGATTTGTTCGCCCCGCCGCTGGACATCTACACCCTCAGCGTGGGAATCGCCTGATGCGCCGCCCCACGCGGAAGACCATCGTCCGGGGCGTCGTCCAAGGGCTGGCGGCGTTGGCCGGGCTGGGGCTGGGCGTGACCGTCGCGGCGACCGTGTGGGCGCAACAGATGGTCGCCGACCTGTCCAGCCATTTGATCGCCATCACCACCGGCTTCACCGGCACGGAGGTCGTGCTGTTCGGCGCCACCGACGGGGTGGGCGACGTCGCCATCGTCGTGACCGGCCCCCGCCTGCCCGCCACCGTCCGCCGCAAGACGCGGGTCATCGGCATGTGGATGAACACCGACAGCGTCCGTTTCGCCCAAGCGCCCAGCTATTACAGCGTGGCGACCAGCCGCCCGCTCGACCAGATCGTCGGCAAGACGGTGCTGGAGCGCCAGCAAATCGGCGTGCCGCAACTTCAGCTTGATCCGCAAGAAACCCTGACCCCGCAAGAGTTGGCGGCGTTCCGCACCGCGCTGATCCGCAACAAGCAACGCGCCGGGCTGTACACGACGAACGTCGGCGCGGTGTCCTTCCTGGGCGACCGGCTGTTCCGCACCAACATTTATTTTCCGGCCAACGTCCCGACCGGGCTGTACAATGTCGAAGCGCTGCTGATCCGCGACGGCGAGGTGGTCAGCGCCCAGACCACGCCGCTGGTGGTGTCGAAGGTCGGCTTCAGCGCCGAGGTCTACGACATGGCCCGCTACCGCCCGATCACCTATGGCGTTCTGGCGGTGCTGGGCGCGGTGGCGGCGGGCTGGGCGGCGGGCGCCGCCTTCCGCCGGGTGTAGACCGGACCCAAGAGCGCCAGGGAGGAGAGAACCGATGACCGAAGCGACCGAATCCACGCCGCCGGACGCCGCCGCCAAGCCGGTGCGCATCTTCCTGGTCGTCGCCGACGACAGCCCGGAATTGAAGGTGGCCCTGCGGTACGCCTGCCTGCGCGCCCGCAAATCGGGCGGCAAGGTCGCCCTGCTGACCGTCATCGAGAAGGAGGAGATGCAGCATTGGCTGGCGGTGGAAAACCTGATCCGTGAGGAAAAGCGCGACGAGGCGGAGCGCAAGCTCCAGAAGCTGGCGCGCGAGGTGATCCAACTGACCGGCTCCCTGCCCGCGCTCTACGTCCGCGAGGGCAACCGCCATGAAGAGGTTCTGGCCCTGATCGCCGAGGAGCCAAGCATCTCCATCCTGGTTCTGGCCGCCGACACCGACCCGGAAGGGCCGGGGCCGTTGATCTCCTATTACACCGGGCGCGGCCTGTCCCGCCTGCGCATCCCGCTGACCATCGTCCCCGGCGGCCTGAGCGACGAGGCGCTGGACGCGATCACGTAAGGACCGGCGCGGCGGCGGAGGGCGGCGGGCGAAGCTGAAGCTCGAACACCTCCACCGGCTCGACCAACCCCTTGACCGCGTGCGGGCCGATGCTGTCCAGCCGGTGACGCCCGCCGGGGGGAACCAGCGCCGCGAACTCGGCGGAGGTCAGGACGGTGCGGTCGAGTCGCCCGCACAGCCCCTCGATCCGGCTGACCAGATTGACCGCCGGGCCGATGACGGTGAAGTCCAACCGTTCGGTCGAGCCGATGTTGCCGTACATCACCTCGCCAATGTGCAGGGCCACGCCGCAGCGCAGGGTCGGTTGCCCCCAGGCGGCGCGTTCGGCGTTCTGGCCGCTCATCGTCGTCAGGGCGTCGGTCGCCGCCGACAGCGCCTTTATCGCGGCGGCGGCCCCATTCTCGTCCTCGGGCGTCAGCGGGAAGATCGCCAGCATGGCGTCGCCGATGAATTTCAAGATTTCACCGCCGTGCCGCTCCACCGCGTCGCCCATCGACTCGAAATAGCCGTTCAGCAGGGCGATCAACTCCTCGCGCGGCAGGCGGTCGGCCAGCGGGGTGAAGCCGCGCAGGTCGCAATACCACAGCACGGCGCGGACGTTCTCCCCGGTGCCGCGCCGGATGTCGCCCGACAAAATCCGCTCCCCGGTCTTGCGCCCGACATAGGTGTCCAGCACGGTCGCCGCCAGCCGCCGCAGCGCCAGCGTTTCCAGGACCGCGCCCAAGGCGGGCAGCAACCCGTCGAGCAGCGCCAGATCGGCGACGGAAAAACCGCCACGCCGTTCGGTGGCGAAGCTGATGGCGTTGCGCCGCCCGCCGGTGAACAAAACCGCCATCGCCGCGTAATCGGTGGCCCCCTGCCGGGCCAAATCGCCCAGCACGGGATAAGGCCACGGCGCGCTCATCCGTTCCAACCGGTAGCGCAGCCCCTGCGCGCCGTCTTCCACCAGGGCGGCGAAGGGGCTGTTCCGATAGGTGTCGCTCTGCTCGTCGCCATGGTTGGCGATGGCCGTCTGGACCGGGGCGCCGTTGTCGCGCCAGAAATAGATCATCGAGCGGATTTGCGGGTGCAGCAGTTGCAGAACCAGCACGCTGCGCGCCAGCGGCAAGCCGATGGCGTTCAAGCGGCGCCCGAATTCATCGACCAAGGTTTCGGCGTCGGGGGCCTGTCGGCCCTCCTGCAACAGCCAGTCGATCACCGCGCCGCAGTCATGCGCCTCCGTGACCGGAGTCGGCGACAGGGCGGCGGCGGGCGGCGTTGGGGCGAAGGTCATCGGCACCACGGGCGGTCAGAGCGAGAAAGACGAAATCGGACCAATCCGGTGCTTGATCCCGACGGGGATTCTGCCCAAATTTCGGAAACGCCGCTAGGTCCAGTTCGGCGTCGATGGAGGATAGCACCATGTTCATTCAAACCGAGCAGACGCCCAACCCGGCGACTCTCAAGTTCCTGCCGGGGCGTGACGTGCTCGGACGCGGGACGGCCGATTTCACCGACGCTTCGGACGCCGCCCGGTCGCCGCTGGCTCAACGCCTGTTCGAGATCGACGGCGTGGCCGGGGTGTTCCTGGGCGCCGATTTCGTCACCATCACCAAGACCGACGCCAAGGAATGGTTCCTGCTGAAGCCGTCGATCCTCGGCGTCATCATGGAGCATTTCACCGCCGACCGCCCGGTCCTGCTGAGCGACGCCGGGGACGGCCACGCCGCCAGCGCCAACGGCGACGACGACGAGATCGTCGAACAGATCAAGGAGCTGCTCGACACCCGCGTCCGCCCGTCGGTCGCGCAGGACGGTGGCGACATCACCTTCCAGGGCTTTGAGAAGGGCGTGGTCTATCTGGCGATGAAGGGGGCCTGCTCGGGCTGCCCCAGTTCGACCGCGACGTTGAAGCACGGCATCGAAAACATGCTGCGCCACTACATCCCCGAAGTCGTCGAAGTCCGCGCGGTTCAATAAGGACCGTCGCCAGAGCCGGGGCGCGCGACCGCGCCCCCGGTTCGATCTTATTCTGGAATCAGGAACTGCACGCCCAACCAACGCCAGCGCCCTTCCGGGGCCGGCAGCGTGCAGTTGACGCGCGCGCGGCCCGGCGGGAAGGGATCCTTGATGCGGACCTCGACCCGGTCGTCGGAAATGCGTTCCAGCGCGGCGCGGCCCTGGCCCGCCGCAAAACAGGCCAGCTTGCTGGTGTCGCCGACGCTGTCGCTGATGGTGAAGCCCAAGGGCGGCGGGTTGACGGTCAACAACGGATCGTCCGGCGTCAGATCCGACACCGGCAACGGCAACGCGTTCGCCGCCAGTTGGAAACGGTCGACGCTGCCGTAAGTCTCGTTCATCAGGAAACGCGGCAGGCCGAACGGGTCGGCCTGGGGGTGCAACACGCCCGATTGCTGGCCGAAAGCGGCGACGAAGCCCTGTTCGGCCACCACCTTGCGCACCGCCAGCGAATATTCCCCCTGCGGGTAGGCCAGGATCGTCGGGCGTTGGCCCAACTCGGCCTGGAAGCGGTCGGACATGCGGCGCAGCTCCGCCGCGACCTCCGCCGCCGTGCGGGGCACCAGCGATTGGGTGGATCCGCCCAAGCCGCCGATGGTGACGCCCGCCGCCGCCATCTGGCGGATTTCCGACCAGGTCATGTGCGCGGGCGACCCGCGATCCACCGCGTCGGTGGCGACGAACAGGGTGAAGGGCAGACCGGCGGCCTTCAGCCGGGGCCACGCTTCGGCGTAGGCGGAACGGCTGGCCTCGTCGATGGTGATGGCCACGGCGCGGTCGGGCAACGGCTTGCCGCTGCGCAGCGCCTCCAGGATTTGGGGGAGCGGCAGAACCTCGTAATCGCCGTCGGTCAACTCTTCAAGGTGCGACTCGAACTGGTCGAGGCGGATGCTGATCGACGGATTCTGATCCTCGCCAAAGCGGTCATAGGCGAAGACCACCGCGCTGTTTCCCGTCGGCGCCTCCGCCGCCGCAGCCATGCGCGACGTCGGGACCACGGAAGCCCAAACGGTCAAAGCGGCGGTGACGAGCACCCGGACGGCGCGGCGGAACGGCATGACGGCCCATGACGAAAGACGTCCGGATCAAGACCCGGATCAACGCAAGAGATGTGCCACAATCCGCGCCGACCAAACAAGTTAACAACGGCGTTTCCGCGCAAAGGGCTGGATTGCGATGCGCGCGTGCAACAATCCGCCCGCGCGCCAGCCCAATCCGAACCGTCCGCCTCACATCATCCGGCCGCCAATGGCCGCGTCGGTCAACAGCGGGTAGCGTTCCGGGTCGGGCAACTGGTAATGCCACCATTCCGTGGCGTAATGGTCCCAGCCCGCCGCGCTCATCACCCCCAACAGCAGGGCGCGGTTGCGCTGCTGGTCAAGGGTCAGGTCGGTGCGGCCATGGTGGGAGCGTTCGGTCATCGCGTCGAATCCGGTTCCCATGTCCAGCGGCTGGCCCGACGAATCCACCAGCGTCAGATCGATGGCGACGCCGCGCGTGTGGTTGGACCCCAGGCGGGGATCGGCGATGTAGGCGGGATCGGGGAAGGCGTGCCAAAGCCGCCATTGCGCCTCGGCGGGGCGGAAGGCATCGTAGACCCGAAACCGGCAACCGACGCCGCGCGCCAGCGCGATGGCGGGGCGCAAACGGGCGGCGGCGTCAGGGTGCAGCAGGCACACCGGGGCGCGGTAGATCGGCGCGCCGGACAAATTGTCCGCCGTGGCGTAAAGAAGGTCCAAATCGACGTCGTAAGCCGGTGGCGCGATCTCGATCAGCATGGTGCGTGGAACCGTTTGAGTGCGAATGGGAGGGCGGAAGAGTGCTGTCTAGCACGGGTGTGGCCCGGCGATGAAGATTCTGGGACTGGACACGGCGACGTCGGGTTGTTCGGCGGCGCTGTGGGATGACGACGGGCGGGATGACGACAGGCGGGATGGCGGCGCGCCGGGCGGGCGCGTGATCGTCCGACGCAGCGCGCCCATGGCGCGCGGTCAGGCCGAGGTGTTGGTGCCGATGGCGCAAGCGGTGCTGGCCGAGGCGGGCGTCGCCTTCGCCGCGCTGGACCGGATCGCGGTCACGGTCGGGCCGGGCGCCTTCACCGGCCTGCGCATCGCGCTGGCGGCGGCGCGCGGCGTCGCCGTCGCCCATGACCTGCCGGTGGTCGGCGTCACCAGCTTCGAGGCCATCGCCCATGGGCTGCCCGAGGCGGAACGCGCCGGGCGGGCGGTTCTGGTCGCCGTGGACAGCCGTCGGGCCGAACCCTTTTTGCAGCTCTTCGCCCCCGATCTGACGCCCATCGGCGATCCGGCGATGCTGGAGCCGACCGTGATCGCGGCATGGTTGGATGGTCTGTGGCCGTCCGGCCCGCTGCTGGTCGCGGGCGACGGGGCCGGGCTGCTGCGCGCGCCGCTGGATGGGCGGGCGGATCTCGCCTACGCCAGCGGCGACGGCATCCCCGACGCCGCCGTGGTCGCCCGGCTGGGGGCGACGCGCGCGGTGGGCCAGCCGGTCGATCCCTTTTACCTGCGCCCGCCCGACGTCAGCCTGCCGAAAGCCAAAGCGTGACGGCGACGAACCGCGACGAAGACGGCGGCGAGGGGCGCGGCGGCGTCCATCTGCAAACCGCCGGTCCCCTGGACGCCGAAATTCTCGCCGCCCTGCAAGCCGCCTGCTTCCCCGAAGAGCCGTGGGACCCCGCGTCCATCGCCAGCCTGTGCGCCCCGCCGGAGGGGTTCGCCCTGCTGGCCCTGCGCGGGGACGAGCCGGTCGGCTTCGTCCTGGCGCGCGCGGCGGCGGGAGAAGGGGAGATTCTGGCCATCGGCGTGTTGCCGACCGAACGCCGGTCCGGCGTTGGCCGACGGCTGGTCGAAGCGACGCTGGCGCAAGCGCGACAACTGGGCGCCGACGCGTTGTTTCTTGAAGTCGCCGAGGATAACGAGGCGGCGCGGACTCTCTACATGGCCAACGACTTTTTTTCGGTTGGCCGTCGTCCCGGCTACTACAAAAGATCAAGCGGCGCGGTGGCCGCCCTGGTCTTGCGCCACACCATCCTCAAGCTGTAGCCGCTAGTTTTTGCGCACCCGCAGGCGGTGAACGCCCCCCCCGTCCCCGGTCGGCTCCAAATCCAGAGACAAAATGCTGTGCCCCAGTTCCGCCAAGGAACGGGGAACGTTTTCCAAGGGTTCGCCAGCGTTCAGGCGGACTTCAAGGGTCTGGCCGACCGCCATCCGCTCCACCATCAACTTGGTTTTGACGAAGGTCAATGGACAGACCTCGGTGGTGATGTCGATAAACAAGTCGGTGGGGATTTTTTGGCTCACTGCTTCCTCTTTATGAGCAAAGGATGGATATTGCACCTTGGAAAAAACCTCTTTATATGGAGAGGAACGAATGCTGTGGAGCAAGCTTACATGACCACCGGGTCCCCTTCCAACGCGCTGTTGTCTCTGACCACAGAGATCGTTGCGGCGCATGTCTCCAACAATACAGTGGCTCTGAGCGATCTTCCGACCTTGATCGAGCAGGTCTACAAGTCGCTGGCCAACGTCGGCAACGAGCCGGTGGTGACGGAAGAGCGCCCGCAGCCCGCCGTTCCCATCAAGAAGTCGGTGACGCCCGATTACATCGTGTGTCTGGAAGACGGCAAGAAGCTGAAAATGCTCAAGCGCCATCTGAAGACCGCCTACGACATGTCGCCGGAAGAATACCGCGACCGCTGGGGGTTGCCGATGGATTATCCGATGGTCGCGCCGAACTACGCCCGCCAGCGCAGCTCGCTGGCCAAGCAGATCGGTTTGGGCACGCGCGCCCGTCGCGGCGCGGTCTGAGCCTGTCCCGCTGGGATCTGATGGGCCTCGACGGTCACATCGACGCTGCCGTTTTGGACAATGTCGGTTGACCGTCGCCCGTCGCTCTGTGTTATGCCTTGCGATGCGCGCGCGCTCCGCCCCTCGCATCCGGTCTCTTGCTCCCGGTGACGGTGGGTTGCGGCGCGCGGCATCGTCGCGAACCACGGCAGCGAACCCTCGATATGGCTGATACAAGCGTGGACCAGGGTGAGTCCTCCGAGCTTCGGATGGGAACCCTGGAAGTGCGGCTGGCCGAGACCGCCGCCGAAGTCGACTGGGCGCAGGCGCTGCGTTACCGGGTCTTTTACGATGAAATGGCGGCCATCCCGACGGACGCGATGAAGGCGCAGTTGCGCGACTTCGACGCCTTCGACGCGCTGTGCGACCATTTGCTGGTGATCGACCACGCGCGCGGCAACGGCCCGGACATGGTGGTCGGCACCTACCGGCTGATCCGCCGCCCCGCCGCCGAAAAGGCCGGTTGCTTCTATTCCAGCGACGAATACGACATCGGCCCGCTGCTCAACTATCCCGGCGAAGTCCTGGAGCTGGGCCGGTCCTGCGTGGACGCCGGATACCGCACGCGCGGCAGCATGCAATTGCTGTGGCGCGGCATCGCCGCCTATGTGTTCCAGCATGACATCGCCCTGATGTTCGGCTGCGCCAGCCTGCCCGGCACCGACCCCGCCGCGCTGGCCGAGCCGCTGGCCTATCTCCATCACCATCATCTGGCCCCGCCGGAGCTGCGCGCGACCGCGCTGCCCGACCGTTACGTGTCGATGAATTTGATGGAGAAGGACCAGATCGACCCGCGCCGCGCCCTGAACGTGCTGCCGCCGCTCATCAAGGGCTATCTGCGGCTGGGCGGCTTCGTCGGCGACGGGGTGGTGATCGACCACCAGTTCAACACCACCGACGTCTGCATCGTGGTGAAGACCGACCTCATCACCGACAAATATTTCAAACATTACGAGCGTCGCAGCCGCGACAGCCAAGCCGGCTGACAGGAACCATGACGGACACCGCACGCGCGTTGGGATCGGTCGGGCGCGGCGCGCTCCGTCTGACGGTTTATCTTTTGTGGACCCTGCTGCTGATTCCGGTTCAGGCGCTGGCGGTGGCCCTGCGCTGGCCGTTGCGCCATCGCCTGCCGGTCTTCTACCACCGCCAATGCGCCCGTCTGTTGGGGCTGGATCTGGTGGTGCGCGGCCAACCGGCGACGGAGGGACGGGCGGCGGGACGGGCGGCGGGGCCGGTGCTGTTCGTCTCCAACCACTCCTCCTACCTCGACATCACCGTGCTGGGCGCGCTGATCCCCGGCTCCTTCATCGCCAAGACCGAGGTGGCGGGCTGGCCCTTTTTCGGGTTGCTCGCCAAGCTGCAACGCACCGTCTTCGTCGAACGCAAGGCGCGGTCGGAGGTTGGCAAGCAGCGCGACGACATCGGCGGCCGCCTGGACGCGGGCGACAGCCTGATCCTGTTCCCCGAAGGCACGTCGAGCGACGGCAACCGCACCCTGCCCTTCAAGACCGCTTTGTTCGCCGTCGCCGCCCGCCGGATCGGCGACCAGCCCTTGACCGTGCAGCCGGTCAGCGTCACGCCGACGCGGCTGGACGGCATCCCGATGGGCGTCGCCTTCCGCCCCTTTTACGCCTGGTACGGCGACATGGACCTGGCCCCGCACCTGTGGCAGGTCTTTCAGTTGGGCGGCATGACGGTGGAAATCGAATTCCACCCCCCCGTGACCATCGACGGTTTTTCCAGCCGCAAGGCCCTGGCCGAGCATTGCCAACGGGTGATCTCCGACGGCGTCGCCCGCGCCGTCTCGGGCCGCCCGGCCCCCGCCGCCCCCCTCGCGACCACACCGGCCCCCGCCGCGTCCTGATTGTGCGGCGGCGGCGCGTTTCCGTTGCAGGAACGCTTGAATCCGGCGCGACGCTCGCCTATAAACACCGGGCGCGCGGGTGTAGCTCAATGGTAGAGCAGAAGCTTCCCAAGCTTACGACGAGGGTTCGATTCCCTTCACCCGCTCCAACGCGCGCTCCTCTGTAAAATTTGAACGCTTTCGCGCTCTGGCCGTATGGGCCGGATGGCGCGTTTTTGCGCGTGGTCTCTTTGGCCTGCGGTGTTTTTCAAATCCGGGCTGAACCGACAAAACCGCCGACGACGATCCGCGCATCCCAAACAAAAGGGGCAGGCCGTGGCCTGCCCCGCATCTTGTGCTCCGCCGAAGCGAAACGTGTTAACGGCTGGCCCCAGTTTCCCATCGGCTAAAATGGATCGTGTTTCCAGCTTTCACGACGTTAAGGCTCATCTTTTTAATTGTCAATCCCATGATACGCTCCACTCATGATGTGTGTTTTTACGCCTGACATGCTGGAAAACACATGAAATCCAATGGAGACGCCCCGTTCCATGCAACCCTACCGCCTGTCCCTTGACCTTGGCTCCACCTCCCTTGGCTGGTGCGTGCTGGAGCTTGACCGCAGCGCGCCGCCGAAGCCCAAGGGGATTCGCGCGTTGGGCGTGCGCATTTTCACCGATGGCCGCAGCCCAAAGGATGAAAGCTCGCTGGCCGTGGGGCGGCGGATCGCCCGGCAGATGCGGCGGCGGCGCGACCGCACCCTGACGCGCCGCAAACGGCTGATGGCCGCGCTGATCCGCTTCGGCCTGATGCCGGTGGACCGGGGGGAGCGCAAGGCGCTGGAGGCTCGGGATCCCTTGGATTTGCGGGTTCGCGGTCTGACCGAACGGCTGGAGCCGCATGAGCTGGGCCGCGCCCTGTTCCACATCAACCAGCGCCGTGGCTTCAAGGTCATGCGCGGCGCCGGCGACGCGGAGGAGGCGGGAAAGATCCGCAGCGCCATCGACCGCCTGACCATCCAGATGGACGAAATCGGCGCGCCGACCTTGGGCGCCTTTTTCGATTGGCTGCGCGCCAACGGTCGCTGCGCGCGCGCCCGTCTGGTCGGGCGGGGGGCGAAGGCCGAATACCCCTTTTATCCCGAACGCCGGATGCTGGAGAGCGAGTTCGATCAATTGTGGGCGGCGCAGAAACGCCATCACCCCGATCTGTTGACGGAGGAGCGGCGAACGACCCTGCGCGACCGCATCTTTCACCAACGCCCGTTGAAGCCGCCGAAAATCGGCAAATGCTCGCTGATCCCCGAGGATCCGCGCGCGCCGCGCGCCCTGCCCTCGGCGCAGCGCTACCGGCTTTACGCCGAACTCGCCAACCTGAAGATCATCGCCCCGGACCACAGCGAACAGCCGCTGACCGTGGAGCAGCGCGACGCCATCCTGCGCGCGGCGAAGGCCAAGCCGACCAAAAAGGCCCTTTCCTTCGACGACCTCCGAAAGATCTTGAAACTCGCTTCGGAGGTCAAATTTTCCATCGAGTCGGAGCGCCGACCGGGGTTGACCACCGACGAAACCTCGGCGGTTCTGGCCGACAAGAAGCGTTTCGGCCCGCGCTGGGCGCATTTGACCCTGGCCGAACAGGATGAACTGGTCGAACGGCTGTTGTCGGAAACCGACGAGGGGGCGCTGCTCGATTGGCTGACCGTCCGCTGGGGCCTGACGCCGGAGGCCGCCGTCCTGGCCGCCGACGCGCCCCTGCCCGACTTTCACCTGAACATCGGGCGGCAAGCGCTGGCCCGGCTGTTGCCGGTTCTGGAAACGGAATCGCGGCCAACCGACAACGGCGCCATTCGGGGCGCCAACCGACCGATCCGGTATGACGAGGCCGTTCCGGTCGCCTTCCCCGGCCTGCACCATTCCGACCGCCGACCGGGCGCGCTCCTTGCCAAATTGCCCTATTACGCCGAGGCGCTGGAACGCCACGTCGCCTTCGGCAGCGGCGATCCCAAGGATCCGCTGGAAAAGCGGCTGGGGCGGCTGGCCAACCCGACGGTGCACATCGGGCTGAATCAACTGCGCCTGGTGGTCAACGCGGTGATCGAGCGCTATGGCCCGCCACAGGAAATCGTGGTGGAACTGGCCCGCAAGCTGAAACAGACCAAGGAGGCCCGCGACCGCGCCGAGAAGGAACAGACCGCCAACCAGCGCAAGAACGAAGAGCGCAAGGCCCTGCTGCTGAGCGTCAACCGCCCGATCAACGCCCGCAACCTGCTGAAGCTGCGGCTGTGGGAGGAGCAGGGCGTCGTCGTCCGCCGCTGCCCCTACACCGGCGAGCCTATCAATAGGCAGCTTCTGCTGTCCGACAAGGTGGAGATCGACCACATCCTGCCCTTCTCCCAATGCCTCGACGACAGCGCGGCCAACAAGGTGGTTTGCCTGACCGAGGCCAACCGGGAGAAGCGCAACCGCACCCCCTTTGACGCGTTCGGCGGCGACCCGGCGCGCTGGGCGCGGATTCTCGGCTGCGCGGAGGACTTGCCGAAGAACAAGCGCTGGCGCTTCGCCGAAGACGCCCTGCGACGCTGGGACAAGGAGGGGGGATTCCAGGCGCGGCAAATCACCGACACGCAATATCTGTCGCGGTTGGCGCGGGAGTATCTGGGCCATGTCTGCGACCCGAACCGGGTGCGCGTTTCGCCGGGGCGGCTGACCGCCCAATTGCGGCGGCGCTGGGGCGTGGATTCGATCCTGCGCGACCACAACCGCCAGGGCGGCGACGCGCCGGTGGATAAGGGCGCCGTCAAGAATCGCGACAACCACCTGCACCACGCGCTGGACGCGGCGGTGATCGGCTGCATCGACCAGGGGATGATCCAGGCGGTGGCGCTGGCCGCCTCCCGCGCCGAACAGGCGGGGATCGACCGGTTGATGGAGGATCTGGATGATCCATGGGATGGCTTCCGCGACGAATTGGCGGCCCGCGCGCGCAACGTCATCGTGTCGCACCGGCCCGAACATGGCGTCGGCGGTCGCCTGCACGAGGACACCGCCTATGGCCCGACCCTGGAGTCGGAGCGCGCCAAGGGCTACAACCTCGTCTACCGCAAGATGATGGACGGCCTGACCGAAAAGGAAATCGCCCGCATCCGCGCCCCGGATCTGCGCACGGCCATGCAAAAGCGGGTGGCCTTCCACAAGGCCGGGCCGGAGCGCTTGGACGTCAAACAGGCCGTGGTCAAGGCGGCGGAGGATTTGGCCGCGACCGCGCCCTGGGTCGGCGTCCGCCGGGTTCGCCTGCTGACCAAGGAAGCCAACCCGATCTGGCTGACCGGGCCGGACGGCGCGCCCTACAAGGGGTTGATCGCGGGCGACATCCACCACATCGACCTGCTGGCCCTGCCCGATGGCCGATGGGTGGGCCGCGCGACCACCCTGTTCGAGGCCAACCGCGACGCCCTGCCCGATGGCCGCGCCGCCCCCTGCCAGCCGCAGGACGGCGAACGCTTCGTCATGCGCCTGCACAAGGGCGATCTGGTGAAGCTGGAGCATGACGGGCGTCCCCGCGTCATGCGGGTGGCGTGGCTGGAGCCGTCAAACGGTCGGGTTCGCATGGCCGAACACCAGCAGGCGGGGGAGTTGGTCAAGCGCCACGCCAAGGCCAACAGCCTGGACGAACTGATCGAAAAGCTGGGCGAGACGGTGGTCAAGGCCATGGCAAACCCGCTCGACGAGGTCGATCCCTTCCGCTGGCTCATCATTTCCTACGACGTGCTGCGGCGGCGCAAGGCGCGGCGGGTGACGGTCGATCCGTTGGGACGGCTGCGCGACCCTGGTTTCCCCAAATGGGCCGCCGCCCCCGCCCTGGCGCTGCCCGCGCCATCGGACGAGGACGCCGATCCATGATCGGGCGCATCGTCGAAATCGCCGAGGACGGTCGTCACCTGTCGCTGTCGCGCGGCTTTCTGGTGGTGGAGGAACGGGGCAAGGAAATCGGTCGGGTGGCGTTGGACGACATCGCCGTGGTGATGGCGAACGCGCATGGCCTGACCTACTCCAACACCCTGTTGCTCGCGTTGGCCGAGCGTGGGGCCGTGGTGGTCCTGTGCGGGCCGAATCACCTGCCGACGGCCTTCCTGTGGCCGGTGGACGGCCATCATGTGCAGGCCCAGCGCATGCGGGCGCAACTCAACGTCTCGGAGCCGCAGGCCAAGCGGCTCTGGCAAATCCTGGCGCGCGCCAAGATTCGCCAGCAGGGCGCGGCGCTGGAGGCGCGCGGCGAGCCGTCCGGCGCGTTCGAGGCGCTGGCCCGCAAGGTGCGCTCCGGCGACCCGGAAAATGTGGAGGCGCAGGCGGCGCGGCGCTATTGGCCCTTGCTGTTCGGCGAGGACTTCCGCCGTGACGCCGACAGCGGCGGGGCGAACGGGTTGTTGAACTATGGCTACGCGATCCTGCGCTCCACCGTGGCCCGCGCGGTGATGGCGGCGGGGCTGCACCCGTCCTTGGGGCTGTTCCACCACAACCGGGCCAACCCGCTCTGTCTGGTGGACGATTTGATGGAGCCGTTCCGCCCCTTCGTCGATCTGGCCGTCCTGCGTCTGACCGAAAGCGGGCACAGGGCGGTCACGCCGGACGCCAAGCGTTTCCTGGCCTTGGTCCCGTCCCTGGATCTGCCGACGGCGCAGGGAACCACGCCCTTGTCCACCGTGGCGGCGCGGGCGGCGACCTCGCTGGCGCTGGCCTATGAAAGCGGCGACTCGACGCTTGACGTGCCCGGCGGCGGGCGGGCGTGGGCGCCGACCGCGCTGGAATGGCCCCCGCCCCCCAGAGCGCCGCCGACGGCGCAAGAGGCGGACGGCGGCGGCAAGGGGGACTGACGATGCTGAGCGGGTACCGGATCATGTGGATGATGGTGCTGTTTGACCTGCCGACCCTGACCAAGCGCGAACGGAAAGCGGCGGGACCTTCCGAAAATTCCTGCTCGACCAGGGATTCGAGATGTCGCAGCTCTCCGTTTACATGCGTCACTGCGTGGGCAAGGAGCAATCCGAATCCCTGACCCGCCGGATCGAAAAGGCGGCGCCGGACACCGGCAAGATCCACATCGTCTTCATCACCGACAAGCAATACGAAACCATCTTGTGCTTCGATGGCCGCGCCCGCCTGCCATCCCGGAAAAATCCCGAGCAATATGTCCTGTTCTGACGCCCGCCCGGTTGGATTCAGACATGGAAAATCACGGGATAAGGCTGAAATTTCAGCAGCTTATCCCGTGACCTATTGTAGCCGATGGGAAACTGGGGTCCAGCCGCAACACCGCTCCGGCCCCGGCGTAGCGGACGGTCATTGTAGCCGATGGGAAACTGGGGTCCAGCCGCAACAACACGACGTCCGTCACCACCGCGCCCGACTATTGTAGCCGATGGGAAACTGGGGTCCAGCCGCAACCACCGGCAAGCCGGCAAGGTATGGCTTGCCATTGTAGCCGATGGGAAACTGGGGTCCAGCCGCAACTACACAGCAGCGATCCTGAAGCGACACACAATTGTAGCCGATGGGAAACTGGGGTCCAGCCGCAACGACCGTCCGTTGCGCGACGCCAACGGCTGGATTGTAGCCGATGGGAAACTGGGGTCCAGCCGCAACTGGCCGCAACCGGCGTGAAACTGTCAAACCATTGTAGCCGATGGGAAACTGGGGTCCAGCCGCAACAAAAGGGGCGAGCGTAGCCGTCGGGCCGAAATTGTAGCCGATGGGAAACTGGGGTCCAGCCGCAACTCAGCAAAGCGACGGCACGTCAAGGGTCCGATTGTAGCCGATGGGAAACTGGGGTCCAGCCGCAACCCCATGTTCGACCGTCTGCGGCCCGGACAGATTGTAGCCGATGGGAAACTGGGGGCCAGCCGCAACACGCTGGTGCTGGCCCAACGTGCGACATCCTATTGTAGCCGATGGGAAACTGGGGGCCAGCCGCAACGCCGCCACGCCCGCCGACGCTTGCGCGGTGATTGTAGCCGATGGGAAACTGGAGGCCAGGGGGCGCCTTACAGTTCCTGTGGAATAACGAGGGTCACGGTGGTTCCGGCGCCGGGGCGGCTGTCGATGGACAGGCGGCCGCCCATCGGGCCGGTGACGGTGTTGAACGCCACGGCCAGACCAAGCCCCTTGTGGCCGCGCCCGCGCGCGGTGGTGAAAAAGGCGTCGGTCAGCACCGGCAGATGCGACGCGGCGACGCCCGCCCCCTCGTCGCGCAGGGTCAGGCGCCAAGCCGCCTTGCCGTCCAGTTGGGCCGGGGCGAGCGTGATCGACGCCTCCGCCGCCGCGCCCGCCGTCATGCCCGCCGTCATGCCAGCGGGGTAGGCGTGGGCGCGCACATTGTCGAGCAGATGGTGCAGCACGCGCTCCAAATGCGCGGCGTGGCCAAGCCAGGGGCAGGGCGCGCCAGGGACGATCTGAACCGACGGCGCGGCCTTTGGATGCTGCGCGGCGTACAGGGCGACGGCCTGTTCGACGACCTCGCGGGCGTCCAGCGCCTCCAACGGCCCGGTGTGCTGGCAGGCGGCGATGGCGGTGAAGGCCTCCACCAGATCGACGGCGCGGGCGAGGTTCGATTGCAGCAGCGCCGCCGGTTCCTGCACATCCTCGATTCCCTGACCGGCCAAATCCTGAAGATGGCTGGCGGCGGTGACGCAGACGCCCAAGGGGGTGTTCAGCTCATGCGCCAGCCCGGTGACGGCCTGGGTGATGGCGCGGTGGCGGGCCAGCGCGGATTCGGCGATGCGGGCGCGGCGCTCCAGATCCTCGCGCACCACCCGTTCCGACACGTCGCGGATCATCCGGCTCAATTCGCGCAGCAGCTTGGCCAGCAAATCGGGCGAGGGCGAAATCAGGGACAGGAACAGGTCGCGTTCCAACTCGAACACCGTCACCGGCGTGGCGGCGATGATCGAGGCGGAACGCGTGCCGCCGTCAACCAGGGCCATTTCGCCGAAACACTCCCCAGCCTGCCGGAACCCGACCTCCACCTGACCGCCCACGCCGTCGCTGCGCACCACGCGGACGGTTCCCGACAGCAGGACATAGAGGGACTGCGCCTCTGTCCCCTCGCTCATCAGCGCGTGGCCTTGGGGGGCGTCGAACACCCGGCCCTGGGCTTCGACCGCCGCGCGTTCGTCGCGCGTGAAGGAATCGAAGAGGGCTATCCCGTCGAGAACGCCGTTGGCGGTGGGCATGATCGTCGATGGCTCCGGGGGCTGAATCCTTTCTTTATAAACCATTGGCGGGGGCGGCGGCGAGACGCTATCGGTCCTGCTCCAGGGCAATCGGGTGAAGGCTTGGAATTCCTAACACAGGAAGAGTGTCATCCCCGCGAAGGCGGGGATCCAGGCTTATCCAAAATATTCGCTCGGCGAACTCTGGATCCCCGCCTTCGCGGGGATGACGCAAAATCCCATTTTCGGGTCTATAATCCTTCACCAGATTGCCCTGGGTCCTGCCCGATCAAGGAAAATTACCGATCCGGGCGGATGCGGGCCAACAGCCCGGCGGCCCCCTGTTCGCACAGGTCGAGAACCCGCTCGAATCCCCGCGCGTCGCCGTAATAGGGATCGGGCGTCTCGCGGACGCCGACGCCGATGGCGGCGTCCGGCGCGTCGTCCAGAAACAGCGTGACCGCCGCCCGGGCGTCCGCCGGGGCCATGCGCCGCAGATGCGCCAGATGGCCGTCGTCCATCGCCAGGATGTGGTCGAACTCGTAAAAATCCTCCAGCGTCACCTTGCGGGCGCGCAAGCCCGACAGATCGACGCCGCGCGCCTTGGCCGCCTTCTGGCTGCGCGGGTCGGGCGGCTCGCCGACGTGATAGCCGTGGATTCCGGCGGAATCGACGCCGATCCGTCCGTCCAGCCCGGCTTGGACGACCAGACGACGAAACACCCCCTCGGCGGTGGGCGAACGGCAGATGTTGCCGGTGCAGACGAACAGAACCTTCACCATCGCCAACGGCCTCCGCGTGTCGAACCAGGGCGCAAGGCTAAAGCGGATCGTGCCAAAGCGGAATCGATTTGACGCGCCAATCCGCGCGACGCCCGGCGTCCCTGATGTCTCAGAGACGCCAAGGCGACGCGGCGTCAGCTCTCGCTGGGATGGGCGGCGGACAGGCGCTGACGACGGAATTCGGCGACGGGCAAGCCGCCGACGCCCCAATCCTCAAGCGCCACCTCGTCGATGACGACGAAGGTGGTCGCTGGCTCCTTGTTCAGAACCTTGACCAGCAGATCGGTGACGCCCTGGATCAGCGCGGCCTTTTGATCGGGCGTGGCGTTTTCACGGGTGATCTTGATGTTCACATAGGGCATGGCGGCGTGTCCTCATCCAACCGACGGGGCGTTGATCGGTTCGCTGTGGAAAATTTTGGCGATGATTTGCCAACGCCCGTCGAGGAAGACGAGCGTCAGCAGATCGGTGAAGCGCTTTGGCCCGATGGCGCAAGCGACGCGGGCGAAGCCGGTGACGGGTCCGGCGAACTCGATCGCCAAAATGCGGTCGGCCCGCTCCTCGTTCCGGCTGGCGGGCGACGGGCGTTGATCGACGACGGCGAAATAATCGTCCATCGTCCGGTGCAGCAAAGCGCCGTCGCTGGCGCTGGCGTAAATCGCCTGGGGATGGAACACGGCGCGCAGCCGCTGGGTGTCGCTGTGGCGCAGACCGTCGAAATACTGCCCCAGCAGGGCGATCACCGCGCCAAAACGCGGGTCGCCCGCAAACGCCGCCGCGCTCACGCCGCCAACCCTTCGGCCCGCAGCGCCGCCTGAACGGCGGGCCGCTCCGCCACCCGCGCCGCCAAGGCCGACAGCTTTGGCCAACGGCTCAGATCGACGCCGGTCGGGCCGGTCCAGGTCGTCATGACGAAAAAGTAAGCGTCGGCCGCCGAAAAGCCGTCGCCCAGCAGATGGGGGCGCCCATCGGCCAGCGCGCCTTCCAGAAAATCCAGGCGGACGCCAACCTTCGCCCGCGCCGCCTCTTTCGCCTCCGCCGTGCTGGACGGGGTGAACAGCGGAACGAACGCCTTGTGAAGTTCCGAGGACAGGTAGTTCAGCAGCTCTTGCAAGCGGACGCGGGCGCGCGTGCCGTTGGCCGGGGCCAGCCCGGAGTCGGGATGCTGGTCGGCGATGAACTGGACGATGGCGACGCCTTCGGTCAACAACTCGCCATCGTCCAGCCGCAGCGCCGGGACATAGCCTTTGGGGTTGACGCTGTAATAATCGACGCCAGTCTCCGTGCGGTGGGTCGCGGTGTCGACCCGCTCCAGCGTGAAGGCGGCCCCCGCCTCGCGCAGGCAGATGTGGGGCGACAGCGAGCAGGCGCCGGGGGCGTAATAGAGCTTCATGGGATGATCTCCGTCGCGTGTTGGGATGACGCGCCGACGGTAGCCAGAGGAGTTACCTTTGTATATCTGGTAACTTTCCGTTATCGTCTTTCCCAGTAACCGGGCCGTAACCGGATTGTTCCCATTCCCCTGGCGTGGCGGTGTTTATGGTCTTGAAAGTGCGGAAAAGCCGAGCGGAGCGTCTGCCGCCGACCTGCGAGGTGGGCGAATGCATGGGCCTGTTGGGCGGGGCCTGGACCCCCAACGTGATCTGGCATCTCAGCGGCGGCCCCCGGCGCTTTGGCGAGTTGCGCATCGACATGCCGGGGATTTCCGCCAAGATGCTGAGCGCCCGGTTGAAGGATTTGGAGGAAAAAGGCGTGATACGGCGCACGGTGGCCGCCACCTCTCCGCCGTCGGTCGAATACGCGCTGTCCGATCTGGGGCGGGAACTCGTTCCCGCCATCACCGCGATCGCCGCCGTCGGGGCGCGGTTGAAGGCCCGGCGTTTGGCGGCGGCGGACGCGCCGACCGGCCAAGACTCCGCTGACCAAGAGCAAGACTCCGCTGACCAAGAGGATGAACGCTGATGCCCGCGCTGGATTCCGTGCGCCTGAACCCAACCGATTCCATCGTCATTCTGACCGGGGCCGGGATTTCCCAGGAATCCGGGCTGGACACCTTCCGCTGCGCCGGGGGCATCTGGTCGAGGGTCGATCTGGAGGATGTGGCGACGCCGCAGGGCTTCGCCCGCGATCCTGATCGGGTCCACCGCTTTTACAACGACCGCCGTCGCGGCCTGCTGGATCCGGCGATCCAGCCCAACGCGGCGCACATGGCCTTGGCGGCGCTGGAGCGGGGCTGGCGCGGCAAATTCCTGCTGGTGACGCAGAACATCGACGATCTGCACGAGCGCGCCGGGTCCACGGCGCCGCTGCACATGCATGGCGAGTTGCTGAAGGCCGTGTGCCAGCGTTGCGGGGCGGCGTCCGACTGCCGCGACGATTTGTCGGTGCATGATTTGTGTCTGGCCTGCGGGCGCAAGGGCGGGATGCGGCCCGACGTGGTGTGGTTCGGCGAAATGCCTTACCACCTGGACCACATCCAGGCGGCGCTGGAGGATTGCGACCTGTTCCTGTCCGTCGGCACCTCGGGCCACGTCTACCCCGCCGCCGGTTTCGTCGCCGAAGCGCGGGCGGGCGGCGCCCACACGGTGGAACTGAATTTGGAGCCGTCGGAGGGCGTCAGCCGTTTCGACGCGGCCATCCACGGCCCGGCGACCGCGCTGGTCCCCACCTTCGTCGCCGAGTTGCTGGCGCTTTGACCGATCTGGCCGCCCTGTTCGCCGAGGTCCGCGCCTGCGCGCGCTGCGCCGGGGCGTTGCCGCATGGTTGCCGCCCGGTGCTGCGCGGCGCGGCGTCGGCCCCGTTGCTGATCGTCGGACAAGCGCCGGGCGCGCGGGTTCACGCCAGCGGAATTCCGTGGAACGACCCGTCAGGCGACCGGCTGCGCGCGTGGCTGGCGCTGGAGCGCGCGGCCTTTTACGACGAATCGCGGATCGCCATCGTGCCGATGGGGCTGTGCTACCCCGGAACCTCCCCCAAGGGCGGCGATTACCCGCCGCGCCCGGAATGCGCGCCGCTGTGGCACCCGCCGCTGTTGGCGGCCCTGACCGGGGTGCGGCTGACTCTGCTGGTCGGGCACTACGCCCAGGCGCGCTATCTGGGCGCCCGGCGCAAGGCGACGATGACCGACACGGTGGCGGCGTGGCGCGACTATGGCCCGGAATTTATGCCCCTGCCGCACCCGAGTTGGCGCAACAGCGGTTGGCTGGCGAAAAACCCGTGGTTCGAGGCCGAGCTGGTCCCCGTCCTGCGCGCGCGGGTGGAAGCGCTGCTGAACAGCGACGTTTGACCGCCCCTCACTCCATCGCTTCGATCCGCTCCATGTCCTCGTCGGAATGGCCGAAATGGTGGCCGATCTCGTGGATCAGCACATGGCGGACGATGGCGGCCAAATCCTCCCCCGTCTCGCACCAGTAATCGAGGATCGGGCGGCGGTAGAGAAAGATCATGTCCGGCCCGCCGCGCACGTCGGCGACGCTTTGTCGGGTCAGATCCACCCCACGATACAGCCCCAGCAGGTCAAAGGGGCTTTCCAGCTCCATCTCCCGCTCCGTTTCCTCGTCGGGGAAATCCTCGACATGGATCACCAGGTTGCGGATCGGGGCCAGCAGCTCCGCCGGGATGGTGTCGAGGGCGGCTTCGGCCATGCGCTCCAGGTCTGCGACCGAGGGCGGAACCGTGTGGGGGATGGGGCGTGTCATCGCCTGTAGATGGGGGACGTCTGGCGTCACGCCAAGCCCCCCAACGGTTCAACCCTGACGGTTCAACCCCAGCGTTGGCCCGGCGTTGGCCTGAGGCTGCGCGTCAGTCCGCAGTGAAACAAATCATCATGACATTGCGAATCTGAAATTGCGGAAGCGCCGGATTCTCCGTTGCGGATCGACAAAAGATTGCATAAAGTCTGAATGACAATACCGACGATAATCGTTTGTTGTCTAATTATCTCTTATGCGTGCCGAATATATTGGAGTATGCGCCTTTTTGTAAGGGAACGATCAAGCTTCATCCATCAGCGTGGAGCGCGCGCGTCTGGCGCGCCTTCATGCGTCGCCCGCCCTTCGGACGTTGTTCGGCGTTGCGTTGGCGCGCCGACGGCGTCGGTCTTACGGCTCCTGTCGCGATCATAACCCCACCGTTCAACCGTTCGGCGTGGCTGTCCTGGGAAGCGGCGATGGTCCATATCGGATCGACCGTCCAGCCGCGCGCGCGACGAACCGAAACGGGGGCACCACCCACCAAGGACGATTCGATGCGCATTCCGTTCCAAACCACCTTCCCAAAGAGCGCTCCTCGCGCGCTCGGCGTCGCCGTGGCCTCGCTCGCCGCCCTCTCCGCCGTCGCCCTGCCGTCGGCGGCGCTGGCCGACCCGCTGCGGGTGGCGGTGATCGAAAGCCTGTCGGGCATGCAGGCCTCCACCGGGCGGCCCTATCTGATCGCCGCGCACTATGTGCTGGACGCCCTGAACGCCAAGGGCGGCTTGAACGGCGAGAAGGTCATCCTCACCGAATACAATTCGGGCGGAAAACCGTCGGGCGCGTCGGAAAAATTCCTGCAAGCCGCCGCCGAGGGCGCGAACATCGTGATCCAGGGATCCTCGTCCCTGATCGCCGCGCAATTGTCCGACGACATCCGGGAGTACAACAAGAAGAACCCCGGCAAGGAAATCATCTACTTCAACGTCGGCGCCGAGGCGATGGAGCTGACCGGCGAGAAATGCCACTTCCACGCCTTCCGCTACACGGCGACCGCGCCGATGCGCATCGGCGCGCTGGTCTGCGTGATGAAACAGGAAGGGGTGCTGGGCAAGCGCGTCTATTCGATCAACCAGAACTATTCCTGGGGCCAGGACGTCGAGGCCAGCATCAAGGCCAACGCGGCGCCCGGCGGGTACGAGGTGGTGGAAAGCGTCCTGCACGACGTCGCCCGCATTCAGGATTTCTCCCCCTTCATCGCCAAGATCAAGGCCGCGAACCCCGACACCGTGCTGACCGGCAATTGGTCGAACGACCTGCTGCTGATGATGAAGGCGGCGGGCGACGCCGGGCTGAAGGTCCGTTTCGGCACCACCTTCCTCGATCAGGTCGGCAACATCAGCAACGCGGGCGACGGGGCGCTGGGCCATTACGTCGCCCACCCCTTCAACATCGAACTGACCGACGGAAGTTTCGCCCAGGATTACCTGAAGGCGACGGGGCATCTGCCGGTCTATGTCGAGCCGAACGCGGTCAACGCCCTGAAGGGGCTGGTCACGGCGCTGGAAACGATCAAGCCCAACGGCGGCGCGATCAAGGGCGACGACATCGCCCGGGCGCTGGAAAACACCACGATCCAGACGGACATCGGCCCCATCGCCATGCGCAAGGAGGACCATCAGGCCCTGCTGCCCATCGTGGTGTCGCGCGTCGAAAAGGGCGTGAAATACCCGGTGGACGGCACCGACATCGGTTTCAAGCCGGTCAAGGTCATCGCCCCGGAGGCGGTGGTTTATCCGGTCCAGGCCAAATGCGTCATGCAGCGCCCCTGATCCACCGACGGCGGGACGCCCGGCGTGACGGGCGCCCCGCATCCGGGGCCTGAGGCAGATGTGGAATCCAATGTGATGATGAGCCGAATTGCAAACGGCGCGAGAAGCCTGACCGGCAAGCTCATTCTGTGGGTCGTGGTCGTGCTCGCGATTATTTTCGCTGGCGGCGTGGCCGCGCTGTCGACCGTCAACAGCGGCGTCATCAGCGATCTCGCGCTCAAGCACAGCGGCGAGGTGGGGGAACACCACGCCGCCGTGGCGCAGGGGGATTTGAACCGCGCCATGGCGACGGTGGAGGCTTTGGCCAACGCCTTCGGCATGATGCGCCGCAGTTGGGTGACGGACCGCACCGCCTACAACGAGGTGATGCGGGCGATGTTTGAAAGCGATCCCGACCTGTTCAGCCTGTGGGCCGGGTTCGAGCCGAACGCCATCGACCCCGACGCCGACCATCTCGACGACATCGGTTGCAACGACAAGGGCCGCTTCCTGGCCCAGTGGTTCCGCGAAAACGGCCAGCTCGACGTTCGCGCCTTCGACGAACCGAAAGCCGGAGATCCGGGTTCGGCCTTTTATTTCCGGCCCAAGGATTTGCGCAAACCCGTCGTCACCGAACCTTATGAGTCCATGGTCGGCAGCCGCAAGACGCTGATGGTCTCGCTGGTCGCCCCGGTGATCGTGGACCGCCGGGTCATCGGCGTGGTCGGCCTCAGCCTGCCGCTCGACCGTTTTTCCGAATCCTTGGGGCGGGTGCGTCCGTTTGAAACCGGGCGGATCAGCCTCGTCTCGCATCAAGGAAGCTGGGCGGCCTATCACCAGCCCGACGCGCTGGGCAAGCCGGTGACGGCGTCCGCCCCGGAACTGGCGGGCGTCCTCGACGCGGTGAAGGAGGGGCGGCGCAGCGATTTCATCACCCAGGATCCGGTGATCGGCGGGCCGGTGCAGAATTTCCTGACTCCGATCGCCATCGGCGCCACCGGCACCCCGTGGGGGATGCTGACCACCATTCCGTTGGACAAGGTCAACGAACCCGCCCGGATGATCCAGAACTGGACGTTGGCGGGCAGCGTGGTGACTCTGGTCATCCTCGCCTCGATCCTCAGTCTGGTCGGCATGATGGTGATCGGGCGGCCTTTGGCCCGCACCGTCGCCGTCATCGGACGGCTGGCGGGCGGCGAATACGCCTTCGCCATCGGCGGGGTGGAGCGCAAGGACGAGATCGGGCAGGTCAACCGGGCGCTTCAGATCTTCCAAAAGAACATCGTCCGCGTCGCCGAGATGGAAAAGGAACGGCGCGACCAGGAAGAGCGCGCCGTGGCCGTCCGCGCCGAGGAGATGGGGCGGTTGGCCGACAGCTTTGAAGCGGCGCTGTCGGGCATCGCCGGGGCGGTGTCGTCGGGCGCCGGCGAGTTGGAAGGGAACGCGGTCTCTCTGACCGGCATCGCCGAGGAAACCAGCCGCCAGAGCGTCGCCGTGGCCGCCGCGTCGGAACAGGCGACGACCAACGTGCAGACGGTGGCGGGGGCGGCGGACGAGCTGGTCTTCTCCATCAACGAGATCACCCGGCAAATCGCCCTGTCCGCCGACACCGCCCGCGCGGCGGTCGGCCACATCGACCGCACCAACGAAACGGTGGAGGGGCTGGTCGCCGCCGCCCAGCGGATCGGCGACGTCACCGGCTTCATTCAGCAGATCGCCAGCCAAACCAATTTGCTGGCGCTGAACGCCACCATCGAGGCGGCGCGGGCGGGCGAGGCGGGCAAGGGCTTCGTCGTCGTCGCGTCGGAGGTCAAGAATCTGGCCAACCAGACCGCCAAGGCGACCGACGACATCCGCGTCCAGATTCAGCAGATGCAGGAAGTCACCGGCGCGGCGGTGGAGGCGATCCGCGAGATCGCGCGGATGATAACCACCGTCAACGACAACATTTCGGCCGTCACCACCACGGCGGAGCGGCAAGGCGCCGTGACCGCCGAAATTTCGGAAAACATCCGTCAGGCCGCCGACGGCACCCGCGACGTCACCACCAACATTGGCGGCGTCACGCTGGCGTCGGGCGAAACCGGACGGATGGCGCAAAATGTCCTGGACGCGTCGCGCAACCTGACCGAGCAATCGGTCCATCTGCGCAACGAGGTCCAGGCCTTCGTCGCAAAAATCCGGGCCGCCTGATCGCGGCGGCTTTGGATGAGTCGTCTTTGGATGAGGCGTCTTTGGCGACACAACGGCGGCGGCCTGTTCTTGGGCCGCCGCCATCTTTTTGAGCGCCGCGCCCCTCGCCCCGCCCCGCCGATCCGGCTACTCTGCGGCCCGGTTGGCATGGGAGGGGTGGGGATGGAGGACGCGGGGGCGATTGTCGGGACGGACCACGCCCGCGCCTTTGACCGCCACCGCCAGGAGGGGAGCGCGCTGTCGCCTCTGCTGCTGCTGGGCGACGCCAAGGAGGTTCTGCGGGCGCTGCCCGACGCCTGCGTCGATTGCGTCATGACCTCGCCGCCCTATTGGGGAAAGCGGGAGTATGAGGCGGGCGGCCTGGGGCTGGAGGCCGATCATCGGGATTATGTCGCGGCGCTGGCCGCGATCACCGCCGAGGTGAAACGGGTGCTGAAGCCCGAGGGATCCTTCTGGCTCAATCTGGGCGACAGCTACAGCGGCAAGGGGCTGGTCGGCGTGCCGTGGCGCGTCGCCTTTGAGATGATCGACACGCAAGGCTGGATTCTGCGCAACGAGGTGGTGTGGAACAAGCTGAAAGGCGGGATGGACACCAGCAAGGACCGTCTGGCCAACCTGCATGAAAAACTGTTCCACTTCGTCAAACAGGCCAAGGGCTATTACTACGACGCCGACGCCATCCGCTCGAAACCGCGCGAGGCCAAAATCGTCAACGGCGCGGTGGTGTCGGCCACGGGCGTGTCCGGGATTCGCTACAAACGGCAAATCGAACGGTCGACATCGCTTCAGCCCTGGGAGAAAGAGGCCGCCTTTGCCGCCCTGGAGACGATCTTGACCGATGTGGCGGCGGGGCGGTTGGCTGATTTCCGCATGGTCATCCGTGGTCAGCAGCGAACAACCCACTCCGACAGCGCCAAGCTTTCCGGTCGCGCCAAGGAACTCCTCGACAAAGGATTCTACCTCCTCAAATACCACCCCAAGGGGAGCAAACCGGGCGACGTCTGGGACATCATCCCCGAAGACACCCAAGGCCGCCGCGCCCATTTCGCCGCCTACCCCATCGACCTGTGCCGCCGCCCGCTGCTGGCGACCTGCCCACCAAGCGGCCTCGCCCTGGATCCCTTCTGCGGAACCGGCACCACCCTGGTCGCCGCGCAACTTTTGGGCCGAAAATCCGTCGGCATCGACCTGTCCCGCCGTTACCTCCACCTTGCGCAAGAGCGGTTGTGCGCGAGGCCGTAAGATCAACTTCTGCGGCGCCTGTTCCGGGGCCAGCGTTTGAACAGCAAAAAGCCCCTGAAAGCGGTTTGCTTTCAGGGGCTTTATGATTTGGTT
>NZ_JBMDKF010000004.1:0-279976 GCF_057809575.1 Azospirillum sp. FG154 | reverse complement strand
GCAACCAAATCATAAAGCCCCTGAAAGCAAACCGCTTTCAGGGGCTTTTTGCTGTTCGGAATCGGCCTCATCCCGGTCGCTGCCGGAATCAAATCGGAATCATTTGGGCGGAAAGTCCCGCGCGCTTTGGCGTAGGGCTCTGGCGTAGAGTGCCGAGGCGTGGACGGGGGAATCCGCTTCGGAGAGGGGAGAGCGGCGGGTCTGGATCAGCGACTCGCCAGCCAGTCACACAGCTTCGACCAGCGCCGACCCTCGTCTGAGGTCCGCGCGCGACGCTCTTCTTTGTTGAGCGCGTGGGCGCTCATGCCCGCCGCATGCATCAGTCCTAGCCGCAAATGATGTGCTGCTCTTTGCCAGAGGCGGTTGAGGATGCTCGGCAATACGGTTCCGAGCGAGTGAGCATCGCGGTCGGAATACTTGTTCAACTCGACCAGTAAACCGACTTGGCCCGGGCTCAGGGTTTCAGAACACAAGCGCCCAAGCAGGTTCGCGCTCGCCGCTACCTTCGGCCCATTATAGAGGTGACCGCTATGAAGAGGGCTGCTGATCTGGCTGAGAGCGATCTTAGGTTCTCCGCACCATATGTAACTCACTGCATAGAGGCCGCTGCGCAGGGCTACCTTCTTTTCTCTCGCTTCACCAAACAATCTGTTACGTTCTTCGTCGAGCCGTTCATCCATTTTGCCGATCAGGCTCAACACGTCATCAAGGCGCCGCCCCGCCACAAGTTCGTGTGGAATCGCCGCATATTCGCCCAGAGCTGCGCGTCAGGTCCGCACTGACCGGCAAGGCAGGCTCGAATAACCCGTGCATCCGATAGATTGGAGAGCACCCTGCGCCGAAAGCTATCGTCGTCGATCGCTCCCAGGACGAACGGCTTCATCTCGAGATGCTGCGGCAGGCGCAACGCGGCGACCACTGCATCGGGATCGTCGCCCGCACGCCGGATGATGGCTTCGGCGGCAAATATGTTCAGGAACATCTCGTGACTGAAGCTCACCCGGTCAGCGCGCGTGTCCAGGATGTTCGCGCTCTGAAGCGCGCTTAACAGGACGCCCGATATGCCCTCGCGATCCAACAACCGGTCAAGCTCCCGAACCGACAGGCTGAAACTAATGCGCTCTGTCATCATCCTGGCGATCCGCGATAAGACTCGGATGCCGTCGGAGGCGACTGTGCCGAGCCGCTCGCGCACATATGCATCGAAAAGGCCGTACTTACTGGTTCCGACCGGCAGGTGCCGCCCGAGCTGCCCGATCATGCGGGCTTCAAGGCCGCTGCCCACACTGCCGAGCAGTTCCGAGAGCGCATCGATAGACACGCCGACGGCGGCCTGCTGAGCAATTGCCCGTTTAGTTCTCATGTCCGGCACCTGCACGGCGTAGGTACGTGCGGGCAAAAGGTCATCGCGTTCAAGCATTATCCTGCTCGATATCACCGCAGTGGCGTCATATCGCCATACCGCCGCTGCGATGCTTCGTGTGAGGCGCTGCCGCTCCGATGGTGTACACTCGTTGTATCCGTCGATCACGAGTACGAGGCCGCGACCGAGCTGCCGCGCAGCGGATATCACCGCCTCCGCCGATCGCGCGTCGAGCAGCGTCACCTCGCGATTGGCCACATCGCGCAAATTTCCCTCGAAGTCCTTTGCCGGAACGACGATCGGCACGTCCCCATGGCCCAATGCAGCGAGGGCGATTGCATAAGACAGAAGACTCTTTCCGCAGCCTGACTCGCCGGTCAGCAAGGCATTGCCGTCCCGCGCCGCTTGTTCCAGCACAGTATCCGAGGAAAGTGTTTCGCCATCACACACGCATGACAGCGGGATCATCGCCGAAGCGGGCGGCCCATAAGTGCGCGTAAACGCCTTGGCGTAAGCCGTGAGCAGCCGTTCGGCGTCAAGTAACTTAGGGATCAAGGCTGCATCGATTGAAGGAACAGCGATAAAGCGATGATGAGCCGCAAAGCAACGCCACCGGTCTATGGACCAGCCGCAGCGCTTCACGGAAGCAATCCGATCCGATAAATCATCAAGACCGCCCACAGAAACCTTGAAGTCACCCGTCGGAATTTCTGAAGAGGCCGGAATAGCCGGGACAAATATCAGGGCGGCATCGGGATATGGAGTATCGATTCCGGCAAACGCCACCATTGCATCCCGAAGCGCCAGCTTTTCATTCAGGGCCTGGGCATAGGCGTTGGGAATATCTTTCCACCGGCCGGACGTGAGACGGACCTGCCAGTCGCCGTTCTCGCTCCCGCGCACGGTCGACGAGAGTGCCTTCGATTCGACGACCAAGACGCCTTGGTTGAGACCGATCACGAGATCAATCTGCCGACCGCTGAGATTCACATTGGCCAGGACAACCGCCGGGATATCTTGTGCTGAAAGGAACTCAACGGCGCGTGCCAGGGTCGCTCGTTCGGATGCGTGCTCTATAGGCGCACCAATGAATATATTGATGGAGGCCAATCTGGGCTCCGGAACGCCATGGGGGCTTCGGGTTTGGTCCGATTATGCGCCAAGGGCCAGTGTGGCGCCCACCAGAGATTTTAGGTTGCTCGTCCGTCCATTCCACGTCGCCGATGAGTGGAAATCATGATGCGCTCGGGGCATGGCCTTGTCGTCTACTGTGACCGGCTGTTCGCCATGGGGGGCGAAAGCGGCATCCTGGTCGGCGGCGTGCCGCGTCAGGCCAATGTGTTCGGGCAGATGAAGAGCTAAGACCCGGCGACCGACACATAGCAGCACCACGCGCTGATGCCGACCCCACGCCATGCGCTGACTGTATTTTCGTGGTCGGCGGCGCGGTGCAGTCCGCCGCGCATGAGGCCTTCACGCCTGACCGGCCACAGCAGATCGGTTTGCGTGAGTTGGCGTGGCGCTGGAGGCGGCCGGAGTTGTATTCCTAGAGACCCTAGTGCAGTCTGCCGGACACGGTGAACATCCCGAACACGCGGCGATGTTCTGCATCGCCAAGCGTCCACGCCGTATACTGTTCACCGACAGTCATAGGGTCACACTGGGTTCTGTTCCATGCCATCCACGCCCAATCCGGTTGCTCTGCTGAATGCCTGGCTGGCGCTGGAGGCGCTGCAGCCACAGACATTCCCGGAGCAGGACGACCTGATCAGCGACGAGCCGCCGCGCCGGAAGCGTGGCGAGCCCCGCAAGACGCCGCCCCGCCTGCTGCTGCCGTTCGACGTCAGCTCCGGCCAGATGCCCTGGGACAGCCCGGCGGGTGACCGGGTGGGGTTGAAGCTCTCCGACGAGGAGACCATCCGCTGGTACCTGCCGGTGGCCTTTGCCAAGGTGAAGCCGGCGGTCGAACTGCTGGTCAGGAACGTCGAGCCGGATGGTCCGGAGCGGGAGCAGGCGTCGGGGGTCGCCGTGCTGGCGTTGGCTTCCTTCGATGAACGGGGCTTCCCGTCGTCCAAGGTGCTGCTGTCCAGTTTCGGTTGGGCCTGCGGCGAGGTTCTGGCCGGTCGGATATCCGGCTTGCACCGGTATCTGGACGTCCAGGACGACCTGTGCCGGGAGATCGGTGACGCGCTGATCGAACGCGCCGAGGACGGCTGCCAGATTCCGACGACCAGGCGCGGGTTCGTCCTCGGTATGACCGCGCTGGAGCGGTGCCTGAACCTGCCGAAGGAGGTGCTCGAGCGACCCCGGGTCGCCATCCGCGTCATCGGGGACGGCGAGAAGGAACCGGTCGACATCATCAACAGCTTCTTCCTCCGCGACCTGCATCGCATCCGCACCGTCGTGCAGGCCGGTGGAGGTGGGCCGATGCTGAAAACCTATCTCGGGAGCCGACCGCCGCCGCACCGCCGCGACGTGCTGGCCGACAAGGCGCTGCTGGAGGATCTGCTGGCGCCGCGCCGGCTGCCCTTGGCCCGCTGGCCGACTCCCAAACCCGCCAAGCTGGTGACGTTGCAGCAGGCGGCGGTGAACGCCGCCATGCGCGATCTGGCGGATGGCGGGATGCTCTCCATCAATGGGCCGCCCGGCACGGGCAAGACGACGCTGCTGCGCGACGTCGTCGCCGCCGTGATCCTCGACCGCGCCGACGCGCTGCTCGGGTTCAAAGACCCGGCGTCCGCCTTTTCGCCTGCCGACCTTGTCGCCGAAGGTGGCCGCCGACAGACGCTTTACAGGCTGGACGCCGGGTTGCGGAGGCGCGGCATCGTGGTCGCCTCCTCGAACAACGCCGCCGTGCGGAACGTCAGCGCCGAATTGCCTCTCGCCGGAACGGTGTCTCCGGATGTCGCCGTGCGCCATTTCCCCGGCACCGCCGATGCCGTTCACGGCAAGGCGGGGAGTTGCTGGGGGCTCATTGCCGCAGTGCTCGGCAACATGGCCAACCGCACGGAATTCGTCGAGGATGCTTGGTGGCATCCGGATTGGGGGTTGGAAAAGTATCTCGCCGCAGTGACCGGGCGGATGAAGCGCGACCGTGCGGGCGATCCGCCCCCGACGATCGTCGAGGTCGAAGCGCCGCCGCAGAGCAAGGCGGCGGCCATGGAGCGCTGGCGGCAGGCTTGCCTTGACTACCGGGAGAAGCGGGCGTTGGCCGCCGGCATGCAGGCGTTGCGCGAGCAGATCCGCACGGCGCTGTGGACGGCGGCCTCGGTCCAGCAGGCCATGGACGATGCCCATGCGGCGCACCGTGCCGCGGCCGAGGATGCGGACAAGGCACGGGAAACCCGCCGCGCTGCGGAACTGGCGCTGGCGCGGCTCGACGCCGCCGTCGCCGATGCGCGCCGTCTGCTTGACGGCAACACCGCCCTCCAGCCGGTTCCTGTTTTTCGCTGGCTGGGCCTGGATGCCCGCTGGCGGCAACGGCAGGAGGGGGCGATGGACCTTCTGCGGCGCATGCTGGCCGACCAGGAGACGGCCCGAACCGAACTGTTTGCCGCTGGGACCCGGATGGAGACGGCGGACGCGCGGGCAAGAGCGGCCGAGGCCGTACTGACGGCCAGCCGGGAACGATGGGCGCAGTTGCGTGACCTGGAGGCCCGCTGTCCGGAGGTCTGCGCCGGCACCCATCTCGGGCCGTCGTTCTGGAGCGGTTCCCACAAGGCCATTCACACCGCCAGCGCTTGGGCGGACCCTGATTTTACCGCAGCGCGGGATGAGATGTTCGCCGCTGCGATGCGGCTGCACCGCGCGTTCATCGACGCCGCCGCCGGACCGATGAAGTCGAACCTCGGGCTGATGATGGATCACCTCAAGGGCAAACGCACGCCGTCCGGCGCCGATGCCCATCTTGGCGATCTGTGGGACAGCTTCTTCCTGATGGTCCCGCTCGTGTCGACGACCTTCGCTTCGTTAGACCGGCTGATGGACGGGGTGGGTGAGGGAGCGATTGGCTGGCTTATCGTCGACGAAGCCGGTCAGGCGACACCGCAGGCGGCGGTTGGCGCCGTGTGGCGGTCGCAATGCGCGCTCATCATCGGTGATCCGCTGCAGATCGAACCAGTGTCGAAGGTTCCCACGGGGCTCGTCCGGGCGGTCTGCGCCAGCTACGGGGCGCACCCCGACCTGTGGGCGGCGCCGCGGGCGTCGGCCCAGACTCTCGCCGATGCCGTCAGTCCGCTGATGGCCCGCATGGGCGCTGGCGCCGATATCCGGGAGATCGGCCTTCCGCTTCTCGTGCACCGCCGCTGCCAGGACCCGATGTTCTCGATCTCGAACGAGATCGCCTATGGCGGATTGATGGTGCATGCGGCGGGAGATCCGGCGTCCCCCCTCGTCGACGCCCTGTCGCCGTGGCTTGCCGGCAGCGCCTGGATCGACGTCCGCTCCAACGCCGAGAAATGGAGCAAGGCGGAAGGCGACGCAATCGTCGATCTCCTGCGGAAGTTGAGCGTCCGGGGCATCCGGAAGCCCAGCCTGTACATCATTTCCCCCTTCCGGGCCGTGGCGGACAAGCTCAGGAGCTTCGTGCTGAAGAGCGGCGTCCTCGACGAGTTGGGCATCGAGGGAAAGAAGCCGAAGGAGGATTGGGGGAGGGCGCACATCGGGACGGTCCACACCTTCCAGGGCAAGGAGGCGGAGGCCGTGCTGCTGGTCCTGGGGGCCTCGGCGGAGACCAGCCGCGGATCGCGGACCTGGGCGGGCGGGACGCCGAACATCCTGAATGTCGCCGCCACACGGGCGAAAAAGGTGATGTACGTCGTCGGCTCTCACGCCGCCTGGGCCAGCACTGGGGTGTTCGCCGTCGCGGCCGCAGCACTCCCCGTCGTGTCTTGGCCGTTCGACCTGAGTGAACCTCCCGGTGAAGGCGATGAGCTGTCCATTGAATTGGAAGGCGTTTCCGGCGAGGAGGAAGGCGCCTTGTCATTGGCGGAATGAGGTGCTCGCCTGCGGCCAACGTAGAGGTGTGCCGATGATGGGAATGCGGCATGGTGGCCGCGCCTTCTGTCGGGAGGTTGACATCACCCTTGCAGGGATTGGATCAGCATTCCCCAGAACAACTCTGCGGCGCCTTCGACGGTGAGCTTCGCATCGCGGTTGGCTCCCACGCACGAAGCCATTGCCGTCGGCCTGAGGTGGAGGCTCTGGCTGTCTGCGTCTACCGAGACGCTTTCGTTCCAGGGGTTGTCGCTGCCGGTGTCGTTGTGGGCGAAGAGGATGTCGCCGCACAGGATTATAGAACCCGTCGATGTAACGTCCAATGGCGATTTCCCTTTCCGCTCATTGATATGACAAAGCCGCCATCCTTCAGTACTTTCTGATAATCCGCAGAGCAATATTGGCTCCCACGATCCGAGTGATGAACAACGTCTTTCGGGGGACGGCGCAAGGCGATGGCTCTTTGCAGCGCGCTTATCGCCAAATCTTTCTTCATTCGGTCGCTCGTGGCCCAACCGATGATGCGGCGCGAATGCAGATCCACCACGATGGCGAGATACAGCCAGCCTTCGGCGGTCCAGATGTAGGAAATGTCGGCTCCCCATTTTTGATTTGGCGCGGCGGCGCTGAAATCCTGATCCAGAACATTCGGCGCGACCGGGCCGCCATGGTCGCTGTCGGTCGTCTTCTTGTATCGTCGTTTTTGCAGCGCTTTCATGCCGTTGTCCCGCATCAGGCAGGCGATCCGATGGCGACCGCCGCTCACACCGTCAGCCTTCAACTCAGCATGTATTCGGGGGGAGCCGTAGGTTTCATGCGATAGAGAAAAATGGTTTCGGACATGAGCGAGCAAGATCATGCCGTCATACTAACGACGACTGGGCTGGCGACGCTTCCAAGCATAATATCCACTCATGCTGACCCTAGAAGACGGCAGCCGCGATGTTCGGGTGTTTCAGCCTTCTTCGCGTCGATGGCTTCATAAATCATCGACTTGTTTCCTTAATGAAGAAGCCTGCCGCGTTTTTTAAGAAATACCGTTCCTGACGGAGAATTTTATTCTTAAGCCGAAGCCACGTCAGTTCCTTTTGCACGTCATCATGAGGACCAGACAGAACATCGGCCTCTTTGAATTGGGTTTTTCACCGCGTCAGCGTCGACTTGCCGATCCCCAGATCACCAGCCACCTGCGCCACAGTCCGACCGCTCGTCTCGGTCAACCGCACCGCCTCACGCTTGAACTCTTCCGTAACTTTCCGCTGTTTGGGTGTGCTCATGGAGGCCTCCTGATCCGCCTTGTCGTCTCAGAAGGCTCTCCACTTTTCCAGGGCAACTCCAAAACCTGCGGACCCTCTGTTTTGCAGGTTTTCCGTGACGCCGGGGTCTCTGAATTTGATAATCAAGGTCCAACGCCTTCCGCTGGACCCGAACGATGCCGAAGAACGCGCCTCTTGGCGAGGAACCCAAGATTTGGGCGATGGTGACGCAAAGCCTGATCGACGCGTTGAAGGCTCGCGGCTGCGCGCCTGACACGGTGCTCGACCGTTTTGGCATGTCGGAGGCGACGCCGCGAGACCCTTACCGCGACATTCCCCTGCGCCACTATGTGGCGGCTTTCGAGGCGGCGGCGGCCTCGGTCGGGGACAGCAATTTTGGTTTGTCCATCGCGCGCAATCTGTCGCCCCTGACCCTTGGTCCGGTCGGTCTGCTGTTCACCAGCGCCCCCACATTGGGCGCGGCGCTCAAGGGGTTCATCGACCACAATTGGTTGGTGCAACAGGGCACGACCTGCCGCATGACGCGCGACGGCGACACGTCCGTTTTCCGCTATCGCATTGAAGACAAGAGGATTTTTCCCCGACGTCACGATGCGGAATTCTCGTTGGCCATCGTGGTGGAGATGATGCGCACGCGGGCTGGCGCCGCCTGGCGTCCGCTGGAGGTGCATTTCGAGCATGCGGCGCCCGCCAACCTGCAAACCCACAACGCCTTTTTCAAAGCCCCGCTGTATTTCAACCAACCGGCCAACGAGTTGATCTTTCCGGTCGGCGATCTGGCGCTGTCCGGCAACGGGGGCGATCATCGGGTCTACGGCATTGTCGAACATTATCTGGGAATGCTCCGCGAACGGTCGGCCCCCACGCGGTCGCTGGACGACAAGGTTCGCCGCATGGCCTCCGACCATTTTCCCGGCGACGGCTGTTTCAACATGATGGCGACGGCGCAATCGCTGGGTTTGTCAGCGAGCACGTTGCAGCGCTCGCTGCGCAAGTCCGGCGGCAGTTTCTCATCCATCAAGCAGGACAAGCGGCGCGCGCTGACGGAAAATTATCTGGTCGATTCCGATCTTTCGATAACCGAAATCGCCCATGTCCTTGGGTACGCGGACGGCGCCTGCTTCACCCGCGCCTGCCGCCGTTGGTTTGGCATGACCCCGTCAATGTACCGCAAGCAGCGGAAAAACGCGCCGCCGACGGACGACGTAGAGCCGACAGCAGCCTCTTGAGCGGCGCGCAGGCCCGTTCCGCACGCCGCGCCAAAACGACGACGGTCGATCCAAAGCGCGTTCTCCCAGCCATGACGGTCGAACGCCAGCGGCCAGCCGAAACTCCCAAACGCCCCGTCACGGCGCGCCGATTGC
Organism: Azospirillum sp. FG154; assembly: GCF_057809575.1. NCBI lineage: Bacteria > Pseudomonadati > Pseudomonadota > Alphaproteobacteria > Rhodospirillales > Azospirillaceae > Azospirillum > Azospirillum sp. FG154. Next base: position 270,977 of record NZ_JBMDKF010000004.1, on the reverse strand, counting down.
GGTCCTGCGCGGCGCCACAACGCTGAGTTCCCACCCCACAGGCAGGATGCGGCGTCGATTGACCGCAAACCGACACAAAATCAGCATGTGACTTGAAATATCAAAAATTTGACCGATTCGATCAAGCAGTTTAAGGCCATTTCGCAAATGTTGATTGGGTGGTTCCTCTGTCGGCAAGGGCAGCAATGAACCCACGCTGAACAGATCGCCAGGAAGAACGATGGGCGCGAGGCCATGAAAAAAGATCGATAAACCATAGCACTCTCAGATTACGCTATGTAATTATCCATATAATATTTAAAAATTACTGAACATTGTTGGGTATTTTATTAAAGATATGAATGGTGAAAAGGCGAGTTATTAATAAAACTGTTTTCAGTGTTTGGCAATTTTCTGAAATGCGCACCCTCTTGAGTCCCCGCTCCCGTCGCTTTTCGGCGCGGCGGTTCCGCTCAATTCCATCCCATCAGGAAAGACAATCGCGATGAGTGAGCTGCCCAAGATCGATTTCCTCTATCTCTCGGAACAGGACATGGTCAAAGCGGGCGTGACCGACATGGCCGCCTGCGTGGACACGATGGAGGATATGTTTGTCCTGCTTCACACCGGCGATTACCGGATGGCGGGCGCGAACAACGATTCCCATGGCGCCATGGTCGTGTTCCCGGAAAACTCGCCGTTTCCGACCATGCCGAAGCCCACGGCGGACCGGCGCTTCATGGCGATGCCCGCCTATCTGGGGGGCAAATACGGCACTGCGGGCATGAAATGGTACGGCTCCAACATCGCGAACCGCGAAAAAGGCCTGCCGCGCTCGATCCTGATGTTCACGCTGAACGACGCCGACACCGGCGCGCCTCTGGCCCACATGTCGGCGAACCTGCTCTCCGCCTACCGGACGGGCGCGGTCCCCGGCGTCGGCGCGCGGCATCTGGCCCGCAGGGACTCCAAGGTGGTCGGGATTTATGGTCCCGGCGTCATGGCCAAAACCTCTCTGGCCGCCTTCATGGCGACCTGTCCAAAGATCGACACGGTGAAGGTTCAGGGACGCGGGCAAAAGAGCCTCGACAGCTTCATCAACTGGACGAAGGAAACCTACCCGCAGATCACCACGATCGAGATCGTCCATGACATCGAACAGATCGTCCGCGATTCCGACATCGTGACCTACTGCGCGTCCGGCGAGACGGGCGACGTCTCCAAATACCCGGTCGTGAAACGGGCCTGGGTCAAGCCCGGCGCCTTCCTGTCGATGCCAGCCTCCTGCGAGATCGACGCGGGCATGGAACAGGCCGACGTCCGCAAGGTGATGGACAACATCGGCCTCTATGAGGCGTGGTTCGAGGAGCTGCCCAAGCCCGCGCACGTCCATGTTCCGGTGATTGGCGTACGCTTCATGGACATGATCCATGAAGGCAAAATGACCCGTGACGACCTGGAAGACCTTGGCGCGATCTGCGCTGGCGACAAGCCGGGACGCCGGAATGACGCGGAGATCATCATCCTGTCCGTCGGGGGCATGCCCGTCGAAGATGTGGCGTGGGGCACGGTTGTTTATCGGAACGCCGTCGCCAAAGGCATTGGCGTCACATTGAATCTTTGGGACACCCCGGTTCTGCGCTGATCCCCGAAGGCGCGCGCCCTTCCCGTTCCCAGACGGCCCAACCCGTCTGTCCCTGGTCATGGAAAGACAGTCAAAATGGCGAAAATCGTCAAGCTTAAAACCGGCGCGAAGCTGGAAGAGATCAGCAGCTACTCGCGCATCGTCATGGTTGACGAGTGGATCTTCGTGTCCAACACGGCCGGTCGCAACCCGGAAACCAAGGAGATCCCCGCAGACACGATTGCGCAAACCCACCAGGTGTTCGACAACATCGAACGCGCGCTCAAGGCGGTGAACTCCAGCCTGGCCGACGTGATTTCGACCCGGGTGTTCATTCAGAATCCCGAAGACACGCCGACGGTCATGGGCATCTTCGGTGAAAAATTCCGCAACGTCGATCCCACCACGACGGTCACATGCCCGCCCCTGGGATCCACCGTCTACAAGGTGGAGATCGAGGTCACGGCCTACCGAGGCGGCGGCCAAGCGGACGTGGAGCGCGTCACCCTGTCGCTTTGACCGCTCTCCCCCGCCTCCCGCCCCACCCTCATCAAGGACACACGCCATGGCCCCGGTCATCTCCCCCGTTCAGACATCCCAGGTCATGCCCAAATCCACGACCGTCGTCGTGATTGGCGGCGGCATCGTCGGCCTGATGACGGCGCTCAGCCTGATCGAACGCGGCGTTCCGGTTGTGGTGCTGGAAAAGGGGCGGTTGGCGGGGGAACAATCGTCCCGCAATCTCGGCTGGGTGCGCAAGACGTCCCGCTCCCCCGCCGATCTGCCGATGGCCCTGGAATCGGATCGCCTCTGGAGCGGCATGGCCGCGCGCGTCGGAGAGGATGTGGGCTATCGGCAGGCGGGGATCATGTTCCTCTCCAGAACCGAAGCCGAGCTTGACGTTCACCGCCGCTGGATGAAAGCGACGCAAGCCCTGTCGCTGGACTCCCGGCTCGTCACGCCCAAAGAGATCGACCAGCTCGTTCCGGGCGGAGCCGGGCGCTGGGTGGGGGGCGTTTACACCCCGTCCGACGGTCGCGCCGAACCCACCCTCGCCTCCAGCGCCATCGCCCGGGCCGCCATGGCGAAGGGGGCCGTCATCCTGGAAAACTGCGCCGTCCGCACGCTGTCCCTGTCCGGCGGCACGGTGAGCGGCGTGGTGACGGAAAAGGGGGAAATCGCTTGCGAGCAGGTGGTGCTCGCGGGCGGCCTGTGGTCGCGCCGCTTTCTCGGCAACCTGGGCGTCTTCCTTCCCACCCTGCCGCTGGAATGCTACGCGATCCGCACCGCGCCGATGGACGGCCCGACGGAGATCGCGGTCGGCGGGCCGGATTTCTCCTTCCGCAAGCGCGCGGACGGCGGCTTCACCATCTGCCAGCGCGGGGCCGTCGGTTCTCCTCTGGTCCTCGATCACGCGCTGCTGGGCATGCGGTATCTGCCGATGTTCCGGGAAGGGCGGAGTCAGTTGCGCATCAGCTTCGGCAAAGAGTTCTTTGAGGATTTGAGCTTGGCGCGCCGATGGAGCGCTTCCAGCGCGACCCCCTTTGAAAAGGTGCGGACCATGGATCCGCGCGTGAACCATGGCGTCAACGCTGAAGCGATGGACAATGTCCGGGCCGCCTGGCCCGTCTTCGCCGCCGCCAAGATCGAACAGGTCTGGGGCGGCACGATGGACATCACCCCGGATTCCCTGCCGGTGATCGATCATGTTCCGACGATTCCCGGCCTGATCGTGGCCAGCGGCTTCTCAGGCCATGGCTTCGGCACCGCCCCCGCCGCCGGCCAGCTCGCCGCTGACCTCGTGACCGGGGGCAAACCCATTGTGGAGCCGTCTCCCTACCGGCAGGGCAATCGCTTGAAATTCCGTTGTCCGCCTGAGTGATGGCTTTTCGCAAGTGGTCGTCATCCCAAGCGGCTGTTTTTCGGCGGACTTCCAGGCTTGCCTTGTCTGGAAGTTTGCCCGAAGCCTTGAACGTGAAGGTTCGTCGGCGTATTATTAGTAAACTGGATGAATGTTAAATCTCTGACCCAATTCAGAAGACTATGCATTATTCATTTCTACGGAATGATCTGTAAATATTTCTAGTTTTTCAAATATAGATGCCATTTTTCTGTTTTCGCAAAAAGGCTACGTTGCAACCAATCTTCCGTGGCGTGTGGCGGTGAAAGCAATCGGGAATTTCAAAGACGGTTTGCGTCGGCCGCAAGTTTATAAAACAGGCAGTCTGCCCAAACATCAGACAGAGCGCTTGATCTTGGCCGACGCGCTCGCGGCGGAGCGCTTGTGGCTCTACTCGGTCAGCATGGCGAGCAGGGCGTTGGTCGCTTCGTTGTCGTCCCCGGCGCGGGTGCTGACGATCATCGGCGAGGTGACTTGCGGTTCGGCGATGGGGCGATAGATCAGGTCGGCGCGCGAACCGGACGCCGGTTTCGGCACAAGGCACAGGCCGACGCCGCAGGCGACCAACCCCAGCGCGGTTTGCAACTCCCCCGCTTCGATCACGGCGCTTGGCAGCAGATCAAGGTCGCGGAACATCGCCAGCACTTGATCGGCGTAGCTGGGCCTTGGCTTGCGCGGGTAGATCAACAGGGGTTCCCGGGTCAGGGCGGCCATGGACACCGGCCCAATCTCTTGCGCCAGGGGGGAATCGCAGGACACCGCGACGACCAACGGTTCGTGGCGCAGCACGCGCTGTTGGATGCCGGGTTCCTGAAAGGACAGCCGACCGAAACCGACGGCGATGCGGCGGTCGTGCAGCGCCGGCAATTGCTCCAGCGTGGTCATTTCAATCAGCCGCACGTCCAGATCGGGCCGCGTCGCGCGGAACCGGCGCACCGCCCGAGGCAAGGAGCCGTAGATGGTCGAGCCGACGAAGCCGATGGGGTAGGAGGTGCGGCGCGAGCCGCCCAGCGTCCGCAGCCCCACATGAATTTCATCGACCCGGTCGAGCACCTGCACCGCGTGTTCAAACAGCAATCGGCCCGCTTCGGTCAACTCCAAGGGGCGAGATCCCCGCACCAGCAGCTCCGCGCCGAGTTCTTCCTCAAGCTGGCGGATTTGGCGGCTCAGCGGTGGTTGGGCGATGTGCAGGCGGTCGGCGGCGCGGGTGAAGTTGCGCTCCGTCGCCACCATTCGGAAGTAACGCAGATGGCGCAATTCCATGGCTCGCATGCTCCTGGGCGGCGGGGAGGGTTGCATGGTGAACGGCGCCGGGTTTGTTGGCGGCTGTAGTTCGTGAGGCCACGCGGCGACGCGCATGGCCTCACGGTCGGCATGATAACGTTGCTTGGCCTGCGCTGGTGGAACATTTCCGATGGGTTCGAGCCAGCGTCTGTCGTTGGATCCGTCGCCCGACGCGAGGGTGGCGTATTCGACGGCTTCCGCGCGGAGGTCAGTTGAAACGGGTCAGGCGGAAACGCGGGGGCGTTCGACCAGATCGGTCGGCAAGCCGTCGCGGGCTTCGACGAGGCGGAAATCGAAGGTGATTTCGGCGAAGGGGCGATCCACCCCACGGGCCTCCAACGCCGCCGGATCGCTGACATGGCGGACGTCGGGAACCAAGCCGTCGCGGGTGGCGAAGGCGAAATCATCGTCGATCAGCGGATCGCCCTGGATGTTGATCTGCGTCGTCAGTTTGCGGTAGCCCGGCGCGCTGACGAAGAAATGGATGTGCGCGGGGCGCGCGCCATGACGGCCCAACAGATCCAGCAGCAGCAGCGTGCGGCTGCCCGGCGGGCAGGCGTAGCCCGACGGCATGATCGAGCGGAAGGCGTAACGCCCGTCCGCGCCGGTGTGGATCGTGCCTCGGTTGTTGAAGGGGGTCTGCGCGCTGTCGAAGATCGAGTAATTCCCCTTGGAATCCGCGTGCCAGACCTCGACCACCGCGTGGGGGATCGGCTTGCCGGTTCCGTCGCGCACGACGCCGGACATGAACAGCGGTTCGGATTCGACGTCCAGGCCGTCGTCGATCCGGGCCTCGCCCTCATGCGCGCCGTCATATACGGGGGCGCCGACCACATGCAGCGGGCCTTCGATGGTGCGCGGCGTGCCGTGTTCGTTCAGACCGGCGGCGGCTTCGCGCTCCTCGATCAGCAGGTCAAGGAAATGCTCAAAGCCCAGACCCGGCGCCAGCAAGCCCGCTTCGTTGCTTTTGCCCAGTTCGGTCAGATAGTTGCACGCCGCCCAAAACTCGTCGGGGGTGACGTCGAACGCGCTCATGGTGTGGAAAAGATCGCGCACGATGCGGTCGACGATCGCCTTGACGCGGGGGTTCGGCGTCTTGCCGGGCGTGGTCTGGGCGAAGCGCGTCAACAGCGCGTCGATGTCTTTGGCCTGCATGGGAGTCTCCCTGGTGATTTGGTTGTTCGTTGTGTGGCGGTGTGAAGGATCAGACGTCGCCGTCGCGCACTGAGGATGGATGACGGCACAGCGGCGTCACCGCGATGTCCATGTAGGGGAACAGCGGCAGGCCGAGCAGAAGCTCGTGCAGTTCGGCGTTGTCGGCGACGTCGAAGACGCTGACGTTGGCGTAGGCCCCGGCGACGCGCCACAGATGGCGCCATTTGCCGCTGCGTTGCAGGTCGGCGGCGATGGCCTTTTCGCGCGCCTTCAGATCCGTGGCGGCGTCCACCGGCATGTCGGCGGGCAGGCGCACGGTCATCGTCACATGGAACAGCATGGGATCAGTCTCCCGTTTGGGTGATGGCGCGCGTGGTGTGGACGCTGCGCGGACGGTCGCGGCGCAGGGCGTCGAGGTGGTCGGGGTCGATGTCCACGCCGATGCCCGGCCCATCCGGCACGACCAGCGCGAAATCCTCGTAGCGCAGGGGCGTGGTCAGGATCTCGTCGGTGAACAGCAGAGGGCCGAAGAGTTCGGTTCCCCAGTCGAGCCGGGGCAGGGTGGCGAAGAGTTGGGCCGCCGCCGCCGTGCCGACCCCGGTTTCGATCATGGTGCCGCCGTAAAGGCCGATCCCGGCGGCTTCGGCGATGGCCGCGACCTTCGCCGCCGGACCGACGCCGCCCGACTGGGAGAGCTTGACCGAAAACACGTCGGCCCCCGCCGCCGCCGCGACGCGGAACGCGTCGTCCGGGCCGCGCAGAATCTCGTCGGCCATCACGGCGATTGGAAAATCCTGCGTCAGTTGGGCCAACGCCGCCAGATGCTGGCGGCGCACCGGCTGTTCCACCAGATCGGCGCCCACGTCGGCCAACGCCGCCAAACCGCGCCGAGCCTCGGTGACGCTCCAGGCTTGGTTGACGTCCACCCGGACGCTGGCGCGGTCGCCCAACGCGCGCTTGATCGCCGCGATGTGGGCGATGTCGTCGGCCAGCGCGCGCTTGCCGATCTTCAGCTTGAAGATGTTGTGGCGGCGGACGTCGAGCAGTTGTTCGGCCTCGGCGACGTCGAGATCGGATTGCCCGCTGGCCAGCGTCCAGGCGCAGGGCAGCCGATCGCGCAGCCGCCCGCCGAACAGGTGGGCCAACGGCACGCCCAGCCGCCGGGCCGCCGCGTCCTGAAGCGCGGTTTCCACCGCGCATTTGGCCGTGTTGTTGCCCTGGACGAAGGCCCCGATCCGCGCCATCGCCGCGCCAACCCGGTCGGCGTCCAGCCCGATCAGCAGCGGCGTCATGTAGGCGTCAATGGCCAGCGCCATGCCCTCGACGGATTCCTCGCCATAGCTCAGACCGCCGATGGTCGCCCCTTCGCCCCAGCCGACGACGCCGTCGGACGCGGTGACGCGGACGATCACCATCGATTGCATTTTCATCGTCGCCATCGCCAGGACATGCTGTCGGATGGTCGGCAGATCCAAAATGAAGGTCTCGACCCGCTCGATTTTCGTCACGCGAACATCCCCGATCACATCATTGTGTTGCCGGATGATCGCTGAAAACAATGATTTCGGTCCAAGACCGATTGGATCAAAACTTCATACCTAATGGGTATCATGGTTGGGTGATGACGGCGCGGCGAGGCCGACGCGGCCTCTGTCTGGAAACCGGGTCAAAAAAAGTGGAGACCCAACCGATTGGCGAGGTCTCCACAGTGGAGGGATCTGGATGGAGCCAGAAGGATGGAAGGATCAGGACAGGATCAGTAGGTGAGGGTCGCCATCACCTCGAACACGGCGCTGTCCTTGTTGCCGCCCAGGAACTGCTTGCCGCCGTCGCCAGCGAAGAAGCGCCCGCCCACGCCGCTGATAAGCAGATTTGGGGTCGCGGCCCAATCGACGATCAGGTTGATCTCGTTGCCGACATGGCTGTTGGTGACGCCAACCGGCTTTTGGTCAAAGCGGAAATCATAGAGCAGGGCGGTCAGCGTCACCTCTTCCGTTGGCTGCGCCGCGAGTTGGATGGTGTTGACCTTCACGTTGCTGTTGGAGGTGGGGAAATATTCACCGTTGATTTCCCCCTGCAACCAGGCGCCCCAACGCGGGAAGGCCAAGTGCAGCGAATCGAACGCCTCGCTTTTGCTCGTGGAGGCTTTGTCGCCGCTGAATTGGCTGTAGCGATAGCCAAGGCGCGGCGTCCACGGAAGATCGGCCAGGGTGTAGCCCACCTCGCCGTACCAGGCCGAGGCGTCCAGTTTGGTCGCGGCGCGGGTGTTGCGCTCGTTCACATACTCCGCCGACAAGGTCAGGTTCGGAACCTGCGGAATGGCGACGCCGATGGCGCGCGCGTTGTAAATGTCCATGCCCTTGCGCGTGGCCAACTTGGACTCGTTGATCCGCATGTAGGCGGCGCCGATCGAAGTTTTGCCCTCCGGTCCGCCGCGCCACTCCAGATTGGCGCCGTAAATCACGTCGGTGTTGCTGTTCTTGTCGCTTTTCAGGCGAAAAAAATCGGCGTGGATCGGTTCGACGTCAAAGCGGGCCACCGCTGTGCCGGTGTTCCATCCCCGGCGCGGACCAAGCCAGGACGCGCCAAGCCGGTTGGAGTCAAACGTGCCGTCGCCGATGATGAAGCCATCGCCAATCACGAAATTCTGGCGGCCATAGCTGACGTCGATGGCGTTTTCGCCCAAGCTGGGAAACAGATTGGCCGACTTCCAGCCGACATAGAGAGTGTCGAAGTCCGTGCGGGCCTGACGGCCCTGGACAAAGCCGGCGGCGTCGCCGTCGCCAGCGGTGCCGCTGCTGATGACCCGGACGCCGGAGTAGAAAGCGCCAACGGCGTCCGTGGTGACGGTGAGCTTGGCGCTGGGCGCGATGTAGCCCTCCGCCCAATTGCGGTCTTTCTGCGTCGTGCCGTCGGGCTTGACCACCCCGGCGCCAAGATTGGCGTTTGACACGCTGACCGCGCCAATCCCGGCAACCAGCCCGCCTTCAAACTTAACGCCATTCTCATCATGGAGCGTGACGTCGGCGTGGGCCGCCGCCGTCATGGCGAGCAGCGCGGTTCCGGTGAGGGCGAGGGACGTGAACAGGCGCGCGCGAGTCTGCGGCGCTCCGCGCTGAGCGTTGCACATAAGGCGTTCTCCGTTGTGATGTCGTCGTAGGGTCTGTGCGATGCCAGCGATTGATCGTTTTTTCCCAGGCCGATGTGACGGAACTGGACGGGGGCTGATTCGGCTTGGCCCATCTCAGTTTCGCGGGAAAGGCGCGCCATCTGGGAATCTATCTTCAGATCACCAAACATTATGGACGATGATATAATAATAATTCCGATAGTTCTTTTGCTAATCGGTGATATTTCTTTTTAAATTCTGAAAAACAATTTATCACGCGGCGAAAAAATAATCTTGATTGTTCAATTGACGGGTTTGTTCACAGAATGAAGCGGAATCTCCTGTTAATTTTGCTGGGCAATGCCGGAGCCAGCGGTCTTGTGACCGCGCTCCTTTTCGTTTATTCAGCCAACCATTGCGCGTGGTCGCGCCGCGCGCGGTCTGACAGCGCGCTGGAGGCCTTGCCGTTGAAGGCGCTTTTTCTGACAAAGGGCATCGCATGACCAGTTCTGATCCACGGCTGACACCCGAAGCCCTCGACGCCGACACGGACAGATTTTCCCGAAAGCGCATGCGGCGCGACTGGCCCTTCTATTGGATTTCGCGCGTGAACGCGCGGTACGTGCAGGTGCTGGAGCAACGGTTGAAGCCGATCAATCTGGACATGCCGCGCTGGCGGGTCTTGATGTCCTTGCACGAGGATGAGCATCTGAGCGTGTCGCAAATCGCCGAGTTCAGCGTTTTGAAGCTGAACACGGCCACGAAGATCGTGCAAAGAATGCTGGCCGACGGGTTGGTCGTCACGCGGACCAGTCCGGCTGACGCGCGCGCGACCGAGGTCAGCCTGACGCCCTATGGCGACCGGATGCGTCAACTCGCCATGGCGGAGGCGGACAGCATCCTGGCCGGTTCCTTTCTCGACATCGCGCCGAACGACATCGCCACCCTCAACGGCCTGCTCCAGAAGGTTTTCAACCAACTGGGGGAGATATGACGGGGATCATCCCGTCGCCTTCAGCGTGTGGAAATCGCGCCCAAACCAGATCAAGCCTTCGCTGGGGCCGTCGCTGAGCGCGGTGGATTGAACCTCGCAAAACAGGACGGTGTGGGTGCCTTTGCGCTGATGATCGACGATCTGGCAGTCGAAGGACGCCGACGCGTCGGACAGCGCCGGGGCGCCGGTGCCGCCCCGAACCCAGTTCCCCTTGGCGAAACGATCCTCGCCGGTCCAGCGGGCGAAGGCGCGGGACAAGTCCGCGTGGTTGCTGTTCAGCACGTTGACGCACAGGACGCCGTTTTGCAAAAACGCGTCGTGGGAAAAGGCGTTGCTGTTGACGCAGACGAGCAGGGTGGGCGGGCTGTCCGTCACCGAACACACGGCGGACACGGTCAACCCGTGGCGACCGGCGGGGCCGTCGGTGGTGACGAGATTCACGGCGGCGCCCAGACGGCTCATGCCGCTGCGAAAGGCCAACGCTTCGGGCGGCAGGGGTTGGGGAGCGGCGGGGGTGGTCATGGCGTCTCCTTTCAAATGTCCAGAATCAGCGTCTTTGATTGGGCGCGCGAGCAGCAGACGCACAGCATCGAGCCTTCCTTGCGTTCGTCGTCCGTCAGGAACTGGTCGCGGTGGTCCGGCGTTCCTTCCAGAATGTCGGTCACGCAGGTGCCGCACACGCCCTCTTCACACTTGACCGTGATGGACACGCCGACGCGGGCCAACGCCTTGGCGATGGTCTCCTGCGGGCCGACGGTCACGGTGACGCCGGAGCGCCGCGCCGTGACCTCGAAGCTGTCGCCCGAAACATCGACCTCGGCGGAGAAATACTCGCGGTGCACGTTGGCGGGCGCGTGGCCCGCCGTGGTCGCCGTTCCGATCACCCAATCCATGAAGCCTTGTGGGCCGCACACGTAGAGATGGGTGTCGGCGTCCGGCGGCGGCAGGTCGCGGGCAAGATCAAGCCGTTGCGCCGGATCCTGATCGTCGTGGTGGAACACCACCCGATCCGCCCAGGGGGCGACGGCGATCACGTCGCGGAACGCGGTCGCCCCTTCCGATCGCGTGCAGTAATGCACCACGAAGTCACGGCGCAAGCGGTGCAGCCGCTGCGCCATGGCGAGCATCGGGGTGATCCCGATGCCGCCGCCGAACAGGACGGTTTTGCGGGCCTCCTCAACCAGGGCGAAATGGTTGCGCGGGCCATCGATGGTGAACCGCGCGCCGACGACGGCCAGCCGATGGACCGCTTCGGACCCGCCCCGGCTTTGCGGCGCGCGCAAGACGCCGATTTCATAATGATCGTCGCGGGCCGGATCGGAGCAGAGCGAATATTGCCGCCACAGATCCAGATCGCCGTCTTGCAGCCGCAGGTCGATGTGCGCGCCCGCCGTGAAGGCGGGCAGGCGCGCGCCATCCGACGCGGCGAGCGTCACCCGCAGGACGTTGCCCGGCTCTTCGATCCGTTCGGTGACAGTCAGGGTTTGCTTGGGCGTGTCGTTCATCGCATGTAGATCCCCCCATTGACGTCCCAGCAGGCCCCGGTGACGAAGCCGGAGTCCGGCTTGGCCAGAAGCGTGACGAGATCGGCGACGAAGTCAGGGTTGCCCAGCGTTCCAACCGGGATTCCGGCCAACGCCGTCGGCAGCCGGTCGGGGGTGAGCACCGCGCGAACCGCCGGGGTGTCCATCGGTCCCGGCGCGATGGCGTTGCAGGTGACGCCGAACGGGGCCAGATCGCGGGCGAAGACCTTGGTCAGGGTCAGAATGGCCCCCTTCGAGGCGGCGTAATGCGCGCCGGTGGCGGTGCCGCCATTCTGTCCGGCCAAGGACGCCATGTTGATGAGGCGGCCATAGCCGCGCTGTTTGAAATGGCGGCCAAAGATCTGGCACCCGGCGAAGGTTCCCCCGACGTTGGTCGCCATCACGGCGTTGAACTCGTCAAGCCCGATGTCCAACACCGGCTTCACCACGGTGCGGGCGGCGTTGTTGACGAGAACCTCGACGCTTCCCCAGCGTTCGACGCAGCGATCCAGGACTCGTTGAAAATCCTCGGACTTGGACACGTCCAGCGTGGCCGCCGTGGCGGTCTCCCCGGCCAGATCCAGTTCCTGCGCCAACTGTTCGGCGGGGCCGGACGCCAGATCGGTGATGACGACGCGGAAGCCCGCGCGGTGCAGCGCCCGGACGGTGAGCGCGCCCAGGCCGCTCGCCCCGCCCGTCACCACAGCCGTCTGAAGGGTTTCAGGACGCGGGGCGGCCATCAGAACAGATAGCTGAACGCCGTCAGCTCCCCATCCGAATTCAGCAGACGCGCCACCTTGTGGCGGATGCGCAGAGCGCCGTCGACCCGCGCCAGCGTGTAGGTGAGATTCGCCGCGTAGACGCGTTGACGACCGAACTTGCTTTCCACGACATGTTCGGCGCAGCGCAGGACGATCTCCTCCTCCGTCACGCTGTGCAGGACAAAGCGCGAAACGGTGCGGACGGTGTCGGCGGGGGGCGCGGAGGAGATGGAGAAGCCCTGTTGGAAACGCTCGATCCGCAGCTTGCGCATCTTGGCGTCGTCGTAACAGACGTTCACCTGGTCCTCGTAATTCTCGCCGGGGGCTATCGGGACGACGTAGCGGCCGTCGGTGGTCCACAGCGCCAGCCAGGCGTCGTACTCGCAACGGTCCAGAATGTCGGCTTCGCGCCAGACGAACTCAGCCAACTCTTGCAGGCTGACGCTTGTGGTGTTTGTGGTCATCGCGCTCATTGGCTCATCATCCTCTTCCACATTTGGTAGGCGGCGCGCATGCCGGTTTCCGCGCTGAGATGCCCGCGCGGGCCATCGACGCCCGGCACTTCGTCCACCAATCCACGGTTCACCAAAATCGGCAGTTCCTTGCCGCCCAGCGTGCCGCGCTGAACGCGCTCCCAAACCTCGGAGTCGTCCGGGGTGCCGAAGCCCATCGGACCTTGGAAATGCTCCTGCAAGCGCATTCGCATCCGGTTGGCGGCGACGGGGCCGCCGTCCATGCCCAGGCAGACATGGCGGATCGCGGTGTCCCGGACGCTGAGCGGCCGCAGGACGCGGAAGAAGGACAGTGACAGCGAGACGTTTGGAAACAGGTTCAGATTGAAGCCAGCCCCGCCGGTGGCGCGCACGATCCGGCGCACCTTGTCGTCGCTCAATCCCTCGTCGCGCAGGGCCTGCGCCAGCTCCTGGTACCGTTCGGGGATCGGCTCGTCGAGGTTTTCCTCAAGGTCGATCAGTTCGGGGATCATGACCGCCACGGAATGGCCGTTGCCCAGATCCTCGACGAAGCCCGCCTTGTCAAAGAAGGAGAAGGTGTTGGTGGCTTCCGCGTCCAGCGTTTGGATGAAGGATTTGTGGACCACCGGGAAGTGGTAGGCGTCCGTCGTGTTTTCGAGCTGGATCTTCCAGTTCATCGGCACGGTGAATTGATGTTCGCCCAGAACCTTGACCGGATAGCCGCCGCCCTGCTTCATGAACAGGTCGATCCATTTTTTCGCCGCGCCAAGGTGATCGACCAGCGGTTCGATGTCGTTGTCGAGCGTGGCGAAGATCATGTTCTGGTAGGATTCGGCGCGCAGGGCCTTCATCCCCAGCGTCGCCTTGTCGAAATCCGCGCCATATTGTTCGGGGTAGGGAACGGCGCGCAGGGAGCCATCCAGCCCATAGCCCCAGCCATGATACGGGCATTGGAACGACGAGGTCTTGCCCTTCTTCACCTCGCACACCGTGGCGGCGCGGTGACGGCAGCGGTTGACCAGGACGTTGATGTCGCCCTTGCGGTCGCGCACGACGATCACCGGCTGGCGGCCAACCCAGGACAGGATGAAGGAGCCTTTTTCCGGCACTTCCGAACCATGGGCGACAAACACCCAGGTGTGTCCGAAGATCTTCTCCATCTCCTCTTCAAAAAGGGCCGGATCTTCGTACAAGGGGGTTTGCACCCGATCATGCTCAACAAGATCTTCCGGTCGAACCGGAGCGTGGGCGACGGACATGGCTCTTCCTTTCGAGCTTCTCACGAGGAATCAGAGTTCAGGGGCGGGCAGCGGGCGGCCCATGCGGGCCTCGATGCGCTGATACCGCCACAGGCGGTGGCCCTGATCGCCAACCTCGATCGTGCGGAACAGGTTGCAGGCGGCGACGACCGACTCGCGGTTGGGGAAATCGGCCATCAGATAGCAGGTCCAGGGGAAGCCGGTGGGCGATGTGCCGACCATCGTTTCGTCATCGTCGAACGTGCCGAGAACGGTGACGCCCGGCATCTTGTGAACGGTGGCGAGGAACTGCTTCATTCCGGCCCAAACCATGCCGATCTGATCGAACGGCAGGTCGAAAAAATTCTGCTGCACGGCGATGCACAGCAGGGTGCGGATCGGCTTTTGTTCGGTCATCGTCGTCATCCACCTGTCTTGATTTTGGCGTGATTGTCGATTGCGCCAGGGGGCTTAGGGGAAGCCGGGGGCGGCGGGCTGGTTCAACAGGACGGCTCCGGCCATCTGCCAGCTTCCGGCCCCGAGGAAGGCGTGCTGGGCGACGCAGGCGGCGTCGATCATGCAACGGCCCAGCGGATGGCTGCTGTTCATCGAGTCCGACCCGCCGAGCACGAAGGCGATCCGGGCCGCCTCGGCGCCATCCTCGGCGGCTTTCGAGGCGACCTGGCGCAGGCGGATCAACGTGGCCCGATCCACCTCGCCCTTGGTCAGCATCTGCTCCCACCCCTGTTCGATGGCGTCATAGAAGGCCGCGCGGGCGCCGAGCAGCAGACCTTCGGCGCGGGCGACGCCGGTCTGGACATAGCCGCGCGCGGCGGGGCTTGGCGCGCCGGTGATCGAGGCGCGGCCCACCGCATCCTCCCGCAGCCAGTCCAGCGCCGCCCGCGCCGCGCCAAGCGCGACCACGGCGAGAACCTGGGCGGCCAGCGCCATGGCGGGGTAGCGGAAAATGGCGTCGTCCATCGACGGCGTTCCGCCACGGATGAAGATCCAGTCTTCGGGGACCACCACGCGCTCCGCCGTCACCTCGTGGCTGCCGGTGCCGCGCAGGCCGATGGTGTCCCAGGTCTCGTGAACCGTCACGTTCGCGCGCGGCGTGACGGCGGTGCGGGGCAGCGGGCTGGTTTCCCCGTCAATTTTGATGCCCATGCCAACCAACGACGACCCCATCACGCCCGAACACCAGGGCCAGCGGCCCGACAGCTCCAGCCCGCCCGCCACCTTGCGGGTGGGTTGCGGCGGGTACATCGCCCCGGAGAAGACCGTGTTCGGATCCGCCCCATAGATCGCGGCGTAGGTTTCCTTCGGCAACGCGGCGAGGTAGGTGGTGGAGACGCCGAAGCTGGCCACCCAACCGGCGGACGCGTCCGCCGTGGAAATCTCTTCGATCAGGCGGCAAAAATCCGCAGGCGAACGGGCGTCGCCGCCGAAGCGGGCGGGAACGAAGGCGCGATAGACGCCGATCTCCTGGAACTTGCGGACGATGTCCAAGGGGATGTGACGGAGCGTCTGGAAATCATTTCGACGCGCGCGAATGTCGGCCTTGAGGCTTTCGAGAGTCGTCGCGGCGGCGGCCGTGTTGGGTGCGCTCATGGATTTTGTCCTTCGGCTGAAGTGTGGGGCGCCTGAAGTTTGGGAGCCGCCGCGCTGAACCAGCTTGCGATGGCGCAAAGCTGAGGATCGTCAAACGCGCGTCCGACGATCTGAAGTCCGGTCGGAAGACCGGCGTCGTCGGTCGCCGGCAGAACGATGGCGGGATGCCCCGACAGGTTGAAGGGGCGCAGATAGCGGGTCAGCGGCAGAACCCGTTGCGGGTCCTGCGCCTCGTCCAGTCTGGGCGGGGGGATTGGAAGCGCCGGGGTGATGAGAACGTCGTGGTCGGACAGAATGGCGTCCACCTCGGCGGTGAAGCGGACGCGGACGTCTTCGGCCCAAGCCAGCTCTTCGTCCGTCACGGCGGCGGCGGCGCGAAGGCGGGCCAGCACGTCCTCGCCCAAAGGCGCGTGTTCAGCCAGCAAATGCCCAAAGGCCCCGTGGGTTTCGCGCGCGATGACGATCATTCCGGCCCGGAAGGCGTCGTTCAGCAACGGCGACTCAACGTCGGTCACGGTCAGATCCGCTCCAAGGAGCGGGGCGCTCCACGCCGTCGCCGCGTCGCCGTCGGCCAAGCGCAGTCGGGCGACGCGGGGGGGCGCGTCCAGGCGCGGGGCCGCGACGAAGCTCGGGTCGATGGCCGCCATTGCGCGTTCCAGCGTGTCCATCCGGCGCGCCAGGGGGCCGACGCAGTCCAGCGAGCTGGCGGCGGGCGTGGCGCCGGAACGGTCGACGCGCCCGAAGGTCGGCTTCATGCCGATCACCCCGCAGCAGATGGCCGGTTGGCGGATCGAGCCGCCGGTGTCGGTGCCGATCGCAAAATCAACAAGGCCAGCCGCCACGGCGACCGCCGATCCCGAGGAGGAGCCTCCGGGAATAAGATATGGCCAGCGCGGGTTGACGGGGGTTCCAGCGTGGGCGTTCACGCCCGTCATTCCATAGGCAAGCTCGTGCATGGTGGTTTTGCCGATGACGCGGCAACCCGACGCGAGCAACCGCGTGATGACGGCGGCGTTCTTGCGCGCCGGAGGGGCGTTGTCGAAGGCGGCGGAACCGCAGCGGGTGGGATGCCCCGCGATGTCGATGCAATCCTTGACCGCGACCGTCAATCCCTGCGCGGAACCCAGATCCAGGGTTTCCGTGAAGATCGACCCATGAGTGTCGTTCTGCTGTGTCATGGCTGTCTTTTCTGTTGATCGGAGACAGGGTCTGTCTCGCTCCCCGATTGCATGAAAGTTACCGTAATTCGGTGGTCCGTCAATATGGTTTGTGGGGCAGGGAAGAAAATATTCATTTGATATCAATGTGTTAAAACGACATACACGAGCGCGCGCCGCCGCCTTGGAGGGGCGGGCTGGGCGTGATTCACGGCTTTGTGCGCAGAGCTTATTGTCACCCTTGTCAACCATGACCATAACATGATTTTTCACGCAATATTTTTGCAATCATCGCAAAAGTGATTTTCAGAAGCCGCCAAGGCGGCGGGGCGGCGTGAAGTCTCAGGAAACGCGGGGATTTTTGCCAAAACCATCGACACGAGCGGTATTTACGTGAATATTACCGCTTGACCGTCGGAGGTTTGCCAGTACCGTGGACGCGGTCCCGAAGGTTGCGCTGGCGCCGCTGGCGCCGTGCCGGGAATCATTCCCCCCGGATAAGGTGAGAACACAGCCATGACAAACGCCACCGATATTGCGGCCCTGGTTCGGCGCGTCGAGCTTCTGGAGGCCGAAGCCGACATCCGTCGGTTGGAAGCCCGCTACATGTTCTTGTGCGACACGCCCAACCCCGAATTCGGCGTCGCCGACGATCAAGCCCGCATTGAGCTGATCCTGGAACTGTATACGGAGGACGCGGTTTGGGAAGGCGTCGGCGAGTATTACACCAACCAGTTTGGCCGGGTTGAAGGCAAGCCGGCGCTGCGCAAGCATTTTGAAAATTTCTGGGGCAGCCGCCGCGATCCCGCCCTCATCCTCAACTGTCACTATCTGACGTCGGAACAGATTCATGTTCATGAGGATGGGCGGACGGCGGATGCCCAATGGGTTCACATGCAACCCTGGTTGTTTTCCGACGGCAAGGCGCTGCTGCGCTCGTCGCGTCTGAACAACGGATTCCGCAAGGAGCCGGATGGCAAATGGCGGCTCACCCGCACGCGGACGGAGAATGTGTTCGTCGCCCCGCTGCCGGCCACCTGGGCGTCCGACTACCCCTCGAAGTCGGTTCTGATGCAGCCGTAACCGCCCGGCGACCGTTCGACCAAAGAGACGGGGGAGGCCAAGCGCTGGCCTCCGACTCTTTGGTGAACGGATGGGGGAGGCGTCTGCGCCGGGCCGGGGAGCAAGCGGAATGGAAGCCGCGCCGCGCGGCTACGTCAACGAATCCCATTCGGATTCAAAGTCATTCCGGGAAAAATACTCGACCAGGGCGTTGATGAACAACCGGGTGCGGGCGGGGAGATGGGTGCGGGAGGGGAAGGCGAGATTCATGACCAGGCGGGGCAATTCCCAATCCGGCAAGACGCGGACCAACCGCCCGGCTTTGAGATCCGCGTGCAGGATGTAGGCCGGTTGAACGATTATTCCCAACCCATCCAGGGCCGCTTGCCGCAGGATTTGCCCATCGTTGCACACCATCTCGCCGGTGAGGGGGATGCGGATCATTTCGCCGTCGCGCGCCAGGTTCAGATGATCCGGGTCGTTCGCCAGGGAATAGAGCAGCATGTCATGCTTCAGCAGATCCTTCGGCTCCGTCGGGACGCCTCGGCGTTCCAGATAGTCTGGAGACGCGGCGATCAGGCGTCGGGTTTCAGCGAGTTTGCGGATGGTGACGCTGCTGTCCACTTCGGAGCGTCGGGTCCGAATGGCGAGGTCAAGGCCGTTTTCAACAAGATCATAGTAGCGGTTTGAAATTTGAAGGTCGATGCGGACCAACGGATATTGCGCCCTGAACTCACGGATGACGGGCATCAGGTGCAGTTTTGAAAAGGACAGCGAGGCCCCGACGCGCAGCGTGCCGCGCGGCTGCGCCACGACCACGCTGACGCTGGCCTCGGCCTCGCGAAGATTGACCAGGATGTCACGGGCGTTGGCGGCGAAGCTCTCTCCCTCGGGCGTCAAATAGAGTTGCCGGGTCGTGCGCTGCACCAGCCGGACGCCCAGACGGTTTTCCAAGCTGGTCAGATGCCGACTGACGCCGGACACCGACATGCCAAGCGCGTCCGCCGCCCGCGTCAGGTTGGCTTCATCCGCGATTCTGGTGAACACCTCAAGTTCGGTGAGACGGTCCATTTTTGCGTCTCCAGCGAGATAATACGGTAACATTCATCTTTCTTGCGCGTTTTGCAAGAGGCGTTTCCGCGAAAAGGCGGCGAGATTGTTGCGAAACACGCAAGGCTGTTTCCCACATTGCGTGATTTATACCGCAATAATTCGGTGCGATCCTCAGATCATCCGTTCACGCCTCTGTTTCCGCCCGCCGCAGTCGCGGCGAACGAGGCTCAAAGGAGCCTTCCATGACCGATCACACCATCGCTCAACGTCCTGTCCGCCACATCGTGATGTGGCGCGTCGCGGGCGCGACCGAGGATGAAAAGCGCGGGAGCATGGAAACGGTCAGGCGCAGCTTTGAATCGTTGCGCGGTCGCGTTCCTGGAATGACCAGCCTGGA
Source organism: Azospirillum sp. FG154 (assembly GCF_057809575.1). Classification (NCBI taxonomy): domain Bacteria; kingdom Pseudomonadati; phylum Pseudomonadota; class Alphaproteobacteria; order Rhodospirillales; family Azospirillaceae; genus Azospirillum; species Azospirillum sp. FG154. Next base: position 251,657 of record NZ_JBMDKF010000004.1, on the reverse strand, counting down.
CATCGGCATCGACGAGAGCCGCGTTTCTTATGCGTGCGACGTGGTTCTCGTCACCGAGTTCGAGAGCCTGGACGCGCTGAAGCGCTACGCGACCCATCCCGACCATCTACGCGTCCGCGACGCGCTCGAAGGGCTGCGCGTCGAGCGCCACCAAGTGGATTACACGCCTTTCCAAGCCAAGGGACAATGAGATGGAGCCGCGCAACTTTACCTATGTGAGCCACCCGGCTCGGGTGATTTTCGGGTCGGGGACGCTGGGCCAATTGCCGGACGAGGTGGACCGCCTGAACGCGAAACGGGCGCTGATCCTCTCCACGGCGGCTCAACAGGGCGACGCCGAAGCCTTGGCGGATCGCCTCGGGTCTCGCGTGGCCGGGATCTTTCCCGGCGCCGTCATGCACACGCCGGTGGACGTCAGCGAATTTGCGACGGACCGGGCGCGCGCCCTGCGGGCCGATGTGGTGGTCGCGCTTGGCGGGGGATCGACCACGGGGCTTGCCAAGGCCATCGCGCTGCGCACCGATCTGCCGCAAATCATTCTGCCGACGACCTACGCCGGATCGGAAATGACGCCGATCCTGGGCGAAACCAGCGACGGCCAGAAGCGCACGCAATCGACGCCGAAGGTCCTGCCCGAGGTGGTGATCTACGACGTGGATTTGACGTTGGGCCTTCCGGTCGGCCTGTCGGGGACCAGCGGCGTCAACGCCATCGCCCACGCGGTTGAAGCCCTTTACGCCCGTGACCGCAATCCGGTGATTGACGCGCTGGCGATCGAGGCGATTGCCGCGCTGGCGCGGGCCTTGCCCCAGATCGCCGCCGCCCCCCAGGATCGGGCCGCCCGCAGCGAGGCGCTGTATGGCGCGTGGCTGTGCGGGATTTGTTTGGGGTCGGTCGGCATGTCCCTGCACCACAAGCTGTGCCACACGCTGGGCGGCAGCTTCAACCTGCCCCATGCGGAAACGCACACGGTCATCCTGCCGCACGCGCTGGCCTACAACGCGCCCGCGATTCCCGACGTGATGGCGAAGCTGTCCCGCGTCCTTGGCCCCGATCCGGCGGCGGCGCTGTTCGCGCTTGGCCGCGCCGTTGGCGCGCCCGCCGGGTTGGCGGCGTTGGGCATGCCGCAGGATGGCGTGGACCGCGTGGTCGATCTGGCCCTGTCGAATCCCTATTGGAACCCGCAACCCCTGGATCGCGCGGGCCTTCGCGGCCTGATCGCCCGCGCCTGGGACGGCGCCGCGCCGCGCGCGGCGTAAGGAGGAGCGATGTCCAGCTATTTCACGGAAGCCCGCTCCGTCGAGGCGGTCAACGCCCGGATTGGCGATGAGACGGATCCGCGCTTGCGGCGCGTCATGACGTCGCTCGTCGCGCATCTGCATGGCTTTATCAAGGATGTCGGGTTGACCGAGGCGGAGTGGGAACACGCCATCGCCTTCCTGACGCGGACGGGCCAGATGTGCGGCGACACCCGGCAAGAGTTCATCCTGCTGTCGGACGCCTTGGGCGCGTCGATGCTGGTTGACGCGATCAATCACCGCGCGCCCAACGGCGCCAGCGAAAGCACCGTCTTCGGCCCCTTCCACGTCGATGGCGCGCCGGAGCGCGCCATGGGCGATTCCATCAGTCTCGACGGAAAGGGCGAGGTCTGCCTGTTCCAGGGCCGCGTGCTTGACCTGGACGGCGCGCCGATCAAAAACGCTTTGATCGACGTCTGGTCCGACAACGCCGACGGCTTCTACGACGTCCAGCAACCGGACCTTCAGCCAGCCTTCAACAATCGGGGCGTTTTCCGAACCGACGCGGACGGTCGTTACGCCTTTCGCGGCATCAAGCCGGTGTCTTATCCCATTCCCGCCGATGGGCCGGTTGGGCGGATGCTGGCCGCCTTGGGCCGCCATCCCTGGCGTCCGGCGCACATGCATTTCCTCATCGCCGCTTCCGGTTTTGATCGTCTTATCACGCACATCTTCGTGGCGGGCGACCGCTATCTGCAATCGGACGCGGTGTTTGGGGTGAAGGAATCCCTGATCGTGGATTTCCATGCGGTGGATGGTCCGAACGAACGCTGGTTGGCCGAACATGATTTCGTTTTGACTCGCCCGGCGGACTGACGCGGCGCGCGGTCGAACGGGAGCGCACACACAACGCGGCGTCGCCGCTGACACGGAACAGGGAGACATCATGAAAATCGCACGGCCAGACAGTGTTGTGGAGCGGATTTTGCCCTCGGTCGAGGCGTTCCTGACGGCGCCGTTGATGGTGATTGGCCGCGACTTTGTTTCGGCGAAGAGCGGAAAGACCTACACCGTTTACAACCCGGCGACCGGCAAGCCGCTGTCGCAGATCCCCGCTGGCTCCGCCGAGGACGTGGACCGCGCGGTCAAAGCGGCGCGGGCGGCGTTTGAAGGCCCCTGGGCGCGCATGCCGCCGGTCCAGCGTCAGGCGGTCATGCTGAGGCTGGCCGATCTGATCGAAGAGAACGGCGAGGAGCTGGCGCAGCTTGAAACGCTGAACAACGGCAAGTCGATCATGCTGTCGCGGCTGGTCGAGGTTCAGTCTTCGGCTGAGTATTTCCGCTACATGGCCGGTTGGGCGACGAAGATCGAAGGCGCCACGCTGGACGTTTCAATTCCGATCCCGCCGGGGATGAGCTATCAAGCCTTCACCCGGAAGGAGCCTGTGGGCGTCGTCGCCGCGATCACTCCGTGGAATTTCCCGCTGACGATGGCGAGTTGGAAGGTGGCCCCGGCGCTGGCCGCCGGTTGCACGGTGGTGTTGAAGCCGGCGGAGGAAACGCCCCTGACCTCCATCCGGCTGGCGCAGCTCTGCCTGGAGGCGGGGATTCCGGAGGGGGTGGTCAACGTCGTCACCGGTCTGGGCGAAGAGGCCGGAGCGCCGCTGGTCGCTCACCGCGACGTGTCGAAGATCAGCTTCACCGGATCAACCGAAACCGGGAAGCTGATTGGCGTCCAGGCGATGCGCGACATGAAGCGGGTGACGCTGGAGCTGGGCGGCAAGGCTCCGATGCTGATGTTCGACGACATGGACCTCGATCTTTTGGGCGTCGCGGCGGGCGTCGGCTCTTTCTTCAACACCGGGCAGACCTGTTGCGCGGGCGTCCGCATCTACGCGCAAAAGGGCATCTATGACCGGGTGTTGGACACCATCTCCGGCGTGACCCGTCAGTTGTCCATCGGTTCGGGGCTTGATCCGCGCAACCAGATCAACCCGCTGGTGTCGGCCCGTCACAAGGCCCATGTCCAGGCCTGCGTCGCGCGCGGCGTCGCCGACGGCGCCCGTCCGGTCATCGGCGCCAGCGCGCCGGGCGAGGGCTATTACGTGGCCCCCGAACTGTTCACCGACGTGCGCCAGGACATGGCGCTGATGCAGGAGGAGGTGTTCGGCCCCGTCATCACCATCGCCCCCTTCAGCGACCAGGACGAAGCGATCCGGCTTGCCAACGACACCCGCTTTGGCTTGGGCGCGTCGATCTGGACGACCAACGTCAACACGATGATGCGCTGCGTGCCGCAGATTCAGGCCGGAACGGTTTGGGTGAACAGCCACAATCTTCCCGACCAGAACATGCCCTTCGGTGGTTTCAAGCAGTCGGGCGTTGGTCGGGAGCATGGGCGCGGCGCCCTCGACAATTATCTCGAAACCAAATCCGTTTGCGTCGCCTACCGTTGATCGTGACTGGGCAAGCCTTCGGGCTTGCCCATTTTTATTCAGATCGACCCTATTTTAGCGAAATCCGAAGAAATTTCTTATCGCTCCACTGGCAAGGGGGGAAGTTCTGGCTTCCGCCATCCGATGTGTTTTGTGGTTTTCAGGCAATCGGTTCATCGCAGGAATGGCGGACATGCTGGACAAAGTGAGTGGGGGAGGGCCGGGAGGATGGCGGTTTCGACGGCGTCTGTTTCGGCGCATTTTTGAAGCGTCGCCCGATGGTTACATGCTGATGCATCGGGACGTCATCGTGGATTGCAACAACGCGGCGGCGCGGATGCTGGGCTATGACGATCCCGGCGACCTGATCGGCTTGCCGCCCGACGCGTTTGATCCCGAATTCCAAGCCAATGGCGAACGATCAACCGATCTCAGCGCCGCTGTAGTCGAGCGTGTGCGGCGCAACGGTCATGATCGCTTTGAATGGCGGCACACGCGCAAGGACGGTTCGTTGCTGAATGTGTCCGTCACCTTGATGGCGTTCGAGATCGCCGGTTATCCGGTGTGGCTGGTGTTCTATCAGGACATCGACGCGCTGGTCGCCGCGCGCGAGGCGGAGCGGCGCGGCCAACAGGCGTTGACCGACTATCTGCGCGACCTGTCCAGCGCCTTCAGCGCCAACATCCGCAGCGTTGAATCGGCCTTGCAAAAAACCGTGGGCGGGGCGGCGACCGAAGCGGCCCAGGTGCGCGACATGGCGGTGAAGGTCAGCCAGATGGCGCAGGATGGAGCCGAGGCGGTGCGCTTGGCGAACGACGCGGCGGGTGGGGTGGCGGCGGCGGCGGGCGAGCTGTCCGCCTCGATCACGGAAATCAGCCGACAATTGTCGTCGGGACTGAGCGTCACCGAGCAATCCGTCGGGCAGGCGGAGCACGCGGAACGGATCATGGCGCGCTTGGACGCGACCGCGCAGCGCATTGAGGGCATCGTCCACCTGATCCGCAGCATCGCCGGTCAAACGAATCTTCTGGCGTTGAACGCCACCATCGAGGCCGCGCGCGCGGGCGAGGCGGGGCGCGGCTTCGCCGTCGTGGCGACGGAGGTCAAGGCGTTGGCGGGGCAAACCGCCCGCGCCACGGAAGAAATCAGCGCCGAAGTCACCCGCATTCAGGAGGTGGCGCGCGACGCCTCGTCATCGACCGGGGGCTTGGCCAAATCCATTGCGTCGTTGACGCAGGTGATGGCCGCCATCTCCGCCGCCATTGAGCAGCAACGCGCCGCGACCGAAGAGATATCCCGTGGCATTCAGCATGTCGCCGACCAGACGGGCGACGCCGCCGACCGGATCGGCTCTTGCGCGACGCTGGTGGGATCGACGCGGGACGCCGTGGGAGATCTCATGCGCGATGTGAACGAGGTTAAGGGAAAGGCGGACGCCTTGGGTTGCCACACCGATGACTTCATGCGCTCGTTGACCGCCGGTGTGCGGGTTTGAGGGGCGCGTCGCGTGACTCAATCCGGCTCTGTCGGGTCGCCGTCCAAGGTGGGGGCCGTACGCTCTCCCGCGAGGCAGGCGTTTCGCCGAAAGGCGCTCGGCTCCTCGCCGGTCCAGTTTCGGAACGCGCGCCAAAACGCGGTCTCGTCGGCGTAGCCCAGCGCTCTTGCGACCTCTGACACGCGCGCGCCTTTTTGGGACAGGTAGACTTTGGCCATTTGCTGGCGGTGCTGCGCCAGAAGATCGCGAAGGCTGGCCCCTTCTTCGGTCAGGCGGCGTTGCAGATTGCGCGGGGACATCCGCAAATCGCGGGCAAGGACGGGCAGCGTGACCGGCTTTTGACCAAGATACAGGCCGATCAAGGCGCGGACTTGATCGGTGATCGTCTCATCGTCGTTCGCTTCGCCGATCAAATCGGCGATGTGGTGTTCAAGAATGTTGGTGAGGCCGCGATTTTCGGTGCGAAAAACACGGTCGCTGTCGTCACGGCGCATGATGAAGCGGTTTCCCGATTGTCGGAACAGGACGGGCGCCCGGAAGATTCGCTGCAACAGGGCCGGGTCCGCCTCTTCCCCATGCTCGAAATGCACCTCGACGGGCCGCCAATCCGCCGCGAAACAGGATCGGACCAATTGGCAATTGGACACCAGGGTGTATTCGGCGTCCTGACGACGCGGCCAGAGCGACAGGTCGCTGATCCGGTAACTCCAGATCAGATCCTCGCCCACCTCAAAAAGCGATGACTGGGTGCCGCCTTGCAACGCCTTCGCGTTGCTGGACAGGCGATCAAATCCCACTTTGACGGTAGGAGATAGGGAAAACAGAACGCCCATCGGCCCCATATCCGCCGGGCGGATCTTCAGGCCGAGTCGGACGCCGAGATTTGGTTCGTTCAGCTCCTGCGCCGCTTTTTCAAACAACCTGACATAGTGCGCCAAAGGAAGCACGGAATAGGGGTCCGAAAGGATCGTTCGCGCCAACCCATGCCTGCTCAAAAAATCAGCCACATCGCCTTCGGATTGAGCAAGATGTTCAAAGAGTGGCGTGAGCGCGGACGCGCGAATCACAGCCCCTCTCTGGAGCGACGGCGTGGGAGGGGAGGAAACCATGCGGCAACGCTCCATCGGATGCGATGGCGTAATTTATCGGAATAATGGCGCGGAATACAATGGGTGAGTCTGAAAATCCCGTCATATTTCAGGAACAAAAAAATCCTACACAGGGGGTTGGTTTCATGTCGTTTGACGCAACCGCGCGCGCGCCCGAGGGTGAACGCCTTTCACGAAATTCCATCGGGCTTCTCCACATTGTGTTCTTCGTCGTCGCGGCGGCGGCGCCGCTGACCGCCGTGGTTGGGGCCTCGCCCGCCGCCTTCGCGTTCGGCAACGGCGCCGGCGTGCCCGGCGCCTTTGTTCTGGCGGGGCTTCTGTACATCATGTTCTCGGCGGGCTTCACCGCGATGAGCCATCATGTCGGCGGCACCGGGGCCTTTTACGTGTACATCGCCCAAGGGCTTGGTCGGCAGTTGGCGGTGGCCGGGGCGCTGATTTCGCTGCTCACCTACAGCTCGGTCCAAATCGCGGTCTACGCGCTGTCCGGCGTTTTCCTGTCGGGGACCATGGAGAGTTTCGGGTATGCCGCGCCGTGGTATGTCTGGTCGTTCGTCCAGCTTCTGCTGGTTCATTTCGCCGGGCAACGCAACATCTCCTTCTCTGGAAAGATCCTCGGCGTCGCGATGGTCTTGGAATTCGTCGTCCTGCTGTTGCTGGATCTGGGAATCCTGTTCCAGGGCGGTGGACCCGAAGGGTTGACCTTGAACAATTTCGCGCCGTCCGTCGTGTTCGGGCCGGGCCTTGGCATCGCGCTGGTCTTTGTGGTTGGTTCCTTCATTGGTTTTGAATCGACGGCGATCTTCGGGGAAGAGGCGCGCGATCCCACCGTCACCATTCCCCGGGCGACCTATGTCGCGGTGCTGCTCATCACCGTTTTCTACGCGTTCTCGACCTGGGCGATCGCGCAATATTACGGCTTCTCGCAGATTCAGCAGGAGGCCATGAACAACAAGGAAACCCTCTATTTCGTCGCGGCGGAGAGGGTTCTGGGCGGCTGGTCCGTCGCGCTGATGAACGGTCTGCTGGCTTTGTCCTTTTTCGCCTGCGTCCTGTCTTTCCACAACACGTTGAACCGCTATTTCTTCGCGCTGGGCCGTGAAGGCGTGGCTTGGCACAAGCTCGCCAAGATCCACCCGGTCCACGGTTCGCCCTGGGTCGCCGGAAACATCCAATCCCTGTCGGCGGCGCTCATTCTGTTGGTCTTCATTCTGTGCGGCGCGGATGGTTTCGCGATCGTCTTCTCCTGGATGTCGGCGCTGGCGGTTCTGGGCATTCTGGCGGTGCAGGCGTTGGTGTCTTTGGCGATCATCAAATATTTCCGTCGTCACCACGCCCATGAGCACAGCCTGCTGGTGACGTTGATCCTGCCCTTCGTCTCGCTGGTTGGTCTTGCGGGCGCTTTCTGTCTGGTCACGGCGAATCTCGAACTGTTGACCGGCAGCGACAGCCACATCGTGCAAGCTTTCCCTCTGGTGGTTCTGGCCTTTGGTTTGGGCGGGCTTGCGCTCGCCCGCGTGATCCGTCTGCGCAAGCCGGACCTGTACGAAAATCTTGGCAAGGTTTTCGAGTGACAGGCGATGAGCGGGGCTGATTTCCCAGCCTCCTCCACCGCAGATCCTCCTGTTCGGCGACGGATGCGCAGGAGCAACGGAAGGCGCAGGAGCGGGAGAGCCGGGAACTGGAGCAGGCGGCGGCGTGACCCCGACGGGATGGCGGGCAAGCGCGCGCCGGACGGGGCGGTGGCGACGATGGCCTCAACCCCGAAGACCCGGCCCAGAAGTGCTGGCGTCAGCGCCGCGCCCGGCGATCCGATCGGCGCTGGGCGAGGCTGACGTCGAAATGCGGGGCGGCGCCGTCGGCGACGCGGATGAAGCGCCCCGTCACCCGGAACACTGTTTCGATCAGACCGCTGTCGGCCAAGGCCGCCGGAGGGCCGTCGAACATCAAGACGCCCTTTTGCAGCAGGGAAATGGCGTCGCACACCGCCATCGCCTGATTGATGTCGTGAATCGCCATGATGACGGCGACGCCCCGCTCCCGGCTCAAACGGTGGACAAGGTCGAGCACCTCCACCTGATGGCCGATGTCGAGGAAGGAGGTCGGCTCGTCCAACAACAGAACCTGCGCCCGCTGGGCCAGCGCCGCCGCGATCCAGGCGCGTTGACGCTCGCCGCCCGACAATTCGCGCAGGCTGCGTTCGGCCAATGCGGTCAGTCCGGTGTTGTCCAGCGCCCAGCCGATGGCGTCCTCGTCCTCCGGCCCATAGCGGCGGAACAGCCCGACATGGGCGAAGCGGCCCTGGCGGACCAACTGCTCGACCGTCATGTCCTCCGGCGCGGCGGGCTGTTGCGGCAGATAGGCCAGCTTTTGCGCCAGCGCGCGGCGGGGCAGCGCGTGGACGGGGCGCCCGTCGATCTCCACCCGCCCGCCGGTCGGTTGGATCAGACCGGCGATGCTTTGCAGCGCCGTGCTTTTGCCTGAGCCGTTCGGCCCGATCAGGCCGCGAATCTCGCCGGGCTGGAGCGACAGGCGAAAGTCGGTCAACGCCGGGCGGCGGCCATAGGCGACGGACAGGTGGGAACAGAGAACCGGCATCGCGCCCTCACGGAGTTTTCCGAAGCAAGACAATCAGAACAGGAACGCCAAACAGGGCCGTGACCACGCCGATGGGGATTTCCTCGGCGCCGCCCAGCAACCGCCCGGCCAAATCCCCCGCCGTCACCACGACCGCGCCCAGCGTGATCGTCACCGGCAGCAGACGGCGACGGCGCCGCCCGACGACGAAACGCGCCAGATGCGGCGTCAGCAGGCCGACGAAGGCGATTGGCCCGACGGCCCCCACCGCGCTGGCGGCAAGGCCGGAGGCCAGGCACAGAACCAGCGTGAAATGCCGCTGATAGGACAGCCCGAAAGATCGGGCGACCGACGCCTCCAGGCTCAGCAAATCCAGCGGGCGCAGGATCAGCGGCAGCGCCGCCAGTCCGGCGAGCGTGAAGGGGGCGAGAAACGCGGCGTGCTCCCAACGGCGGGCGTAGAGGCTGCCCGCCAGCCATTCCAGCAGGATCTCGATCCGGGTGGATCCCCATCCGGCGATGACGCCCATCGCCAGCGCGTGCAGCAGCGCGCCGATGGCGACGCCGCACAGGGTGACGCGCAGCGGGCCGAGATCGTGGCGAAGCGCCAAAAGATGGACCAGCCCGGCGGCGCCCAATCCCCCCAGCGTGCCGACCGTCGGCAACCAGGCGATGGGCAGTTCCGGCAGGGTGTTGCCGCCCGGCGCGTGGCTGTAGACGCTGAACAGCAGGAAGACGGCGACCGCCAAGGTGGCCCCCTGCGAAATCCCGAGAATCGACGGGTCGGCCAGCGGGTTGCGGGTGATCCGCTGCAACAGCAGACCGGCGATGGCGAAATTGATCCCCGCCAGCACGCCGGTGGCGACGCGCGGCAGCCGGAAATCGAGCAGGATGGAGCGGGCCATCGCGCTGCCGCCGCCGGTCAGCGCGGCGAGGCTGTCGGACAGCGGAATGTCGGCGACCCCCAGCAGAACCGCCATGGGCAGCGACAGGGCGACGGCCAGCAGGCAGCCCGACAACAGAAGCCAGCCCGAGCGGGCGCGGGGAGGGGGGGATGCTATGGCGCTGTCCATCCTCACGCCTCGGCCTGGGAGGAAAAGCGGTGGCGGCGGACCAGATGGAGGAAGACCGGGCCGCCGATCAGCGCCGCGACGATGCTTACGGGGATCTCGCGCGGCAGAACGATGGTGCGCGCCGCCAGATCGGCGGCCACCAGCATGGTCCCGCCCAGCGCGGCGGTCAGCCCGATCAGCCAGCCGGGGCCGGGGGGATTCAGCAGCCGGGCGATGTGCGGGGAGGCCAGCCCGACGAAAGCGACATGCCCGGCGACCGGGGCGACCCCCGCGACCGGCAGGGCCGCCAACAGCAGCAAAACCGGCTTCCACAGGGCCATGTTCACCCCCATTCCGGCGGCGGCCTGCTCGCTCAACCCGAACAGGGTGATGACGCGCAGGCAGGCCAGCGCGCCGCCCAGACCGATGAGGACCCAGGGCGTCATCGCCAGCAGTTGCGGCCAGGAACCGCTCTGGAATCCGCCCGACAACCAGAAGAACAGCGCCGTCGATTGCGGGCCGCTCAGCAAAATCAGATAGGTGGTGACGGCCCCGAGAAACAGCGCCACGCTGACGCCGCCCAGCGCCAGCCGCATCGGGCCGCCGCCTTTTGCGATCCAGGCCGTGGTCAGGGCGGCGGACAGACCGCCCAGCAAGCCGACCAGCGGGTAATAGGCCGACGAAAAGCCGGGAAGCAGGACGAAGCACAGCAGGATGGCCGTCACCGCGCCGGAGGTGACGCCGGTCAGGCCCGGCCCCGCCAGCGGATTGCGCGTCAGAATTTGCAACAGCAGGCCGGACACCGCCAGCCCGACCCCGCCGACGAAGGCGCACAGGCTGCGCGGCAAGCGCAGCGTCCACACCAGGATGGACTCGATGGCGTCGTTCGGGTGCAGCAGAACCGACAGCAACATGTCGAGGCGCAAGGGGCGGCTGCCCAGCAGCAGCCCCCCGGCGCACATCAGCGCGGACGCCAGCAGCAGGGCGACCGTCAGCGCGCCGGAACGGACGGATCCGTTCGGCGGCCAACGCTCACCCAATTCCGACAGGGCGGCGGATGACAGGCGGCTTTTCACGAGCCGTCACTTCTGAAGGGCGGCGGGGATCAGCGTGGCGGCTTCGGCCTTGACGTTGATCGCCGGGAAATGGTCGGGGTGGAGGAAATGGGCGGCCTCGCGCAACACGAGTTCGCGCGCGATGGGGCCGTTCGCCTCCACCCACTCGTCCCCGACATAATGGACGCGGCCATTCTTCACCGCCGACAGGCGGCTCCAGATCGGGTTGGCCTGATGCGGGCGTTCCGGGCCGGAATCATAGACGAAGATCACCTCGGGATCCTTTTCCAGCATGGATTCCAGGCTCATCTCCAGGCCAAAGCGTCCGCCTTGGACCATGGGACCGGCGATGTTCTCGCCGCCAAGCTTGGTCGCGATCCAGGCGGCCATGGTCTCGGTGTGGAAGGTGAAGGGGGTGTTTCCGGCCCACATGATCTGAAAGCGCGGGTGTTTGTCCTTCGGCGCTTTGGCGGCGTAATCGTCCAGGCGCTTCTGGAAGGCGTCGTTCAGCTCCTGGCCGCGTTGGGGCTGGCCCAGCAGGGCCGCCAGCTCCGCCACCTCTTTGACGCTTTCGCTGTGCAGCTCCATGTTGTAGGCGACGTAGGGGGCGATTTTCTCGATTTGGGCGGCGTTGCCCTGGGTGTAGCGCCGCATGGCGACGATCAGGTCGGGTTTGGCCTCCGCCAGCAGCTCCAGATTGGGTTTGGCCCGCTGGCCGATCTTCTTCATGCCCGCCGTCAGGCCCAGCAGATAGTCCGGCTCGCGACCGGCGGTCATGTAGGTGGTGGCGACCGGCGTCACGCCCACCGCCAGCGCGACGTCGGTGGCGAGGTAGGAGATGGACGCGACGCGCTGCGGCTTGGCGGGAACCTGCACGGACACGCCACGGGCGTCGATCACGCTGCGGGTCGTCGCGTCGTCCGCGCGCGCCGATCCGACCGCCAGGGCGGCGACCATGCCGATGGTCAGGCAGACATTCGGGAGGCTCCAGGTCATGTCAACGCGCTTCCTTTGAAATGAGGGTGGTGTTTGGGGCCTTGGACGCCGACGACGCGCCGGTCAGCCGCCCAAGATCGGACAGAAAGCGCCGCCACAGCAGCAGGCTGGTCGCGCCGAAGCCCAGGCAAAGGCCGAACCAGACGCCCAGGCCGCCCAGCCCGAGCGGGTAGGCGCAGAGCGCCATGGCGGGGACGCCGATCAGCCAATAGCCGATCAACGTGTTGGTCAGACCCGCCTTGGCGTTTCCCAATCCGCGCAGCAGCCCGACGCAGATGTTCTGCGATCCCTTGAAATACTGATGCGCGATGGCGAACCACAGCAGGGTCGTCGCCGTCGTGACGACGGCGGGGTCGGCGTGCGCGCCAAGGAAGGGGCGCAGCACGACGGCCGGGACGACGGCGTAGAGCAGCCCGACCGCCGTCATGATCGACAGGCCGATGGTCATGGCGCGGCGGGCGATGTCGGCCACCTCGTGCGTCCGCCCCTTGCCGATGGCGCGGCTGACCAGTATGGAGGAGCCTTGCGACAGGCCGATGTTCACCTGATAGACGATGTAGGCCAATTGGTTGACGATGTTGGAGGCGGCGAGCGTGACCGCGCCGAAGCTGCCCATGAACAGGGTGGCGAGGGAGGTGATGGCGGCCTCCGACCCGTAGGTCAGGGCGATGGGTGTTCCCAGGCCGGTGATCGTCTTCACGATCCCCCAATCGGCCCGCCAGGCGTCCAGCGTCAGCAAGGGACCCAGCAGCGGGTCGCGCCCGACCGTGCGCAAATAGACCAGACAGGTCCAAAGCTGCACCAGCGTGGTGGACAGGCCGACGCCCGCCAGACCAAGCTGCGGCAGGCCCAGCCAGCCATAGATGAACACAGCGTTCAGCAGAGCGTTGACGGCGATGGAGATCACCGTCACCCGCAGCAGCGATCCGGCCCGGCGCATGCCCACCGCGAATTGCCGCAGCACGTTCAGCCACAGCATCGGCAGCAGGCCGGGGGCCAGCGTCAGCATGATTCCCTGCGCCTGCGCGGCGACCTCCGGCGCTTGTCCCAGGACGGGCAGAAGGAGACTCGCCAGCGCCAGGACGGCGGCGGCGGCGACGGCGGTCAGGGTGGCGACCAGCAGGGAGGCGCGCAGCAGGCCGCGCACCTCCGCGCGGGCGGTTTCGTCCGGCTCCTTGACGCCGGTTCGTTTTTCTCCGCGCCCGACGGCGGCGGCGACGAGGTTGCCGACCCCCGTCACCATGCCGACGCACATCGTCCGCAATTGGTTGTAGAGCAGCATGACCAACCCGCCGGCGGCCACCGCCGAAACGCCGAGAAGCCCCATCATCAACAGATCGGTGCTGGTCAGGGCCACTTGGGCGAACTGGATTCCGGCGATGGGGGCCGACAGCGCGACAAGGTCCCGATAGGGATGAAGACGCGCGATCATGGCCGGGTCACGCCGTCCGGCAGACGCCTGATGTCGGCGCGATCCGTTCGGGGCAAGACGCGGAGCGCGGGGGCGGGGTTGGAGGATTTCTTCATGCCGACACCATCGTCCTATGATCGATCAGCGTATTTCCGAGAAACTCAAGTGTTCAGAACCATCGCCAACAAAAATAAAACAAAATTTGCAAATAAAAATGCGAAGCAAAATTTGCGGGAAACTGGAATCGCCGGATGGATGCTGTTGCGTCATGGGTTCAGTGATAACAGCGCGCAGGTATTTTTCAGACGCGGCGACATTCCATACAGAGATTGGAAATGACCGTCAATGAGAATAATTATTAATATCATAAATTTCCACCGACTCCAAACGGGCGATCATCGGTATCCTGCCGTTTCTGAGGCTGGTGCGCGCCTTGGCGAAGAGCCGACAGGCCTCTGCCATGGCTCGCTTCAACCAGGAAGCCTCAGGCGATGAGGACAGTGGCTTGACAAATGATATGTTATAACATATCGAGCTGTCCTTCCAAAATCCCCGGATTCGAGACACGCGATGCGTCGATTCTTACCCTGTCTGATCGCCTGCCTTGCGCTGGCCCTCGCCCTCGCCCCCGCCGCGTCCGCCAAGGATGCCGCCAGCCGCGCCCTGCGCGTCGTGTCGCCGTTGGAGATCGGCGGCGTCGACCCGGCGCGCAGCGGCTACATCTTCACCCGCATGGGCGTCGCGGAAACGCTGGTCGGGGCCGACGCCCGGGGTCGCCCCTTGCCCGCGCTGGCGGAGAGCTGGCGGGTGTCGGACGATGGCCTGACCTGGCGCTTCTCCTTGCGGCGCAACGCGGTTTTTCACGACGGCGGCCCGCTGACGGGCGCGCTGGTCATCCGGTCGCTGGAGCGCGCGCGCACGGCGCCCGGCATTCTCAGCGTCGTTCCCATCACGGCGATCACGGCGGACGGCGACCATGAGGTGACGATCGTCACCGCCACGCCGTTCCGCTCGCTGTTGGCCTTCCTGGCCCATTATTCGGCCATCATCCTGGGGGCGGGGGCCTATGACGCGAACGGCGCGGTGACGACGATGGTCGGCAGCGGCCCCTACCGTCTGACCGCCGTCAACGCCCCGCTCAGCCTGGACGCCGAGCGTTTTCCCCAATGGTGGGGGCCGCAGCCCGCCATCGAGCGGGTGTCGTTCCTGTCGGTGAGCCGGGGCGAAACGCGGGCGGCGATGGCCGAAAGCGGGCAGGCCGATCTGGTTTTCACCCTGGCCCCGGAAACGGCGGCGCGGCTGAAGCGCAACGCCAACCTGTCGGTGACGGTCCACCCCATCCCGCGCGTCCGCATGCTGAAGCTGAACGCCGGATCGCCCTATTTCCGCGACCTTGCGGTGCGTCAGGCGGTCAGCCTCGCCATCGACCGCGAGGGCGTCGCCGCCGGTCTGCTGCGCAGCCCGACCTCGGCGGCCAGCCAGCTCTTCCCGCCAACCTTGGCCGACTGGCATCAGGGCGGCTTGCCGCCGCTCCAGCATGATCCGGTCAAGGCGGCGGCGCTGTTGTCGGCGGCGGGCTGGGTTCCCGGCCCGGATGGGATCCGCGTCAAGGACGGCGAGCCGTTCCGTGTCACGCTGCGCACCTTTTCGGATCGACCGGAGCTTCCGCCGCTGGCGACCGCGCTGCAAGACCAGTTCCGCCGGGTTGGGTTGGACGTGACGATCGCCATCACCAGCAGTGGGGAGATCCCCGCCGGGCACCGCGACGGCACGCTTCACATGGCCTTGGCGGCGCGCAACTTCAGCCTTGTCCCGGATCCGTTGGGAACCCTGTTGCAGGATTTTGGTCCCGAGGGCGGCGATTGGGGCGCGATGGGCTG
This sequence comes from Azospirillum sp. FG154, assembly GCF_057809575.1. Taxonomy (NCBI): domain Bacteria; kingdom Pseudomonadati; phylum Pseudomonadota; class Alphaproteobacteria; order Rhodospirillales; family Azospirillaceae; genus Azospirillum; species Azospirillum sp. FG154. The sequence goes on along the minus strand of NZ_JBMDKF010000004.1, from coordinate 236,411 downwards.
GAAAAACGACGGCTTGATCGAGGCGCTGAACGCCCTGAGCCGCGAAGCCGATCCGGCGGCGCGCGCCGCGCTGCGCTTGCGGGTGGCCGAAACGCTTCAATCCGAACTGCCGGTGATTCCGGTCGCTTGGTACGACTATGTGGTCGCCGCCAACAAACGGGTGGCGGGCGTCGAGGTCGATCCCTTGGAACTGTCCTACAACATTGAGCGGATGCGATGGGCCGATTGACTCTGGCGGTGTCGCGCCGACTGATCCAGGCCGCGCTGGTCGCGGCGGTGGTCGGCGCGCTGTGTTTCCTGATGGCCGAAACCCTGCCGGGGGATCAGGCGTTCCGCGTCGCGGCAGGCCGGTACGGCATTGATCTGGTGTCGGTCCAGGCGGCGGAAACGGTGCGGCTGGATCTGGGGCTGGATCGCCCCTGGTGGCGGCGGCTGGCAAGCTGGGGCGGCGATCTGGCGCAGGGCGATCTGGGCCGCTCGCTGGTGTCCGGCGACCCGGTGGTGGAGGAGGTGGCGCACCAGTTGGGCCACACCCTGCTTCTGGCGCTTCTGGCGCTTGGGCTGTCGATGCTGGTCGGCCCGCCGTTGGGGGTGCTGATGGCGTGGCGGGCGGGCGGCGCGGTCGATTTCACCGGGTTGCTGCTGGCCGCCATGCTGCGCGCCGCCCCCAGCTTCGTCGTGGGGATCCTGCTGATGCTGTGCTTTTCCGTGTGGCTGCCGCTGCTGCCGACGGCGGGCGGCGACGAGCCGCTGGGCTGGCTGTTGCCCGCCGGGTCGCTGGCCCTTGGGCTGGCGGCCATGTCCAGCCGGGTGACGCGCGACGCCGCGCTGGCGGCGTTGCGGGCGCCGCCGATGTCCTTCGCCGTCACGCGCGGCTTTACCCTGTGGCAGGCGGCGCGTCATCACGCGCTGCGCAACGCGCTGGTTCCGGTCGTCACCTATCTCGGCGTTCAACTGGTGGTGCTGGTGGAGGGCGTGGTGGTCATCGAATCGCTGTTCTCCTGGCCGGGCATCGGCCACGCGCTGGTGCACGCGGTGGTCGCCCGCGACATTCCGATGGTGCAGGGAACGGCGCTGGTGATGGGATTGCTGTTCGTCGGACTCAACATGGTGGTGGACGCGTTGTGTCTGGCCATCGACCCACGGGGGCGCGCGTCATGACCGATTTTGCCGTTGACGGCGTGACCGCGCCCGCGCGGGAGGAGGTTCGGCCCGGACGCTGGCGGCGCTGGCTGGGCTGGAGCCTGCTGGCGGCGGTCGTCGCCTTCGGTCTTTTGGGGCCGTGGCTGATTGAGGCCGATCCGCTGCGGCAGAATCTGCGCGCCGTTCTGCTGTCGCCCGGTTCCCAAGCGTGGCTGGGAACCGACCATCTGGGACGGTCGATGCTGGCCCGGCTGGCGCAGGCCACGCGCCTGTCGCTGTGGCTGGGCCTGCTGACGGTGGCGTCGGCGGCCTTGCCCGGCGTCGCGCTGGGTCTGCTGGCCGCCTGGGCCGGGGGCTGGACCGACCGGCTGCTGTCGGGGCTGTGCGACGCGGTGATGGCGCTGCCCGGTTTGCTTCTGGTGGTGATGATAACCGCCTTTTCTCCGGGCGGCTTCCTGCCGCTGTATCTGGGTTTGGCGGTCGCCTTGTGGGTGGAGTATTTCCGGCTGACGCGCGCCGCCGCCCGCGCCCGGTTGCAACTGCCCGACGTCGAGGCGGCGCGCCTGCTGGGTTTTGGCCGCCTGCACATCATCCGCCGCCACATCCTGCCCGATCTTCGGCGACCGTTGTCGACGTTGCTGGCGTTCGGGCTGGCCACGGTGGTGTTGGCCATCTCGACGCTCAGCTTCGTCAACATCGGCGTTCGCCCGCCGACGCCGGAATGGGGAAACATGATGACAGAGCTTTTGCCCTACTACGACGAAGCCCCGCTGCACGTGCTGATGCCGGCGATTTTGCTGTTCGCGTCGGTGTTCGGGCTGGCGCTGGTGACGGACGGAGAAGGGGCATGAGCGGCGACGCGGCGATCATTGTGGACGGCCTGCGGATCGACGCCGGTTCGCAGATTCTGGTCCGCGAGGTTGGGTTCACTCTGCCGTCGGGAAGCGTCCTGGTGATGATGGGCGAAACCGGGTCCGGCAAATCGCTGGTCGCTCAGGCGGTGATGGGCTGCCTGCCAAGCGGATTGTCGGCAAGCGGGCGGATCACGGTGGCGGGACGGCGGACGGTGGAGGAGCGGAAGGGTCTGTGGGGCCGCCATCTCGCCTTGCTGCCGCAAGAGCCATGGAACGCCCTGGATCCGACGATGCGCGTCGGCAAACAGGTGGCCTTGGCTCCGGTCCTGCTGGGGCGGAGCGGCTGGCGCGCGGCGTCGCGGCAGGCGGGCGGGTTGCTGGATCGGCTCGGGCTGGCCGGGGCGGAGCGGCGCTATCCGTTCCAACTGTCGGGCGGCATGGCCCAGCGCGTGGCCTTCGCGGCGGCCACCATCACCGGCCCAGCGGCGCTGATCGCCGACGAACCGACCAAGGGGCTGGACGCCGACCGGCGCGACTCCATCGCCGCGCAGCTTCTCGGCGCGGCGGCGCAGGGGGCGGCGGTGATGGTCATCACCCACGACGTCGCCCTCGCCCGGCGGCTGGGCGGGCGGATGATGGTGATGCTGCGCGGCGCGGTGGTGGAGGAGGGCGAAACGGCGGCCCTGCTCGACGCGCCGACGCACGCCTACACACGGCGGCTCATGGCGGCGGACCCCGCCCGTTGGCGACCGGCCGCGGCCAACGGCCAAACCGCCGCGCCGCCGGTGCTGGAGGCCGAGGGGGTGGCGCTGACGCGGGGCGGGCGCACTCTGTTTTCGGGCGTCGATCTGACTCTGTCGCCGGGCCGCGTGGTGGCGGTGTCCGGTCCCAGCGGCTGCGGCAAGACCAGTTTGGGCAATCTTTTGCTCGGGCTGCCGCCGCCCGGCGCCGGGCGGGTTCGCCGCAGCGACCCCAACCCGTTGCGCTATCAAAAGCTTCATCAGGATCCCATCGCCGCTTTCGCCCCCTCGGTCAGCCTGCGCGTCGGCCTGACCGACCTGTGCCGCCGTCACCGGCTGAACTGGGCGGCGGCGCGGGCGCTGCTGGAGCGGATGGGGCTGGACGAGGCGTTGTTGGATCGTCGCCCCGCCGCCGTGTCCGGCGGCGAGTTGCAACGGGTCGCCCTGGCGCGGGCCTTGCTGCTCGATCCCTGTTTCCTGTTCGCCGACGAGGCGACGTCCCGCCTGGATCCCCTGACTCAGGCCGACGTGATGGGGCTGCTGCGCGGGCTGGTTCGCGATCAGGGGCTGGCCATGCTGATGGTGACGCACGATCCCGCCTTGGCGGCGGGTATGGCCGACCACCGCTTGACTCTGGCGCCGCCCGTCGGCGCGGCGGGGTGAGGTGCTTGGGGCAACGAAGTCAGGTTAACGGGGTTGTAGGCCGAGGATCGCCTTCATGTGTCGGAGGTCCCATCCTGCGGCCTTTCGCCTGAGTTTGAGCGATTTCTTGTCGGCGACGGCGCGGACGAGGTTGATGGCGAAGCGCCTGACGACGACCATGTTTTTGGCTCCATGTCCGGCGCGCAGGCGGGCTTGGTCTTCGTTGAAGAGCACGTCGAGAATCCAATGCGGGCGGTTTTCGATGCCCCAATGGTTACGGCGCGCATCCTCGATGCGGCCATGCCCCTTGTCCCACTCTGTGACGGTATCGACGATCCCGGCTGGGGCGGCGGTGAAACAGGCTTCGATTTTGGCGCGCAGGGTCGGTTGAGATGCGCGTCTCCCCAGGCCGCGACGTGCTCATAGCCGTCGCAATCGGCGATCATGCCGCACGCCACCAGCAACAACACCTCCGGCAATGGATGCGCCACCCTCCACGCTTCGCGCCGGTCTTCGATCTCCGAAAAATGCTCAAGCAACGCCCGTAGGCGGGTTCTCTCTCCAAGTTGCAGTGGAAGGGGGTTTCGCTATACTGGGGTGAGTTTCCCATCGCTGGGTTCCGCATGTCCAGTCCACCCAAACGCTTCGCCCCGCCGCCAACGCGCTGGCCCGCCTCTGGGGGGGGCGCGACCGTGCAGCGGATGGCCACCTTCACGCCGCTGCGCGCGGGCAAGAGCGAGCGGGCGAGCGTCGGGGATGAGTTGCTGCGGAGTCAGGGCGACGAGTTTTTGTTGAGCAGCGCCGAACGCAATCTGCGCACCCGGCCCAACGGCACCTACAATTTCGTTCGGGTGCAGGGCAACACCCGGAACGACCAACACACCTATGTGTCCGCCCGCAGCGGTCACGCCGGTTTGGCGGCTGGGCGTCCGGTGCTCTACGCCGGGACCGTGCGATTCGACGGCGGCAAGCTTGATTGGTGGAGCAATTATTCCGGCACCTATCAGCCGATGGCCGCCTTCCGCCAGCAGGCGCAATTGCCCGACGAGCGCTTCATTCCCTGGCAGAAGTTGCAGATGGGCGGGGTTGGCTTGCAGCGCGGCATGTTCAGCGACCAGCGCGCCTCGGTCGCGCCGGAGAAGCCGCAGGCGGCCCGACTGCAACCGCCGTCGCCCGCAACGGGCGACAGGGAAGCGGGAAAAACCGCTTCAGCGGACGCGGCGTTGGCCGCCAAACCCGTAGCGCCATTGGTTCGCCCATCACGCGCCGAGTCGGCTGCGCCCGCATCGGCGCCGGTCGCGCCGTCAGTGGCTCCGACGCCCACCACCGCCGCGAAGGGGCGATGAATGGCGGCGCTGCGCAGTTCTCTGCCGCTCCTCGTCGGGGCCGTGTTGCTGTTTGGCCTGCTGACCTTCCTGTTCGGTCTGGTGGTCGGCGCCAATCTGGTGGGCGTCCCAGATGCGCCGCTCGCGACCAAGCCGTCTCTCGCGTCGCCGCCCGTCACCGTACCGCCAGCGGCGGCTCCGGCTCCGGCGCCAACGTCCCCGGCTCCCGCCGCCACGCCCGCGCCAGTCCCCGTCGCTCCGGCGGCGGTCCCTTCCTCCGCCGCGCCTGCCGCCCCATCAAGCCCCAGCGCACCCAGTTCCAGCGCCCCGAGTTCCAGCGGCGCGGCGGAGCCCGCGATCAAGCTGGTGAAGGTCAAAGGGTTCGGTTTTGGCGAGCCGCCATCCGCTCCGCCCAACTCGGAACTGCGCGGGCCGTTGTTGGAGCAAGCCGCCAACGCGCCGCCCGCCGCGCCGATCCTTGCGCCCGCCGATTCAGGGCAGGCCGCCGCCGCCGTTCCGCCGCCGCCCGTCCCCGCCGCCGTCAAAGAACCGGTCCCGCCGATGGTTTATTCGGTGGCAGTTGGGCGCTTCTTGGTTGAATCCCGCGCCGGAGCCTTGTCCAGCGCGGTGTCGGCCAAAGGCTTCACTCCCGTTGTCGTCGTCACCGATCCGCCCGACGCGACGGGCTGGATGACGGTGACGCTGGGGCCGCAAGAGGACGCGACGCACGCAAAACGCTTGGCCAAAGAGGCCGAGGCGCAGGGGTTCGACACCTGGATGGTCAGTTGGTTGCCGCCGTGATCGGGATCTTGCCCGGCGCGCGCAACATCATGTCATGTCACATTCTGTATGAATTTACCGCAGTCCTGGCGCCAAGTGTTTCGCATTTTATTAAGATTTCCCGTGTCTTTAGAGACATTGCGCCATCTCGCCAATCTTCGCACCGAAAGGGCAAGGAATGCCTCGGGCCGATCAACTCAAGGTCATCTGCGTCGATGACCAGGACAGCATGCTCCGCCTGCATCGCTACGCGTTTTCGCAACTGGGCGTGCGCAACGTCACCGAATGCACGTCGGCGGTGGCGGCGATCGACGCCGTGTTGACCACGGAATTTGATCTGATGACGCTGGATTGGAACATGCCCGGCACCGATGGCCTGACGCTGTTCAAGATGCTGCGCGGCAACCCGAAAACCGCCAAGCTGCCGATCATCATGGTGACGGGCAACGCCGAGGAAAGCTCGGTCAAGACGGCGATCGCCGCCGGGGTCCGGCTGTTCCTGCGCAAGCCGGTGGCGGTCAAGGATCTGAAGGTTCGGGTCGAAGCGGCCCTTGGCAAACTGACCTGATTTTATTGGGGGGATGGCGATGAAACCGGCCCTGTCTGTGCCGCTGATCGGCAAGGTTCTGCTGATCCTCACCGTGCTGGCGGTGGTCGTGTTCGTCGGGATTGACCGGATCAACAAGATCCAGGACGAAACCGAAAGCGAACTCATCAGCCTGATCGACCACGACGCGGTTGGCATCGTCTGGATGGCGCGGGCGCGGGCGACCGCGATGAACGCCGTCCGCCTGACCTTCGAGACGCTGAGCGAGCCGAGCGGCCTGCGCGCCCGCCAGACCACCGGACGTTTGAAGGAGGAGGCCATCGCCTTCATCACCCAGATGACGGAGGCTGAACGCAACCTGCCCAGCCTGTCGCGGGAATTGAAGGTGGCGCGCGAGGGGTTTGACCGATTGAGTCAGCGCATCGACATTCTGGTCGCCGCAAAATTCGCTCAGACCGCCGGAGCGCCGCCCGACTCGCTGCGCGACCTTGGCCGCGCCGTGACCTCTTCGGTCGAAGAGTTCGACGGCATGATGACCCGGCTGATCGAACAGGCGCAGGAACAGGCCCGGAATCAAGCCCGCGCGACGTCGGCCAATTCCGACGCCGCCAGCGGCATGGTGGTGCGGGTTGTCGGTTTGGCGCTGGCCGGGGCCTTCCTCTTCGCGTTTCTGTTGCTGCGGCTGACGGTGGTGCGACCGCTGCACACATTGATCGGCACCGCCAAGGCGCTGTTGGGCGGCAACCTTGACCGCCGGGTGCGCGGGCTGGATCGGCGCGACGAGATCGGCGAGATCGCGCGGGCCGTTCAGCTTTTGAAGGACACGCTGCGCGGATCGGACGAGTTGGCCCGCCGCACCCAATCCACCGCCGAACAGGTGGCCGCCGCGACCAGCCAGGCGGCGGCGGCGGTCGAGCAGGTGTCCGGCGGCTCCCAGCGCCAGATGCAGTCGGTCGAGGCGATCACCAATTCGGTGTCGCGCACCACGGCGATCATCGGCACCATCGCCTCGGTCAGCCTGTCGGCCAAGCATTGCTCGCGCAAGGCGGCGACCCAGCTTGCCGGGGGGCTGACCCAGATGACGGCGATGACCGGCGCGGTTCAGGAAATCGCCGTCACCAGCGCCCGCATCAACGCCATCACCCAGAGCATCAGCGAACTGGCCACCCGCTCCAACATCCTGTCGCTGAACGCCGCCATCGAGGCGGCGCGGGCGGGCGAGCATGGGCGCGGCTTTTCCGTGGTCGCCGAAGAGGTCGGCAATCTGGCCCAGCAAACCGCCGATCTGGCCCAGGAGATCGCCTTGTTGGCCGCCGACAGCGGCGAGCGCATCCAAAACGGCGTCAGCATCGCCACCGAGGTCGGCGGGGTGATGAACAGCGTCGCCGGTTCGATCAACGAGACCGACAGCCTGTCCGAAGACATCGCCAAATCGATGGAGGAGCAGGGCGCGGTGCTCCAGCAGATCGAGGCGAGCTTGCAGCGCCTGACCGAAACCGCCAACGCCAACGCCACCGCCTGCGAAGAAATCTCCGCCACCATGGTGGAGTTGACGCGGCTGGCCGACAGCACGCGGCGAATGGCCGAATCCGGGCGGCGGCGCAAGGCGTCGGATCCGGCGGCGACCGACGGCGGGGTGGTCACTGATGTGGACGACGACGCGGCCGACGACGATTCGGACAAGGCGGCGTGATGCCGGGGACCGTCGCGCCAAGCGTGCTGATCGCCGACGATTCGTCGATGATGCGCAGCCTGCTGTCCCGCCTGTTGGACGGTGATCGAGCCGCCGACGGGGCGGCGCGTTGGCAGGTGGTCGGCACGGCGGCGGATGGGCGCGCGGCGATTGAACAGGCGCGGGAATTGCGGCCCGATCTGTGTCTGCTGGATTTGGAAATGCCGGTGATGGGCGGGTTGGAGGCGTTGCCCGCCATCCGCGCGGTCAGCGACGCGATGGTGGTGGTGGTGTCGTCCATCGCCGGGCCGGGATCGGCGGAACGCCGCGCCTGCCTGATGGCCGGGGCCGCCGCCGTCGTCGCCAAACCGTCGGGCGCGGTCAGCGCCGATCTGGTCGAGGTCAGCGGGCGGGCCATCCTGTCCGCGATGCGGGCGGCTCTGGCCCCGCCCGAGGAGGGCTGATGGCCGCTCTGCCGCCGCTGGATCCACCGCCCGCGCGTCCTTCCAACGTCGCCTCGTCCTTGGCGCTCGACACCTGTCGTCTGATCGGCGCCAACCCCGCCGGGCCGGTCGGCGCCCGTTTGATTGACGCTTGCGACCATCTGCCGCCGGGCGCGGCGCTCGCCAACGGGGTGGAGCGCGACGCGCTGGTCGCCCGGTTGATCGACGGCGCGACCAACCGGGAAACCTATTTCTTCCGCGACCACCGCCAACTGGCGTTGATGGGAACCCTGCTGTGCGACGCCAGCGGCGGCGCGCGGTCCGACGCGACGCTCGCCCTGTGGTCGGCGGGCTGCGCCACCGGGGAAGAGGCCTATTCGTTGGCGATCACGCTGCGCCGTCTGGGCCAAAGCGTCAGCGTGCTGGGCACCGACATTTCCCGTTCAGCCTTGGCGGTGGCGCGCGAGGGCGTGTACCGCACCGGCCCGATGTCGCCCTGCCGTCAGGTGGGAGCGGAGGACGAGGCCGATTTGCCGCTGATGGAGGATGGCCGCCGCCGCGTCGCCGACCCGATCCGCGCCGTGGTCCGCTTCGCCGAGCACAACATCCTCAAGATGCCGCCCGCGCCGCTGTTCTTCGACGCGGTGGTCTGCCGCAACGTGCTGATTTATATGGATGACGCCGCGCGCCAAACCGCTTTCGCCGCGTTGAGCGCGGCGGTGCGTCCGGGTGGGCTGCTGCTGCTGGGGCCAGGAGACAGCGCGCCGCCCGCCGACCCGCAACAGTTTGGCTTTCACCCCCTGTTCCGCAACGGAACCGGGCTGTTCGTCAAGGGGAACGCCGATGACCGTCCGGCAGGCCGCTGACATGGACGCAACCGGACAAGACGGCCCCGCGCTGACGCCGGTCCTGGTGTTCGACCGGCGCGGGCAGACCTATTGCTGCCCAACCGCCGACGTGCTGGAGATCGTCGAGGAGCCTGCGCTCGATCAACCTGGTTATCCGACGCCGCTGGTGGCGGCGGTGCTGCTGCACAATGGCTGTTTCATCCCGGTGGTCGATCCGGCCAATCTGTTCGATCAACCGCCGGAACGTCGGGGCGACGTGATTTTGCTGCATGGTCCGGCGGGAACCGTCGGTCTGCTGGCCGACAGCGTTCTGGGATTCCGCAACCCGACGGCCTTCGGGCCGGCGCCCTGGATTCCGCCGGGTCGGATATGCCGCTCCGCCGCCGTGATCGACGGAATCGGGCGGGCCTTCGTGCTGGGCGCCGATGGAATCGGCGACGTGCCGTCGGCCCCGGTCGCGCCGCCTTCCGCCGCGAGCGGCGGGCCGTCCAACGGCGTGGCGACCGAGGCGAACGACGAGTCCGTCGGGCCGATGCATCTGATCTTCACCATCGCCGGGCGCTCCTTCGCCGCCAGCTACGCCGACGTCCGCCGCATTCTCTACCGCCAGCGCCTGTTCCGGGTGCCGGGCGCGCTGGGCCGCATCCGCTGCGCGGTCGAGGTGATCGGCGCGGTGGTGCCCGTGCTGGATCTGGCGGAGCCGGAGAACCTGCCCGAACGCGCCGATTTCGTCGTTCTGTCGTCGTCGGTCGGGTCGTTGGCCTTGCGGGTGGATGAAATCCTCCGCCCCCTGCCGTTGCGCCGGGATGTGACGGAACCGGAATGGTTCCCGTCGCCCGGCGTTGACGGGATTGGCCGCCGGGACGATCAAGCCTATTCCGTCATCACCGGCGAGGCGCTGTTGCGCGATCTGGTCAACGCCGACACGGCGCGGCGGACGGGGGCCTGATGCTGACGCCGCCAAATCCGAAAGCTTTGCGCGTTCTCATCATCGACGATTCCGCTTTCATGCGGGCCTCGCTGCGCCACATCGTCGGCCACACGCCGGGCTTCACCGTGGTGGGCGAGGCCAATGACGGCTTGGCCGGGGTCGAGGCGATCCGCAACCTGCGGCCCGACGTGGTGACGCTGGATCTCGACATGCCCGGCCTGGACGGCATCGGCGTGCTGAAGCGGGTGCGGCCGCCACCCGGCGGCGCCCCGGTGGTCATCATGGTCAGCGCCTTCACCACCCAGGGCGCCGCCTTGACCCTGTCGGCGCTCAGCGCTGGGGCCATCGATTTTGTGCCGAAGGCGTCGGAGCATTTCAAAACCGATCTGGCCCAGGTCGGCGAACTGCTGCGCAGCAAGCTGGCGGTGGCCGCCGCCATTCTGACGGGCCGCGACCGCCCGCCGTCCAAGCCGCGCCCAGCGGAGCCAACGGCTCCGACGGTTGGCGGGACGGCGGCGCGTCCGCGCGCGTCCGCGTCGCCGCCGGTCAGCGACGGCAGGATCGCCGCCCCGGCGCAGACTGCGCCGTCGCCGCTTCGCAACGTCACCGTGGTTGGCGCCCCTGATCTGGTGGTGGTGGCGGCCTCAACCGGCGGACCGCAAACCTTGCCGAATTTCCTGCGCCCGCTTTGCCCCTTTTCCGCTCCCATCGTCATCGCTCAGCACATTCCGGCGGTGTTCAGCCGCAGCTTGGCCGATTCGCTGGCCTCGACGCTGGGCGTCGCGGTGGTCGAGGCGGAAGACGGCAAGGAGTTGACCGCCAACACCGTCTATCTGCTGCCCGGCGGGCGCAACGGCGAGGTGGCGCGCGTGCGCCCCAACGTCTTCGCCTTGCGGCTGTTGGATGGCGGCAGCGCGGTCTACCGCCCGAACGCCGATATTTTGTTCCGCTCCGCCGCCTTGACGGCGCGGCGTCCGGTGGGGGTGATCCTGACCGGGATGGGCAGCGACGGTTGCGACGGCGCCCGCGCGCTGGCCCAACGCGGCGCGCCGGTGCTGGTCCAGGATCCGACCACCGCCGTGATCTGGGGAATGCCGCGTTCGGCCATCGAGGCCGGGCTGGCGAGCGAGGTGGCCGAACCGGCGGCGCTTGGTCGACGGCTGGCCGCCCTGGCGGGGAGAGAGGGATGAGCGACCTGGACGATCCCATTGAGGAATTCTGGTCGCTGTTCGGCGCGGAGCTTGACGAGTATCTCGCCGCCATCGAAAGCATTTTGGCCGCCAGCCCGGTCGATCCGGCGCGGGTGGACGAATTGTTTCGCGCCTTCCATTCGGTCAAGGGCGGTTCGGCGGCGCTGGCGCTGCGCTGCATCGAAACGGTGGCGCACGCGGCGGAAGACGTGCTGCATCTGGTCCGCGCGGGCAAGACGACGCTCAGCACCGATCTGGTCAGCGCCCTGCTGGAGGCGGTGGACGAGATGCGCCGCCTGCAAGACACCGCCATGGCGACGCGCACCGACCAGCCGGTGAACGGCGCCATCGTCGCCCGGCTGAAAAGCCATTTGACCGGCGGCGCGCCCGCCGCCGCACCGACGGCTCCCGCCGCTCCGGTCGCATCGGTCGCGTCGGCGTCGCTTCCCGTCCCGAACCCGGTCGCCGCCCCGGAACGCCCGCCCGCCGCTCCGGCGTTGACGGTTGATCCTTCGGTGTTGGAAGCGATTCAGGACGCGGTTCTGGGCTTGATCGGCGCGATTGACGCCGAGGATCCGGGCGACGCGGCGCTGGCGCTGGCCGAGGCGGCGGAACCCGCCGAACTGCATGGAATCGTCGGCGCCGCCTTGCGGCTGGCCGGTGGGGCCGCCGGGCGCTGGGGCTGGTTGGATTTGGTGCTGCGGCTGCGCGGGGCGGAAAGCGCCAGCGGCCAGAGCGTCGGGGCCTTCGCCCTGTCGGCGGCGCTGGAGTCGCTGTTCGCCGACCTGCTGCTGGAGCATGCGGGCGCGCTGAAATCCACTCCCGAAAACCCCGCCGTCTGGCTGCACGCCGCCCGCCTGTTCGTCGGGCTGGAGGTCGAGGCCGGGGCGGAGCTGGCCGATCTGATCGCCGCCCGCCTGTTGCGTGGGGAGGAAACGCCGGACGTCGATGATCTGGCTGATCTCTGCGCCTTGACCGGCATTTCGGTCAGCTCCGGCATGGAGATTCCGCGCGACGAGATCACCGCGCTGCGCGACCGCTGGCTGGGGGCCGAGGGGGCGGTCGCTGAAGACGCCCCGGTGGCCTCGCCGGTGGAGCACGCTCACGCCTGGCCCGCCGACATCCTGATGCGGATGGCGGTCGCCGAGACCGACGGCGACGCGCTGCTGCTGGTTCTGCTGGATCTGGAGCATGACCCGGCGGCGGCCGAGGCCGTGACCGAACGGTTGCGGCTGGAACGCTGCCTCTACAACCGTTCACGCCTGGATCTGCGCGGCGGGATGTTCGAGTATGTGGTGGCGGTTCGCGGCGATCCGACCGGCTTCGCCCGCGAACTGGCGGATCTCGATCCGGGTCGCGCCTGCCTGCGCTCCATCCACCGAACCAACGCCAACGCCGCGCCGGGCGACGAGATTGGCGGCGCCCCCGCTTCCGTGGCGCCGGTTCCTCCTCCGGCTTCGGTTTCGGCGTCGCCCAACCTTGAGGCCGCGCCGCCGGTCGCGTCCGCCGCCGCGCCGTCTGGCTCTGCGGCCACCCCCGCCGCGCCGCGCCCCGCCGACGCGATGGTTCGGGTGCCGAGCGCCGCCATCGACGGTTTCATGGACGTGATCGGCGAATTGCGGCTTGGCCTGACCGCCCTGTCGCTCAGTTTGGGGGAGGAGGGGGCGCGCCCGACCAACCCGGCGGCCCGCGCGACCTACGACGAGATGCGGCGGCTCGACCGCGCGGTGCGGCAATTGTACGAGGGGGCCATCGCCCTGCGCGTGGTGCCCATCGGCACGCTGTTCACCCGGCTGCTGCGCCCGATCCGCGACACCGCCGTGCTGGTCGGCAAGGAGGTCGCCTTGACCACGGCGGGCGAGGACGTCCAGGTCGACAAGGCGATGATCGAAATGCTGGTCGATCCCCTGACCCACATCGTCCGCAACAGCGTCGATCACGGCATCGAATCGCCCGAACGGCGCGCGGCGGCGGGGAAACCGGCGCAAGGCTCCATCCGCATCCGCGCCCGGCAAACCGCCAGCTTGGCGATTGTCGAGGTGGAGGATGACGGCGGCGGCATCGACGTCGCCCGCGTCCGCGACAAGGCGGTGTCGAAGGGATTGATCGGCGCGGCGGCCGCCGCCGCCCTGCCCGACGGCGAGGCGCTGAATCTGATCCTGCTGCCGGGCTTTTCCACCCGTGACGAGGTGACGGCGACCTCTGGGCGCGGCGTCGGCATGGACATCGTGCTGACGGCGATCAAGAAGCTGGGCGGCCATCTCGCCATCGACAGCCGCCCCGGTCTTGGCACCCGCATGACCATCGAATTTCCGGTGTCCGCCGCCATGCAGCGGGTTTTGACCGCCGAGGTCGCCGGGCAGATGGTGGCCATCCATGAACGCTCGGTGCGCGAGGTGGTGGAGGTGACGCCGGATCGGCTGCGCCGGATCGGACGGCGGCTCAGCCTGTCCTTGCGCGGGCGTTTCCTGCCGGTGGTCGATCTGGGCGCGCTGCTGGGGCTGCGCGCGCCGTCCGCCGACGCGCCGACCGTTCGCCGCACCGTGGTGGTGGCCGACGACGGCGACGCGCAGATCGGGTTGATGATCGACCGGCTGGCGGTGCGGCGCGAGGTGTTCTTCAAACGCCTCCACCCGTTGATCGAAGGAAACGCGTTGATCGCCGGGGCGGCGGTGATCGGCGCGGGCAGCGTCATGTTCGCGCTCGACACCCCGGCCCTGTTCGCCCGCGCGGTTGACTGGTTGGAACCGCTCCCTCACACCAACCCGGACCGCCGCAGCGGTGAAAGGGAGGACCCATGCTCCGCCGTTTGAGCATCGCGACCCGCCTTGGGTTGGCCGCCTGCTTGTTCCTGATTCCCATCGGCTATGGCCTGTGGAGTCAGAACGAGGCCAAAGGCGTGTTGATCGCGCAAGCCCGCTGGGAGGCCGACGGGGCGGCGTATCTGCGCGGCATCGACAAGGTGCACGCGGCGATCAGCCGGTCGTTGGTGCTGCGGGAGCGGCTTGACAGCGGCGGCTTGGCCCAAAGCCTGGTGGAGTTGCGGGAGCGTTACGGCGCCATTCTGGGCGCCGACGATCTGTCTGTGGAGGTCGAGGCGCTGGTCCGCGCCAAGGACCGCAGCCCGATGAAGGTCGAGGCGCGGCGGGCCTTGCGCAAATTGGCGCAATTGGTCGCCAACCATTCCGGCATTCCGCTGGATCCGGAAATGGCCTCCTTCTATCTGGGGGACGTGTTTGTTTTGCGTTTGGCCGATCTGCGGGAGTTGTTGATCGAGCTGCGCGGCGGGGAAAACGCCGACGTTCAGGACAAGGAGACGGCGCGCGGGAAAAGCGAGCTGCTCAGCGGTCGGATCGAGAGCCTGTTGCAAGACATCGAGGAGGCGATCGCGTCGGCCACCGGACCGCTGGGCAATCCGGCGATGGCGGACACGCTGAACGAAACCTTTCAGCCCTTTGGCCTGATGATGGGCCACGCCTTGACCATGCTGGACAATGGAGACAACAAACCGGAGCTGCTCGCCGCGACCTTTGACGCCATCGATCATTTTTACAGCGCCGCCAACAGTCAGTTCATTGATGTGGTGGAGGCGCGAGTCAATCGGCTGAATCGCGAACGCCTGCGCATCGGCGCCATTGCGGGCGGTTTGTCGCTGCTGGCCTTTGCGGTGGTGGTGGCGATTGTCCGGCTGGGCGTGATCCTGCCGTTGCGCCGGATGACGGAGGCGCTGGGCCGTTTGGCCGATGGCGACGTCACCGTGTCGGTGCCGCAAACCCGCTTCGACGATGAGGTGGCCGATCTGGGCAAGGCGATGCAGCGCTTCAAAAAGGCGTTGGAGGACACCCGTTCGCTGTCCGACACGGTGGTGCAGGCGACCATGCAGGTGTCCATCGCCACCGGGCAGGCCGCCGCCGCCATCGCCCAGGTGTCGGACGGGGCGCATGGCCAGATGAACTCGGTGGAGCGGTTGCGCCGGTCCTTCCTGGACACGCGCGAGGCGATGACGGCGGTTGCCGCCGTGTCGCGCACCGGGCAGGAGCGTTCGCGCGATTCCGCCGACCGGCTGGAGGAGAGTTTGGCCGACATCGGCGCGATGGCCGAGGCGGTTCGCGAAATCGCCGAGATGAGCAACGAAATCAACCGTGTGACCGTCGCCATCAGCAAACTGGCGGCCCATTCCAACATTCTGTCGCTGAACGCCTCGATTGAGGCGTCGCGGGCGGGCGAGCATGGGCGCGGCTTTTCCGTGGTGGCGGGGGCGGTCGGCGCCCTGGCGCAGCAGACTTTGGGGTTGGCGCAGGAAATCGCCGGTCTGGCCCGCCGCAGCCACGAACGGATCGCGCGCGGTCTGGAGGTCGCGGCGGCGGTCGGCCAGCGCATGCAAGAGGTCTCGGCCACCATCGCCGAGACGGACCGCCTGTCGCAGACCATCGTGGACGAGGTGGAGCGCCAGCGCCTAAGCGTGGACGCCATCGAAGAGACGCTGATGGAGTTGTCCCACATTTCCCACGCCAACGCCTCGGCCAGCGAAGAAATCGCCGCCACCATGCGCGGTCTGGCCGCCCTGACCGACGACACCCGACAGCGCGCCCAGCGGGTGACGCAGGGCGAGGGGTGAATCCGCGTCGGCGCCCAGCTTGCCGCAGGGCAACGAATCCAGGTTAACGGGGTGGTAGGTCGAGGATGGCCTTCATGTATCGGGTGTCCCATCCTGCGGCCTTGCGCCTGAGTTTGAGGGATTTTTTGTCGGTGACGGCGCGGACGAGGTTGATGGCGAAGTGCCTGACGACGGCCATGTTTTTGGCTCCATGACCTGTGCGCAGGCGGGCTTGGTCCTCGCTGAAGACCACGTCGAGAACCCAGTGGAGGCTGTTTTCGATGCCCCAATGGCCTCGGACGGCTGTGGCTGCGGCTTCAGCGGTGAGGTTGGCGGAGGAGATGTAGTAACGGGTGTCCGTGCGGCATCGGTCTTTGAGTTCGGTTTTGGAGCGCACTTCAATGATCGTCGCCACGCCGGGGAGACGGAGTTCACCGGGAAAGCGGCGGTCGCCATTGAGCCAATCGGCCTCGTGGCTGACGGTCACGGCGCGCTCCTCAATGCGACCGTGCCCCTTGTCCCACTCTGTGACGGTCTCGACGATCCCGGCTGGGGCGGCGGTGAAACAGGCTTCGATTTCGGCGCGCAGGGTCGGTTGGTTGGCTTTCACCGCCAGCAGATAGTCGGCCCCCGCCTCCTTGATGGCGGTGGCGATGGTGGCGTTGCAGGCGATGGCGTCGATGGAGACGGTCGCTCCTTTCAGGCCGCCATTGGCGGCAAGGCGTTGCAGAAGCAGCGGAATGGCGCTGGTTTCGTTGGATTTGTCGGAAACCGCCTCTTGCCCCAAAACCAGACGGGCGGTGGTGGCGAAGGCCGAGACCAGATGAAGCGGCGGCTTGCCGCCGCTGCGATCATGGCTGCGACGGGAGGTCTTGCCGTCGATGGCGACGAAATCCGGTCGATCCGGCCACGTCTCCCGCACCCAGGCGGTGAAGCAGGCCGAAAACAGACCAGGATCGATCCGGTTCATCAGCAGGGTGAGCCAACGACCGCCGGGAACGCCGTGGTGATAGGGCAGCATCTCGCGCAGGAACCCAAGATGCGCGTCTCCACAGGCCGCGATGTGCTCATAGTCGTCGCAATCGGCGATCGTGCCGCACACCACCAGCAACAACACCTCCGGCAATGGGTGCGCCACCTTCCACGCTTCGCGAGGGTCTTCGATCTCCGAAAAATGCTCAAGCAACGCCCGTAGGCGCGACCTCTCTCCAAACGGCATCGGGTGGCTCCGGGCTGGGAAGTCTCAGAGAATCACGCCAAGCGCAAGCCGTAAACCTCATTAACCTGAGTTCGTTGCCCTGCCGCTTGCCGTGCTCAGCTTGCCGGGGTTCGGCGGTTCTGGTAGATTGGGGCCATGGTTGAAACACGACGCACAGGCGACCGTTCCAACGAGGCGATCCGTTCGGATCCCGGCGGCGGGCGGGTCGGGTCCGGCGGGCCGGTTGGGTTGGCGGCCCGCGCCGAGGGCGTCGGCCAGGGCCGTCAGCGCATTCCCAGCATCCGCGAATTGGCCGCTTTGGTGGTCAACGGCATTTTGACTCTGCCGCGCAATTACCGACGCGGCATGTTCCTGGACGTGCAAATCTGACGCTTCAGCCGCTGGTGTAGGCCGTGATGGTCGGGCCGAACAGGCGTTCCAGCAGCAGCGTCGGCAATTCATATTGCGGCAGGCACAGGCTGGTGCTGCGCGCGTGCAGCGTGTGCAGGCACAGCCCTTCGGAGTCGGGAAAGGCGCCGACGCGGAACCGTTCGCGCGCGGCCTTGACGAAGGGGGCGTCTTCGCAGGCGTTGATCGGCGGAAAGCGCCCGGCTTCCCACACCGCGCGGCGGTAGGCGTAGGAAAAACCGTAACCGTCCAGATTGTCGGCGGACGCCGGAGCGTCGGGCGCCTCGACATAGGCGCAGGCGCTGCGGCCCCAGCGGTGATGCGACCCGCCGCGCGCCGTGTCCCAATAGCCGAAGCGGCCATGGATGGCGCTGTGCAGGAACCAGCCCGACAGCTTGACCAAATCATAGCCCTGGTCCAGCCAGGACAGCATGCGGGCGACGTAGCCGGGCGCGTAGAAATCATCGTCGTCCATGTGGAGGATGACGGCGCCGCTGGCGTGCTCGGCCAGAATGTTGCGCTTTTCGCCGATGGCGTAGCGGCTCGACGAATAGAAATATTTCAGGCGCGGGCTGGCCAAGGGCTGGAGATAGGCCGACGGGAGCGGGCTGTCGTCGAACACCAACCATTCGATGTTCGCGTGGGTCTGCGCCCGCAGGCAGGCGTGCAGCCGGGGCAGGCAGTCTTCGCGCCGCCAGCTTGGCGTGACGACGCTGACCAGAGGGCCGGGGCCGAAATCGGGGGCGGGCGCGGTCATGGCGATTCTTGCTCGTTCTCTGGCCTGCGTGTAGACAGGCGGCATGGTTTCACTTCGCGACGCCCTGGCCGCTGCGGTCGACCACCATCAGGCGGGCCGCCTGGATCGGGCCGAGGCGCTGTATCATAGCATCCTGCGGGCCGTGCCGGACCAGCCCGACGCGCTGCATCTGCTGGGCGTGTTGGACGGGCAGAGCGGGCGGGCGGCGCTGGCCCTGCGCCGCTTGCGCTTGGCCGTCGCCACGCGGCCCAGCGACGGGGATTTCTTGAGCGATCTGGCCCTGACCCTGCGGTCGGTCGGCGCGACGGAGCGGGCGGCGGCGTTTTTCGCCCGCGCCCTGCGGTTGGAACCGGGCTTGGCCGAAGCCGCCTACAATCTGGGGAATCTGTGGCTGGAGCGCCGGGATGCGGCGGCGGCGGCGGAGTCGTACCGGCAGGCGCTGGCCCAGCGGGCCGTTTACCCGCAGGCCTGGAACAATCTGGGCATGGCCTTGCGGACCCTGGAGCGAACCGCCGATGCCGCCGACGCCTTCGCCCAAGCCATCGCCCAGCGGCCCGAGGCGGCGGAGCCGCGCGTCAACCGGGCCAACGCGCTGGCGGCGTTGGGCCGTCTGGCCGCCGCCGCGCGCTTGCGGCGGCAGGCGGCGGCGTTGGAGCCGGCCTTTGCCGACGCGCTGCACAATCTGGCCGTTCGCCTGTTGAGCGAGGCCGGGATGGATCAGCCGGTGGTGGCCGGGCGACCGCTGGATCGGGCGAAGCTGGCGCGCGGTTTGGTCTGGCTGCGCCGCGCCTTGGCGGTTCGTCCCGATCACCCGGCGGCGGGCGCGGCGCTGCTGGGCGCGGCGTTGAAGCTGTTGCAGGCGGGGCTGGCCGATGATGAGCTGGTCGCGGCGGCGGCCCGCGCCGCGCCGCAGGCGTTGCGGCGCGACCCACGCGACACCCACGCGGCGGCGGCGATCGCCTATCATTTCTATCGAAAAGGCCGCAGCGATCTGGGCGCGCGTTGGATGCGCCGCGTCGGTCGTCGTTTCACCGCCGACGAACGGGCTGCGGATTTCGAGTTGCGCGTCTGGTCGCTGATTCGGAGCGACCGGGGGATGTTGGACCGTTTGCCGACGCTGGAGTCGCTTCTGCCGGATTTTCCGCCCCTGGAGATGATGGTCGAGCCGCCGCCGGGGGATGGGCCGTTGATCGCGGTGTCCTGCGACGACGTCTATTTCCAGCGCTTCGTCGGCGATCTGCTGGAGTCCGTCGCCGCGACCCTGCCGCCCGACGGCGGGAGCGGCGTGCATGTCCATGTCGTCAACCCATCGCCGGAAACCGAAGCGGCGCTTGAGCGCTGGCGGACCCGCCTGCCCATCGGCTACAGCCGGGAACGGTTGGATTTCACCGGCTGGGACGATCACAGACGGACCACCTATTACGCCTGCGTCCGCTTTCTGCGCTGGCGTCAATTGCTGGCGCGGCAGTCCCGTCCGCTGGTCCATGTCGACGCCGATTGCACGCTGCGCGCCGATCTGACCAGCCTGTCGGATGGGCTGCGCGGCGCGGACGTCGGGCTGTTGCGCGATGGTCGGGGGCGGGGGCCGACGCGGGAAATCACGGTCTGTTTCGCTTGGTTTCAACCCACCGAAGCGTCTCGCGCCTTTTTGGCCCTCACCGCCGCCTACATCGCCAACGCGCTGCGGCGGGGTGAAGGCTATTGGATGCTGGACCAGGCCGCGCCCTTTTGCGTGTTGAACGCGTTGACGGCGCGCGGCGCGGCGCCCGTTGCGCGCTGGTTCGACTGGGTGGATTTTCCCTGGGTGCGGTTTATCGGGGACAAATAGGCTTGGTCCGCTCGCCTTTTTCAGGCTCGGTTGCGGTCCCGGAAACAGGCGCCGGGTGGGCAGGACCGGCAGCATTGGCAACAGAGATCGTCGAGATCCGCCATAATTCCGTGGGCGTTCAGCACGCTTTGCGCATAAACGGTGTAGAGTTTTCCCAGCGCAGGCCCGCTTTGGACGGGAGTGGGGCAGTCGGCGGGTGGGTTTTCGACCGCAAGCTCCACCTCGTCAATGGCCCGGCGTATCGCGGACGGCTCCAGCATCAGCCACTCCAAACAGGAAACAGCAGGTCGCGCCTCGTCGTTTCCGATAATGGCGTCCGTTTGGAACGATTACAACGTGGAATGCGTTACAATGTTTTCACACGATCCAGGCGCGGGCAAGGGGGGGCGCTGGGAGGATCTCTTCTGCCGCACGCCAAAGACATTCGCCAATTGGTTGATTGTTCACAGCGACAGATCCAGGGCTTTTCCCGATCCTCATCAACAGATTCGCTGGGCGTCTTTGCTCAAAAGGACCGTGGACTCAATACCGACGGGGTCGGTCCTTCTCAATCTCAAAGCGATCCGTCAACCCGCGAACCAGCGGGCCGGGACCGTCACCAGGGCCGGGAACAGCACCAACAGGGTCAGCACCAGCAACTGGGCGATGATAAAGGGCCAAACGCCACGGATCAGACTCCCCATGCTGAGCTTTGAGACGCCAGCCACGACGTTCAGCACGGTGCCGACCGGCGGGGTGATGAGGCCGATGGCGTTGTTGATGATGAACAGCACGCCGAAATACACAGGATCAATCCCAGCCTGCTTGATGACCGGCATCAACACCGGGGTCAGGATCAAAATTGTCGGAGTCATGTCCATTGCTGTGCCCACGATCACCACCAGCACCATGATGGCCGCCATCAAGAGGATCGGGCTGTCCATGAAGGGAGCCAGCAGGCCGCTGACCTGAGCGGGCAGATTGGCGATCGTAATCATCCAAGCCGACACCATGGCGGCGGCGACCAGGAACATCACCACCGCCGTGGTGGTCGCCGCCGTCGCGAACAGATCGAACAGTTGGGACGGCTTCAGCTCGCGATAGACGACGACGGCGACGAACAGCGCGTAGACCGCCGCCACCACCGCCGCCTCGGTCGGGGTGAAAACGCCGAATTTCAGGCCGAAAATGATGATCCCCGGCAGCATCAACGCCCAGAAGCCATCCTTCACCGCGATCATGATCTCGGCCTTCGACGCGCGCGGCGGCGGAGCCAGATCCTCATGTCGAACCACCAGCCACCAGGCGATGACCAGCCCCAACCCCAGCATCAGCCCCGGAACGATTCCGGCCAGAAACAGCTTGGTGATGGAAACGTTGGCGGCTACGCCGAAAATGATGAATCCGATGCTGGGTGGAATGATCGGCGCGATGATGCCGGCGGCGGCGATCAACCCGCCCGACCGCGCCTTGTCATGACCGGCCCGCACCATCATCGGCACCAGCAACGCCGACAGGGCGGCGGCGTCGGCCACGGCGGACCCTGACAGGCTGGCCATGATGCAGGCGGCGAGAATGGCGACATAGCCAAGCCCGCCACGAACATGGCCGACCATCGCCATCGCCACCGCGACGATGCGCCGGGACAGGCCGCCAGCGTTCATCACTTCGCCCGCCAACATGAAAAAGGGCACGGCGACCAGTGGAAAACTGTCGGCTCCGTTGATGACGTTCTGGGCGACGATCTGCGCGTCGAAGATGTCCAGATGGAACATCAGGGCGACGCCGCACAGCAACAGGGCGAAGGCGATCGGCATGCCGATGGCCATGGCCCCCAACATCGAGCCAAGGAAGACGATGACGGTCATGGGAGGGCTCCTTCGGGCCGCAGTCAGGCGTGACGGCCGGATGCGGGGGGCTGGTTGGCGTCGATCGTCTCTTCGGACTCCGTCACCATAATCAATTCATTGTCGCTGAGACGCCCAGCCAGCGCGCGGACGAGGTTGACGGCCAGGATCACCAGCGCCAACACGCCGAACACCACGCCGGAACCGTAAAAGACGCCCATTGACAGGCCGGTGGCTGGCGCCGCCACGTTCAGATTGATGATCGTCTGGTCCCAACTGCCGCTGAGCAGCAGCCCGGTCGCGTAGATCATCAGCAGATGGCTGGCGACGAAACAGATCAGACGCCCCGCCCTGGGCAGGGCGGCGACGAGACTGTCCATGCCGAGATGGCCGTGTTTGTGCAACGCGACAACCGCGCCCATGAAGGTCATCCAGACGAAGAGCAGCCGGGACAGCTCTTCCGACATCGTGATGCCGCTGTTGAAGCCATAGCGCAGCACCACATTGCCGAAGACCAACACCAGCATGCCGGTTAGGCAGACCACGATCACGATCTTCAGAACGAAGACATACCCGTCGATCAACCGACCCATGCGCCCCTCCCTATGGTCTTCTTGTCCTCAGGTCCCGCCCAACGGGTCGGTCAAGCCCGAACCTCGTCCGCCAGCGCGGCGATCCTGGCGCGGAAATGGTCCGTGCCCTGGATCACCTTGTCGAGCACCGCGTCGAGCGCCCAGAAACGTTCGCGCACATCGTACTGGATCACGCGGCAGCGGATCGAATCGAAGGTGCCGACGCGTTGGTGATACATCTTGGCGAAGGCCGGATAGCCCAAACTTTCCGATACGGCGGCCACCACCAGAAAGGTCGCCAACTCGTCCGCCAGCGCCGGATGACGTTCCCCCGACATCCGCATCCACCGATAGAGGTCGGGATGGATGTTGGTGAAAACGCCGGTGAAGCCGGGCGATCCCGCCCGCATGGCGTCGCGCGCAATGGCGGCGTTGGCGTTGATGATGGCCAAGCCTGATCCCTGGGCGATCTTCAACCGCCGTTGAACCGTCGGCAGGTCGCAACTGACGTCTTTCAGCAAAACGAAGCGGCCAGTGTCGATGCACAGCCGCAACTCCTCGTCGGTCAACAACCGACGAAAGGGGGCCGGGCATTCGTACAGCCCCAATGGGAGGTTGCGGGGCAGACGGTCCAGCAGATGGGTCAGATGGCGGCGAAACGCCTCCGTTCCCTGATTTTCCGGATCAAGGTGATTCGTCACCAGAACCAGCGCGTCGCCGCCCGTGGCGGCCATCGCCGTCAATTCTTCAACCTGGGCGTCGAGATCGTCGCTGATGTGGCCCGACACCACCACCGGCGCGCGACCGCCAACGGTGGCGACCACGAACTTCGCCAGTTGAACCCGCTCCGCCAACGACAGAAATTGCATCTCGCTGGATTGGCAGACGGCGAACAGAGCGTCGGCGCCGTTCGCCAGATACCATTCGGTCAGTCGGGCCAGCCCCGGATAGTCAATCGCGCCGTCGTCGGTGAAGGGGGTCAGCATCACCGGGATGATGCCGTCAATGCGCTGCGCCATGGTTGGCTCTTCCAATCGGGAGGGGGTGCGGGATCAAAGGGATGAAGGGGGGACGCGATCCGGTGTTTCGCCAAGCGCGGCGTCGATTTCGATCGTCGTCGGCACGCTGCTCTGCCCGCCGACCCGCGTGCAGGACAGCGAGGCGGCGCAGGCTGCGCGGCGGATCGC
The DNA here is from genome assembly GCF_057809575.1 of Azospirillum sp. FG154. Classification (NCBI taxonomy): domain Bacteria; kingdom Pseudomonadati; phylum Pseudomonadota; class Alphaproteobacteria; order Rhodospirillales; family Azospirillaceae; genus Azospirillum; species Azospirillum sp. FG154. The sequence continues at coordinate 212,923 of NZ_JBMDKF010000004.1, read as the reverse complement.
CGCGTCGAGCGTCCCGCCACGGTCGAGTTCCGCCGCCAAAACCCCGACGAAGCAGTCGCCGGCTCCGGTGGTGTCGCGAACGATGACCGGCGGCGCCGGTTGACGGGCGCAGCCGCCGCCGGAAGACCATTCAACGCCGTCGCCGCCCAAGGTGCGGATCACCGCGCCGCCCACTCGACCTTGCAACGATGGGGCGTCGTCGCCGCATCCCAGATGAGCGGCCAACCAGCGCGCCTCGTCCTCGTTCACCACCAGGATGTCAACGGCCTCCAGGACCGATTGCGGCAAGGGAGCCGCCGGGGCGAGATTCAGGATGACCTGCGCGCCACGTCGCCGGGCGCGCAGGATGAGCGCGGCGGTTTCCTGGGCGTCGGCTTCCATTTGCGCCACCAGGATGGCGTCGGGGGCGAGCAGCGCGTCTTCCACTTGACTGGCGCGCGCCTGAAGGTTGGCTCCGCCCGCGACAATGATCTGGTTGCGTCCCGCCGCGTCGGTGCAGACGGCGGCGGTTCCGGTCGCATGGCTGGCGTTGGCCACGCGGGACAGATCGACGTTGGCCTGACGCAGGCCGACCAGAGCGACATCCTTCAGGCCATCCGCGCCAACCGCTCCAACCATCGCCACGGCGCCGCCGTCGCGGGCGGCGGCGACCGCTTGATTCGCCCCTTTGCCGCCCGGATGCAACTCCAGCGACCGCGCCAGCAGAGTTTGCCCGGCGCTGGGCAGGTCGTTCATCGCAAAGATGAGGTCAAGGTTGATGGAACCGAAGACAACGATCATGGTTGCGCTCTGCCGGTGGGCGGATTGGAACGGGTCGGTCGACGGGGGCGGTTCACTGACCGGCGCGCGCCTTGGCGATGGCGGCCTGGGCCTGAGCCATCAGAGCGGGATCAACCTTCTGTGAGAATTTCTCGACCACCGGGCGGATCTTCGCGCGGAACTTTTCAATCTCCGCCGGCGCCAGTTCAGTGACGACCATTCCGCGCGCCTTCAACTCTTCGACAGCCTTGCCCGCCTGCTCACGCGACACCTGGCGTTCATAATCGCGGGCCTCCGCCGCAGCCTCCCGGAGCAATTTGCGCTCGTCCTCGTTCAGCTTGTTCCAGAACTTGGCGCCGACCAGCACGGCTTGGGGATTGTACATGTGATTGCTGAGGGTCAGGTATTTCTGCACCTCGTTCAGCTTGGCCGTCTGGATGCTGGGAGCGGGGTTTTCCTGTCCATCGACCGTTTTGGTTTCCAGCGCGGTGTAAACCTCCGGGAAGGGCAGCGGCACGGCGTTGGCGCCCAGCGTGTTGAACAGGTCGATGTAGATCGGCGATTGGACCACGCGGATCTTAAGGCCAGCGATGTCGTCGATGCTCGCAACCGGGCGACGGCTGTTGGTCAGTTGGCGGAAGCCAAGCTCCCAATAGCCCAAGCCAACCAGCCCCTTGGTTGACAGCTTGTCCAGCAGCGTCTTGCCTACCGCGCCATCCATCACCGCGTCGGCTTCCTGAGGCGTGTTGAATTGGAAGGGCAGATCAACCAGCACGAAATTGTCATCCAGGCTGGCGAGCAGACCGGCGTTCAACACCGTCATCTCCACGATGCCGCCTTGAAGGGCCGAGATCATCTGCACGTCGCCGCCCAGAACGCCGTTTGTGAAAAGCTGGACCTTGATCTTGCCGCCGCTCTTGTCCTTCACGATCTCGGCGAACTTCGCCATGCCTTGCGCCAGTGGAGAGCCGTCGGCTCCGGCGCTTGCCAGTTTCATCGTATGCGCGCCGATCTCGGCCGCGTTGCCGACGCCGCCGAACAGCAGCATGCCCGTTGAAAGGGCGCTCACCAGAAGTGCTGACAGACCGTTGCGCATACCGTTCCTCCAGTTTGCGGCCCATTCGCGAGCGGGCCTTGCGGGTTTCCTTCGGTTCGGGGCGGGGCGAAGCACGTCCGGCCATCACCGATGTAAGCGCTTACATAGATGGCTATGCGGATTGATGCAACACCAAACTTGACGGGGATTGGAAGATATGTAACCGCTTTCAGAAAAGCGGTTGCGGCGGGTTGTTCCCCTTGCGGTTCATGGAGAGTCATTGATGTCGGCGCGTGAGATGAACCCCAAGAGGCCCCCCCGCGCGGTGGATGTGGCCGCCGCCGCCGAGGTGTCCATCGCCACCGTGTCGCGTGTCTTCAACAACCCGGAGAAGGTCGCTCCGGCGATCCGCGAGCGGGTGCTTGCCGCCGCCAAGGCGATGGGCTGGATGCCGCACGCCGCCGGCAGCGCGTTGGCCCGACGCCGCACCTCAATTGTCGGGGCGGTGATTCCGACTCTCGACAACGAGATCTTCGCCGCCCAGGTTGGGGCGATGCAGACGGCTTTTGCCGAACGGGGAATCACGCTGCTGCTGAGCTGCTCCAATTACAACCAGGATCAGGCGTTTCATGACGTCCAGGCCATGCTGGCGCGCGGGGTGGAGGCGCTGGCCATCGTCGGCGAATCCCACAAGCCGGAGCTGTTCGCCAGCGTTCAGGCGCGGCATGTTCCCTATGTGATTACCTACAGCCACCGACCGGGCTGTCCACATCCTTGCGTCGGCTTCGACAATCGGCAGGCCTTCCACACGATCACCCGGCATTTGCTTGATCTTGGCCATGAGGTGATTGGGGTCATCATCCAGCCGACCACCGACAACGACCGCGTCGCCGCCCGTCTGGACGGCGTGCGCGACGCCTTGGCGGAACGCGGACTTGGCGTTCGCCCGCAGCATTTGTGCGAAGGGGTGTGGAGCATCGATTTCGGGCGGCAAAGCGTGCGCGCGATTCTGGCGACGGAACCCCGTCCGACGGCGGTGATTTGCGGCAACGATTATTTGGCGATCGGCGCTCTGCTGGAAGCGCGTGCGATGGGGTTGGCGGTGCCGGAGGATCTGGCGATCACAGGTTTTGACGACATCGCTTTCAGCCGTCAGATGGATCCGCCGTTGACGACGATGAGCATCGACAACCGTGAGATTGGTCGTCGCGCGGCGGATTATTTGCTTGCTTGCCGACAAGGCGACGCGCCTCCGCCGACGCCGCCCTTGGTCCCAACCCTGGTGCGACGCGGAACCACGGGCGCCCACATCCCGACCAGAAGCCGCTCCGGCCCATAAACACGGTCCAGCGTCAGCATCGCGGCGACCGTCGTGAAGATCAGCAGGGCCGACACGGATGAAGGCCTGCAAGCCGCCGCCACGGCGGAGGTTGGGCAGGCGACGGGCGCGCTGTCCGTGCAAAGCGACGGAGACCTTCGACGGCGCATGATCGTTCCGTCGGTCCGTGGCCGCTGTCTCAGAAATCCAAAAAAATGGCCGGGCGTCGCCGCCCGGCCATAAGGGAACCTCTCCCCAGGAGAATCATGAGAGGTTGGAGGACAACACCAGAATGAGACGGTCGAACCGGCGAGCCGGTTCGACTCCATGAAGCGCCCACACGCGTCACAACACCTGTCAAACGCATGGGCGGCGGCGCGCAAAACAACGCGCCGCAGCCACGGTTGGCCCCCCGTCTCAAAGGGGCCAACCGAGTTCTGACGCCCGCCGCTTAGAAAGCGAGATCGGTGCGGGCGAGGAAGATGTTGCCCTTGTCGCTGCTGCCCGCGACGTCGGAGCTGAGCTTGAAGTGGTCGAACTCCGGCCCGACCGACAGGCCGGGGGCGACGACGTAACGGGCGCCAAGCGTAATCAGATCGAACTTGCTCTTGCCGGCGGTGGTCAGGCTGCCCGCGTCCTGAGAGTTCAGATAGCCGACGCCCAGCGTGGTCGCGCCAAAGGTGTATTGCGCGCCGACCGTCCAGACATGCTGGGTTTCGCGGCTGGTCGCCGTGGCGAGGCTGGAGCGCTTGACGTAACCGCTCTTGCCCGACCAGGCGTAGCTGCCCGCCACCTTCAACCCGCCATAGCCGACCGACAGACCGGCCATGGTCGAGGACAGATCCTCATACTCCGCCGTCGAGGTCGAGGACCCCTTGGCCTTGCCGCCCGAATAATACAGGCTGGCCCCCAGCGTCACGTCGCCGACGACCCCTTCATACTTGCCGCCAACTTCATACACGTCGCGGTAGGCGCCGGTCAGGTTGCCGTTCGGGGCGGCGGTCTTCAGCCGGTTGATGTCGGTGTTCACGCTGTCGGAGTTCGGCTGATAGGTCACGCCGAACTGGAAGCCGGAGAATTTCGGCGTCAGATAGGTGGCGCGGGTCGAATTGTTGCCGGAAATCAGCGTGCGCAGGTTGCCGGTGGCGCCGGGCGCCGAGCTGTTGCCGAGATAGGCCGGGAAGGAGCCGTCGACGCCGCCGGTGCCCCAATCGGACGGGGCGATGATGGCGTATTCGTCCGACAGACCGTTCTGCGAACCCAGGCTGATCGTGCCAAAGCCGCCGTTGACGTACATGTAGGCGCGGTCGGCCTGCGTGGTCCGGTTGTTGGCTTCCTGCACCAGACGCAGGCGCGCGCCGTATTCCAGGCCGTTGTCGGCCTTGGCGGTCGGCGACACGGTCAGGCGCAGACGGTTGCGGAAATCGGTCGAGCGCAGGTTGCTGTCGCGGTCTTGGCCGACGACGCCAGCCTCAAAATAGGCGTCGCCGCCGACCACGATGTCAAACTTCGATTTCGATTGCGCAAAAGCCGAACCGGACGCAAGCGCGACCGTCGCCGCGCCGAGCAGCAGAGCAAAACGTGACATGTGCGTGTCCTCACTGATGATGAAGGGTTGTTGTTTTTCTTGGGTGATGGATGCCCGCACCGGCGACAAGACGGTGCGGGCGGTGGAAAGCAGGGTTCCAATCGGATCGGTCCAGGGTGATCGGCCCCAACCTGACCCGTCGGCGTTCTTCGTCAGTCCGTTTCGTCACGGCAAACCGCCCGAACCGCGACTCCGGCGAACAATCTTGCATGCGGACTATAGGCGGTCAATAAATAAGTCACAGTGATGTATTTTATCCCGCCGCTCCGCCAACCGCGACCAGGGCGCCGTCAACGCGACGCCACAAACCCAGCGGGTTGCCGTCGCGCAACGCCTCGGGCAGCAGGGAATCGGGGATGTCCTGGTAGCAGACCGGGCGCAGGAAGCGGCGAATCGCCAGCGTGCCGACCGACGTCGTCCGGCTGTCGGAGGTCGCCGGGAAGGGGCCGCCATGCACCATCGCGTCGCACACCTCGACGCCCGTCGGCCAGCCGTTCGCCAAAATCCGCCCGGCCTTGCGCTCCAACACCGGCAGCAGAGCGCGGACGGCCTCGGCGTCCTCGGAATCCATGTGCAGGGTGGCGGTCAACTGGCCCTCAAGCCGCTCCAGCACCGCGCGCAGCGCCGCCACGTCCGGGCAACGGATCACCAGCGAAGCCGCCCCGAAAATCTCCTCATGCAAGGCCGGGTCGCTCAAAAACGCTTCGGCGCTGCTGGTGAACAGTCCGGCGCGGCACTGGTGCGGCCCGACGGTCTGCTGACCGCGCGCCAACACGCCAACCGCCGGGTTGGCGGCGATCCGCGCCACACCTTCGACATAGGCGGCGTGAATGCCCGGCGTCAGCATGGTGGCCGGAGCGGAACCGCCCAGCGCGCCCGCCGCCGCCGTGAGAAACCGCTCCAAATCCGGGCCATCAACCGCCAGAACCAAGCCGGGGTTGGTGCAGAACTGCCCCGCCCCCATGGTCAGCGAACCGACGAAGCCCGCGCCCAGCGCCTCGGCCCGCGCCGCCAGCGCGGCGGGCAACAGAATCACCGGGTTGATGCTGCTCATCTCGGCGTAGACCGGGATGGGTTCGGGCCGCGCCGCCGCCACCTGCATCAGCGACACCCCGCCCCGGCGCGAGCCGGTGAAGCCGACGGCCTTGATGCGCGGATCCGCCACCAGGGCCGTGCCGATGCGGCTGCCCGATCCGAACAACAGCGAAAACACCCCCTCCGGCAAGCCGCAGGCCGCGACCGCCGCCTGCACCGCCCGCCCGATCAATTCGGACGTGCCGGGATGGGCGGAATGCGCCTTGACCACCACTGGGCAACCGGCGGCCAGCGCCGACGCCGTGTCGCCACCGGCGACCGAGAAGGCCAAGGGGAAATTGCTGGCCCCGAACACGGCGACCGGCCCCAAGGCGATGTGGCGCTGGCGCAGATCGGCGCGCGGCAGCGGGGCGCGGGCCGGTTGCGCCGGGTCGATGCGGGCCTCCAGCCAACTTCCCTCGCGCACCGTGCGGGCGAACAGGCGAAGCTGACCGACGGTGCGCCCGCGCTCCCCTTCCAGCCGGGGGCGCGGCAGGCCGCTTTCCGCCATGGCGCGGACGATCAGATCGTCGCCGATGGCCAGAATGTTGGCGGCGATGGTTTCCAGGAAGACGGCGCGCGCCTCCAACCCGGTTTCGCGGTAGAGGTCGAACGCCTCCCAGGCCAGCGCGCAAGCGCGCTCCACCTCGGCGGTTCCGCCGCCGCCGAAACCCGGCTCAAGCGCCGCTCCGGTCGCCGGATCAATGGCGTGGAATTCAGACTCGGCGCCGCGCAACGCGGTCGCGCCGATCAGCATTTCGCCACGGATGGTCATGGTCGCAATCCCAAAGCTGCCCCGCAGCGCGCGCCGGGAACCAACTCCCCAGCGCGCGGAACGGGTGAACACGGTGAAACAAACGGTCTTAAAGCGCTTTGACGGCCCGGTAAGGCGTGTCCGCCGTTCCCAACGGGTTGCGCAGAGGCCGCCCGAAATCGGCGACCTCAATCTCCATCACGTCGCCCTCGGCGATGCGCAGCCCATCGCTGAAGCTGAGCGTCGCGGTGCCGAAGCAATGGACATGCACGTCGCCCGGACGGCAGAACAGCGGGTATTTGAAGTGGTGCGCTTCCAGGTTGGCGATGCTGTGGCACATGTTGGATTCGCCTGACAGGAAGGGCTTCTCCCAGATCACCGCGCCGTCCCGCAGCACCCGCGAGGCCCCGCGCAGATCGGTCGGCAGCGCCCCGGTCAGCAATTCCGGCCCGACCGCGCAGGCGCGCAGCTTGGAATGGGCGAGATAGAGGTAGTTCTGCCGCTCCGTCACATGATCGGAAAACTCGTTGGCGAGCGCGAAGCCCAGCCGGTGCGGCGTTCCATCCGGGCCGATCACATAGATGCCCGCGATCTCCGGCTCCTCGCCGCCGTCCAGCGCGAAGGAGGGGGAGGCCAACGCCGCGCCCGGCGCGGTCAGGATGGAGCCATCCCCCTTGTAGAACCATTCCGGTTGAACGCCGAACACGCCGGGTTCCGGGCGACCGCCCTCCACCCCCAGGCGGAACATCTTCATCGAGTCGGTCTGCTTGGCCGGGTCGGCCAGATCCTTGTGCATCTTGTCGCGCCCTTCGGCGCTGCCAAGATGGGTCAGACCCGTGCCGGTGACGAACAGATGCGCCGGATCGGGATGGTCGATGGGCGACAACAGACGGCCTTCGGCCTCGACCGCCGCCAGATCCACGACGTCGCCCAAGCCGTGACGCTCCACGACCGCCGCCAGCCCGACGCCCTCGGCGATGGCCTCCTGCGCCAAGGCGAAGGTGGACGCGGCGTCGTTGACCAAGCGGGCCACGCCGTCATCCCCGGTTACGGCCACCACGCGCGCGCCAGCGGCGTCGAGACATTGCACCAGCCTCATCAATCCCGTCCTCTTCTCAAACAATGCTCGGCGTCCCGAAACGCCCCGGGGGCAAGCCCGTGACGCCGGGGGAGCAGACAAAAACGCCACCGGCCAACGGCTCGTCCGTCCGTTCATGGGCGGCGGTGGTGATGACCAGTTGGTCCAGCGCGGGACCGGCGAAAACGCAGGAGGTGACGCGCGAGGCCGCCACGCGAACGACGCGGTCCAGCGTGCCGTCAGGCCGGAAACGGCTGACCCGCCCGCCGTCCCAATGGGCGACCCACAGCCCGCCTTCGGCGTCGCAGGTCATGCCGTCAGGGTAGCCGTCGGCCTCGGAAAAGCGGATGTGAACCCGCTTGCCGGTCAGGCCGCCGTCGGCGGCGACGTCAAAGGCGTAGATGCGCCGGGCGGCGCTGTCGGTGTGGTAAAGCGCGCGTCCGTCCGGCGACAGGGCGGGGCCGTTGGCCACCGTATAACCCTCGTCCACCCGCGTGACGTCGCCGTTGGGATCCAGGCGGAACAGGGAGCCGGTCGCCGCGCTTTCGGCGTCGTCCATGCTGCCGATCCACAGGCGGCCCAGGGAATCGGCCTTGGCGTCGTTCAGGCGGTTGCCCGGCGCGTCGGGATCGAGCCGCGCCAGCTCCGCGACGATCTCCGCCTGCGGACCATCGAGGCGCAGATGAACGACCCGGCGGGAGCGCAGACCGGCGACGAAGCCGTCGCCGTCGGCCCGCTGAACCAGCCAGCAGGCCGCGTCCTCCAGCGCCCAATCCCGGCCCGTTTCGTTGGCCATGTCCCAGCGCAGGATGCGGGCGCCGCGAATGTCCACCGCGTAGACCGCGTTCTCGTCCGGCGCCCACAGCGGGCCTTCGCCCAGCACGGCGCGGGCGGGCCAGACGCAGCGCGCTTCGATGGTCATCTCGCCGCTGGTCATCCGCTCAAGCCTCCCCCCGCGTCGCGCCGCCACTGTCTGGCCGCATTGTTTTGTTCACAGGGCAAACGATAAAGCCCGATCCGATAACCGTCCAATATGAATGTTTGCTATAACGATACATGTTTGGCTATCATGACGCCGCATTCCCAAACCGGAGTCTCCGCCCTTGGCCCCGCCGCGTTTCCCCGCCGACTGGTTCCAACGGGTGCGGCTGAAGCTGCGCCATCTCCAGCTTTTCATGGCGCTGGAGGAGCACCGCAACCTGCACCGCGCCGCCGCCAGCCTGAACATGTCGCAACCCGCCGCGTCCAAGCTGCTGGGCGATCTGGAAGACATGCTGGGGATCGAGCTGTTCGACCGCCATGGCCGAGGGATCGAGCCGAACTGGTACGGCAGTTTGATGATCCGACACGCCCGGATGATCCTCAGCGAGTTGAAGGAAGCCGGGGAGGAGTTGAACGCGCTCCAGGCGGGGCACAGCGGGCGGGTGTCGATCGGCACGGTGATGGCCCCCGCCGTCGAACTGGTGGTGCCGGTCGTCAGCGCGATGACGCGGGAGCATCCCGGCCTGAAAATCGCCGTCGGCGTCGAATCGAGCGACGTGCTGGCCGAGCGCGTCCACCAAGGCGCCATGGATTTCGCCATCGGTCGTCTGCCCGGCGGCATGGATCCGCTGACCTTCGTCTATGAGGAGATCGGCGACGAGGAGCTGTGCTTCGTCTGCCGCGACGACCACCCGCTGTTGCATCTGGGCCGCGACGTGGTGGTCGAGGATCTGGTGGGGACGACCTGGATGCTGCAACCCGTCGGCACCTTGCTGCGCGAACGGGTGGACGCCCTGTTCCGTTCGCGCGGCCTGCCGCCGCCGCAACGGGTGATCGAAAGCGCCTCCCCGGTCATGTCGATGGCGATGATCGCGCAAACCGACTCGCTGACCGTCTTCGCCCGCGCCTTGGCGGAGCTGTATTCCACGCCGGGCCGCTACGCCATTGTGCCTTTTTACAAACGCTTCAGCGTTGAACCCTATGGGATTTTCCGACTGCGCGAACGCCCGCTGTCGCCCGGCGCGCAAACCCTGCTGACCGCGCTGCGCGCCGCCGCCATCGGCAAGGGGTTGGGTCGGGGGCCAACGCCGACGGATCTGTGACGAGCCTTCCGCGAACGCAAAACCCCTCAGACGTTCGCTTTGGCTTTCACGCCCATCCCCTTGGCGCTCATCGACCCTACGCGCCGCGCGCCATTGCGCGTTTATTATAAGGAACTGTTTTACCTGTCGGCTTCCCCACGTTAATCTTTCTTCGCTAGGATGGAGCCGCGCCGGACAGCGCGCGCTCCCGGGCCGGACGGCGACGCGTAAATCTTTGGGAATGTCAATGGACACAGACCCTTACGCCCTAATGGCCGACCTGCTCGACAGCGTCAATGTCGGTCTGTGCCTGTTCGACGACGGCGATCACGCCCTGCTGTGGAATCGCACGTTCCTCGCCCTTTTTCCCGAACATGACGGGCACATCCGGGTGGGCGAGCATTATTCGGCCAATCTGCGGCGCTTTTACATGGGACGACTCGACGCCGACGAGTTGCCGATGATCGACCGTTACATCGCCGAGGGCGTCGCCCGCCACCGCAGCCAAAGCCAACCCTTCGTGTTCGTGCATCGCGGGCAATGGGTGCGGGTCGCCTCTCTGCCCATCGGCGCGCAGGGGCGCATCCGGGTGTGGACGCCGCTGGCCTCGCCAACCGGCGGCACGCAATGGGAACGCCCGACCGGCGGCCAAGCGGCCAGCCCCGAAGACGCTTTCATGGAGCATGTCGCCGATGGCGTCATGCTGCTGGACAGCCAGGGCGTCATCACGGCGGTCAACGAACCGATCCTGTTCCTCTACGGTTTGCCGCACAAGGCCGACGCCGTCGGGTTGCGGTACGAGGAGTTGTTGAGCCAGGTGTGGAACGGCGACTCCACCCGCCTGGCGGCGACGTTGGTGGAGCGCCAACGCTTCCCCGGCGCGCCCTTCGAGGTGGAGTTGCCGCACAATCGTTGGCTGCGCGTCGTCGAGCAACGAGGGGTGGAGGGCCGCGCCTACAGCAGCCACGTCGACATCACCGAAATGAAGCGGTTGCAGAACGCGGCGAACGCCGCGCGCGAGGAGGCGGACCGGGCCAACGCGGCGAAATCGCATTTCCTGGCGATGATAAGCCACGAAATCCGCACGCCGATGAACGCCATCATCGGCATCGGGCGGATCGCCCTGAAATCCGCCCTGGAACCGGCGCAGCGCGGCTATCTGGAAACCATCAACAATTCCGCCGGGCGGCTGTTGGGCATCATCAGCGATCTTCTCGATTTCTCGAAGATCGAAGCGGGCAAGGTGCAGATCGCCACCCAACCCTTCGCCTTGGACGAAGCGCTGGAACCATTGTGCGATCTGATTCTGGGCAACGCCGGAACCGATCAGGTCGAGGTGATGATTCGCGTCAAGCCGGGAACGCCCGACCGGCTGGTGGGCGACCCGCTGCGCCTCAGCCAGATTTTGGCGAATCTGACCAGCAACGCGCTGAAATTCACCGAACGCGGCGACATTCTGATTGAGGTGGAGGAGACCGCGCGGATCGGCGACCGCGCCACGTTGCGCTTTTCCGTCACCGACACCGGCATAGGCGTCGACCCGGCCCAACAGGCGACCCTGTTCCAGCCCTTCGTCCAGGCCGACGATTCGACCACCCGTCGCTATGGCGGCACCGGGCTTGGCCTGTCGATCTGCAAACAACTGGTCGATCTGATGGGCGGCGCCATCGCCCTGTCCAGCACGCCGGGCCAGGGCAGTCGTTTTTCCTTCGAGGTGACGCTGGGCGTCGCCCAGTCCCCCAATCCTCCCGATCCCGACCGGGCGGCGACTCGGGTTCTGGTGGTGGACGATCATCCCACCGCGCGCGCCGCCTTGGCCGAGATGGTCAGCGCCCTTGGCTATCAGGCCGTGGTCGCCAACTCCGGCCCAGCGGCCTTGCTGGCGGTCGATCAGGCGGCCAGACAGAACGCGCCCATTCACGCCGTTCTGCTGGATTGGGCGATGCCCGGCTGGGACGGCGCGTTGACCGCCGAACGGTTGCGCACCAGCCGCCGGGCGGCTGGCGTTCCCGTCATTCCGATGATCGCCGCCACCGCCCGGCACAGCGCGTTTCGGCCCGCGCAGGGCGATGGGCAGACCGACGTCCTGTTCAAGCCGGTTGCGCCGGGACGTCTGCGCGCCCGCTTGGCGGGGATTTTGCGCCCGCAAAACGACCAGACGCCCAACAGCCTGACGCCCGACACGCCGACGCCCCGCCCCGATCTCAGCCGCCTGAACGGCGCCCGCGTGCTGTTGGTGGACGACAACGCCCTAAACCGCGAGGTCGCCCTGCACCTGCTGGCCGAAGCCAAGGTCACGGTCGATGTCGCCGAAGACGGCGTTCAAGCGGTGGAGCGGGTGTGCGGCGGCGATTACGATCTGGTGCTGATGGACATCCAGATGCCGGAAATGGATGGGCTGGAGGCCACGCGGCGCATCCGCCAGATGGAGCGTCATCGCCATCTGCCCATCGTCGCCATGACCGCGCACGCCATGTTCGATCACCGACAGGCCAGCCATCAAGCCGGGATGAACGATCACCTGACCAAGCCGATCGACCCGGATCTGCTGCACAGCACGATGATTCGCTTGATCGACCCGACACGCTTGGCGAACCGCCAGACATTCGGCGCCCCGCCCCCTGCGCGGGAACCGGCGCGCGCCCCCAACGACGCGGCCCACGCGCAACCGCCGACGCCTGACGTCGGCGCCAGCGCCCGTCGGGTGGGGTTGGATTGGGACGCGGCGTTGCGCCGGGTGGATGGCGACGTCGCGATCCTGCAAAAACTGATTCGCAGCTTTTGCAAGAACACCGCCAGCTACGCTCAGGAGTTGAAGGCGGCGGCGGCGGCGGACGAGGCTGAACGGATTCGCTTTCTGTCCCACGCCCTGCGCTCATCCGCCGCCTACATCGGGGCGATGGCGCTCTCTGCGTTGGCGGGCCGGACCGACGAGACGGCGCGGGCCGGGAATCGTCCGCTGGCCAACGGCCTCGCCTGCGAATTGGCGGCGGAGTTGGAGCAGGTGCTGGCCGCGTTGCCGACGCTGTTCGTCGCCCCCGCCCCGATGGAAAGCGTCAGCGGCGGCAATCTGGAACCGGCGATCCGTCATTTGGCCGACCGGCTTGAAAACGCCGATCTGCGGGCCGAAGAGGCGTGGAGCAGCATGAGCAAGCTGCTCACCCCCGCGCACCGGGATTTCGCCGAGACGTTTTCCCCGCTGCTGGACGATCTGCGCTACGCCGAAGCGCTGGACCGCCTGCGCCGCTTCGCCGCCAGCCAGGGTATTGATTTGCTCACCCACGCCGCCAGCGACGGCGATCATCCATCGTAACCGAATTCGCTCGGGCGATTTTTCTGGGGACGATTTTTCTCGGGGCGATTTTTCTGGAAAACCGCGCCCGAACGCCCGACCTTGGCGGGAAGCGGACTCAACTGGCGCAGAGGGCGGCATGAAAGCGGCGACCATCGCAACGACATCCAAACGCCGGTTGCGCTCCGGCGCGCTGGCCTTGGTTTTGGCCGCCGGGACGCTGGGACACGCCCACGCCCAAACGCCCGCGCCTCCTCCCGTTGCCGAGCCATCCAGCGAAGCGCCCGCCGCCGCCCCCGGCTCCCTGATGGCGCCGATGAGCGAAACCGAGACCGCCAGCATGGGATGCGCGCTGGTGGCGGGCGGCGTCGGTTTGGCGACCCTGACGGCGGGCGGCGTCGCCTTCATCGCGGCGGAGGCCGGAGCCGGAGCCGGCGTCACCAGCACGGCGGTGGCGGTTCCCGTCGTCGTCGGCACCATGGCCGCCGGGTGCAATCTGGGCGCCCTGGCGGCCCCCGCCTTCTTGTGGTTGAAGCACCAGGGGCACACGCTGGGCAGCGCCGCGACGGCCTTGTGGAAGGGCGGCGCCCCTTAACCGGGATCGCGACGCGGCGTCAGCCCTTGGTCTTCCACAGGCTGATAATCATCACACCGGCGACGGTGAGCGCCGCGCCAACCAGTTGCAGCCAACCCAACGGTTCGGCCAACACCAGATAGCCGAAGATCGCGGCGCTGACCGGACCCAGCGCCCCGGACAGCGCCACCAGCGTCGCCCCGACCCGGCGCAACGCCTCGGCGGTCAGGAACACCGGCAGAACGGTGCACAGCGCCGCCATCACCGCCGACAGGCCGAACACCTCCTGCGGCAAGGCCAGCGCCGACAGCGGGCGCAAAACCAAAAACTGCGCGATGCAGCACAGACAAGCCGCCGTCATCGCGTAGGCGGTGAAGCGCATCGACCCGACCCGCCGCACCACCTGCGAACTGCCGACCAGATAGATCGAATAGAGAAAGGCCCCGCCGAAGACCAGCGCCGCGCCAACCGCGAAATCGGAATTGCCGGTCCCCACCTCCGACCAGACGACCAACCCGACGCCCGCGTAGGACACCAGCAGCGAAACGACCTCGCGCAGACCGATTCGTTTGCCCAGGAACAGCGCCGACAGAAGGACGACGATGGTCGGGTAGAGGAACAGCAGCAACCGTCCCATTCCGGCGCTGACGTACCGCAAGCCGAGAAAATCGCAAAAACTCGCCGCGTAATAGCCGGTGACGCCCAAGCCGATGGTCAAGGCCAGATCACGGCCCGACACCCGGCCCCGCCCGCCGCGCCAACTCTGCCACGCCGCCACCCCGAGGAAAAAGGGCAAGGCGAAGACCATGCGCAGCATAATCAGCGTCACCGGATCGACGCCGTAGCCATAGGCGAGCTTGATGATGACCGGGCGCAGGGAAAAGGACAGCACCCCGCCGACGGCGAAGGCCACGCCGATCCACTGGTGCAGCGACAAAGCCGACCTTGCGGCGACGGCGGACGGCAAGGCGGAGGAGGATGACACGGCTTTCAGCGCTCCAGAAACGGGGAACGCCATTCAACCACCCCAAGCCGCGCTTGGCTTGCGCCATGAGCGTCGCGGGGCATGACGCCGCCCGGTCCCTGGATTGCGTGGGGCGCGTGTTGGGGTGGGTCGCCCCACCCCGTCAACGCGACCCGTCAATGATTGTCGCGCGGGATCCCCATGGTCTGGGCGACGCGCTGGTACTTGACCGCCGGTTTCAGCACCATGCCCTCGTCAAGCTGATCGACGATGCCGCGCTGAATCTCCTGCCACGGCGTTTGCGAGGCCGGAACCTGATAGCCGCCCGACGCGTCCAGCGCGGCGCGACGTTCCGCCAACTCGTCATCGCTCACCAGAATGTCGGCGCTGCCGCGCCGCAGATCCAAACGCACGCGGTCGCCGCTGCGCAGGATGCCCAGATTGCCGCCCGCCGCCGCTTCCGGCGAGGCGTTCAGCACCGACGGCGAGCCTGACGTGCCGGACTGCCGCCCGTCGCCGATGCAGGGCAGCGAATGGATCCCCTGCTTGATGAGGTAGGCGGGGGGCCGCATGTTCACCACCTCAGCCGCGCCCGGATAGCCCAAGGGGCCGGTTCCGCGAATGACCAGGATGGTGTAGGCGTCGATCGCCAGCGACGGATCGTCGATGCGGTGGTGGTAATCCTCCGGCCCGTCAAAGACCACGACCTTGGCCTCGAAGGCCTCCGGGTCGGCGGGGTTGGACAGGTAGCGGTCGCGGAATTCCGGCGAAATGACGCTGGTCTTCATGATGGCGCTGCCGAACAGATTGCCGCGCAGCACGACGAACCCGGCGTTGTCCTTCAACGGGGCGTCGAACGGCCAGATCACCCGGCTGTCCAGGATCTCCTGGTCGCGGCAATTGTCGCCGATGGTCTTGCCGTTGACGGTCATCGCGTCTTCACGGATCAGGCCCTTGGTCATCAGTTGGGCGACGACGGCGGGAACGCCGCCCGCCCGGTGGAAATCCTCGCCCAGATACTCGCCAGCGGGCTGGAGATTGACCAGCAACGGGATTTCATGCCCCTCCGTCTGCCAATCATCGACGTTCAGCTCCACGCCGATGTGCTTGGCGATGGCGTTGATGTGGATCGGCGCGTTGGTCGAGCCGCCAATCGCCGAATTGACGACGATGGCGTTGTGGAAGGCGTCGCGGGTCAGAATGTCCGACGGCTTGACGTCCTGGCGGACCATCTCGACGATGCGCTTGCCGGTTTCATAGGCCGCCTGCTGGCGTTCGCGGTAGGGGGCGGGAATCGCCGCCGAACCGGGAAGCTGCATGCCCAGCACCTCCGCCAACGAATTCATCGTCGAGGCGGTGCCCATGGTGTTGCAATAGCCGGTGGAGGGGGCCGACGAGGCGACCAGCTCCAGGAAACCCTTATAGTCGATCTCGCCCGCCGCCATCATCTGGCGGGCCTTCCACACGATGGTGCCGGACCCCGTGCGCTCGCCCCGGAACCAGCCGTTCAGCATCGGGCCGACCGACAGGGCGATGGCCGGGATGTTGACGGTGGCCGCCGCCATCAGGCAGGCGGGGGTGGTCTTGTCGCAACCGATGGTCAGCACCACGCCGTCAAGCGGATAGCCGTACAGCACCTCGACCAGCCCGAGATAGGCCAGATTGCGGTCCAGCGAGGCGGTGGGGCGCTTGCCGGTTTCCTGAATCGGGTGGACGGGAAACTCAATGGCGATGCCGCCCGCCGTGCGAATGCCCTCACGCAGCCGTTCGGCCAGAACCAGATGATGGCGGTTGCAGGGGCTGAGGTCGGAACCCGTCTGGGCGATGCCGATGATCGGCGCGCCCGATTGCAGCTCTTCCCGCGTCAGGCCGAAATTCAGATAGCGTTCGAGGTAGAGCGCCGTCATGTCGGGGTTGTCGGGGTTGTCGAACCACGCGCGGGACCGCAGCCGCTTTCCCTCGGTCGCCGAGGACCCGTCGCCAAAGGCGGACGTGGGGGTGGCGTTGGTGGGGTGGGACATGGGGTGCTCCTTGTCGGACATCTCGAATTGCCAGTGTCGTCGTTGTTGGGCGCGGCTCTCCGGCCGTCGCCGATGAAAAAAACAGGGCGGGACGGCGCGACTCAGGCCGCGCGCATCTCGGCCAGGAAATGGGACACGCGGCCCCGCAGCTCGGTGGCTTCGCTCGACAGCCCGTCCGCCGCCTGCCACACCCGTTGCGAGGCGTCGCCCGTGGCGGAAAAGGCCCCGGTCACGCCCGCGATGTTGTCGCGAACGTCCTGGGTGCCGCGCGCGGCGCGCTGGATGTTGCTGCTGATCTCCTGCGTCGCCGCGCGCTGTTCGTTGATCGCTGCGGCGATGCTGGTGGAGATGTCGTTGACCTGGGCGATGACCCGGCCAATTTCGGTGATCGCCCCCGCCGCGTCGGCGCTGACGCGCTGAATCCCGGCGATCTGGCTGCTGATGTCTTCGGTCGCCTTGGCGGTCTGGGCGGCCAGGCTCTTGACCTCGCCCGCCACCACGGCGAAGCCCTTGCCCGCGTCGCCCGCCCGCGCCGCCTCGATGGTGGCGTTCAACGCCAACAGGTTGGTTTGCGCGGCGATGCCGCTGATGAGCTGCACCACGTCGCCGATCTGGCGGGCGGCCTCGGTCAAGCCGCGCACCGTGTTGTCGGTGACGCGGGCGATGGAGACCGCCTGTTCGGCCACCTGCGTGCTCTGGGCGACCTGCTGGCCGATCTGGGCGATGGAGACGGACAATTCCTCGGCGGCGGCGGCGACGGTTTCGACGTTGCCGGTCGCCTCGTTCGACGCCTTGGCCACCGCGTCGGCCTGTTGGGTGGTTTGGCGGGTGGTGGTGAGGATGCCGTCCGCCGTCGCCTGCAACTGACCGGCGGCGTCGGACACCCGCCCCAACGATTCCACCGCCAGCCGGTCAAACTCCTGCGCCAAGCGGTCGATCCGCTCGCCCCGGCGACGGCTGGTCTCGTGCTGGGCCTCCTGTTCGGCGGCCAAACGGTCGGCCTCGATCAGCTTGGCCTTGAAGACCGCCACCGTTTTGGCCATGCCGCCGATCTCGTCGCCGCGCTCCAGACCGGGAACCGCGACGCTGCGATCGCCCTCGGCCAGCCGGGTCATCACGTCGGTCATCGCCACCACCGGGCGGGACAGGCCGCGCCCGATCAGCAGCGCCGCCAGAAAGCCCAGCAGCAAGCCGCCCGCCGAGGCGCCGATCAAGGTCCGGCGCGAGGCCGCGATGAACTCCATGGTGTCGTCGCGCAGCGTGCGCACCCGCTCGACTCCTTGGTCGGTCAGGGCGCGCGCCTGCTCGCCCACCGAGGATCCCAGCGGCAGCAGAGTGTTTTCCACCAACTCGTCGCGCCGCGTGGTCGCCGCCACCACCTTGTCGAACTCCACGCCATAGTTGGCCAGCGCCTTCAGAAAGACGGTGGCCAAGCTGCGCCGACCGGGATCGGTCAGGGTCGCCACCATCGCCTCGCCCTTTTGGGTGGCGTTCTTCAACTCGGCGCGGGTGGCCGAGGCCAAGCCCGACGAGCCTTCGCCCAGATAGCGCGCGCCGACGATGCGGGCCGACAGAAAATGCCCCATCGACAGGCTGGCCAGATGCAACGCCTCCAAATCGCCGCTGGTCTTGGCCCCGTTGACGATGGTGATGAGCGTGGTTTGCAGGCGCGAACCGATCTTCGCCACCTCCCCCGCCGCCGTGACCCGCGCGGCGTGCGCCTCTTGCACCGAAGCGAAGGCGGCGCGGTAGCGCGTCATTTCGTCGTTCATCTTGGCCGCCGTGTCGCGCAGCGCCGGATCGTCGCCCGTCGCGACCGACTGGCCAATCAGGTCCGTCGCTTCCGTCGCCAGCGCCTGAACCGCCGTCGCGTCCTCTTCCCGCCCATTCAGCAGGAAGGCGGTGGCCTTCAACCGCATGTCGAGCATCAGCGTCTGCATCCGGCCCAGATCGTTGGTGCGCTTGGCCAACGCGCTGTAGGTGTCCACGACCTCTCCGGTTTCCGACAGGCTGGAAATCCCGATCCCGGCGACCACCACCAGGAACAGCAGAATTCCAGCGCTTCCGGCGGCGATCCGAGGACCGACCCGCAATCCATTGAAGAGGTTCATGATCCAGCACCTTTCCTCAGAACAGCCCGCCCTACCAGTCGAAGGCGGCGACCAACCGATGATGGCCAACCGAATATGCGTCCGCAATTAGGTGCAACGGCGTGGCGTCCACGTCGCTGACGCCCCGGTCGATCAGGTCGCGGAAATGGCGGTAAATGCGTCGGTATTCGGTGTCGGGTTCGGCGACCGTCACCACCCCGTCCACCGCCAGACTGGCCCCGCCGCGCGTCAGATCCAGACGGCGACCGTCGGCCATCTCCACGACGATGCTCCAGGTCTGTTCGCCCAGTTGGAGAAAATCGAAATGCGCCGTCACCGGGCCGCTCACCGCGTCCGAAGCCGGGCGGAAATCCAACCGCGCCTCAATCGGCGTGTCGCGGTTTTCCGGGACCAGCAGCTCGGCGGCCTGGACGAAGACCGGAACCGGCAGGATGCGGGTCAGGATCGACAGGGCGTTGATGCCGGGGTCGAAGACGCCGAAGCCGCCCGCCGCGAAGATCCAATCCTGCCCCGGATGCCAGCGCCGCACATCCTCCCGCCACGTCACCGCGACCGACCGGATCCCGCCCCCGGCCAACAGCGCCCGCGTCGCGTCCACGGCGGGGTTGAATTGGGAATGCCAGGCAGTGAACAGCGTGCGCCCGGCCCGTTCCGCCTCGCCCGCCAGATCATGCAGCTCCGACACCGTGGCGGCGGGGGGCTTTTCGATCAGCGCGTGCTTGCCCGCCCGCAGCGCCTCGACCGTCAGGCCGTGGCGGACGCCGGGCGGCGTGCAGATCGCCACCGCGTCCAGGTCCGGCAGGGCCGCCAGCATCTCGGCCTGGCTGCGGAAGGTCGGCACGCCCGGCAGGGTGACGCCTTCCGGGCTGACCAGCGCGGCCAGATCGAAGCGCCCGGTTTCGGCGATGGAGGGCAAATGCTGGTCGCGGGCGATCTTGCCCACGCCAACAAGGCCGAGGGTCGGGTTGCTCATGATGGCGTATCCTGGAGACGGCGCGCGGGAATGGAACGGGGCGGCGGCGAGGCCGCCCCGCCGCTTACGACTTGCTCTTGTTGTAGACGTCGAAGAACACGGCGGCGAGCAGCACCAGCCCCTTGATAACCTGCTGCCAGTCGATGCCGATGCCGATGATCGACATGCCGTTGTTCATCACGCCCATGATGAAGGCGCCGATCACCGCGCCCGTCACCCGACCGACGCCGCCCGAGGCCGAGGCCCCGCCGATGAAGCAGGCGGCGATGACGTCCAGCTCGAAGGAAACGCCCGCCTTGGGCGTGGCCGTGTTGAGGCGCGCGGCGAAGATCAGACCGGCCAGCGCCGCCAGAACGCCCATGTTCACAAAGGTGTAGAAGCTGAGACGGCGGGTGTCGATGCCCGACAGCTTGGCCGCCTTCTCGTTGCCGCCCAGCGCGTAGACGCGCCGCCCGATGGTGGTGTCGCGGGTGACGAAGGCGTACAGGCCGATCAAGACGACCATGATGATGAGAACGTTGGGCAGGCCCTTGTAGCTCGCCAGCAGCGAGCCGATGTAGGCCATCGCCGCGAACAGGCCGAGATTCTTGGCGATGAAGAGCGGCAACGGCTCCTGATCGATGGCGAAGCGGTGACGGCGGATGCGGGCGGCGACGTTCAGGCCGATCATCGCCAGCGGGGTGGCGACGCACAGCAACAGCGTCGTCAGGTGATAGCCCTCCATCCCGAAGACGTCGGGGATGAAGCCGGAGCTGAGGCGCTGGAACTCCACCGGGAAGGGGCCGACCGACTGACCGGCCAGCAGGGCGAGACTCAGGCCCCGGAAGACCAGCATGCCCGCCAGCGTCACGATGAAGGACGGGATGCGGAAATAGGCCACCCAATAGCCTTGCGCCGCGCCGATGGCCGCGCCCGCCAGCAGGCAGATGATGGTGGTCGGGATGAAATGCAGGTGATACTGCACCATCAGAATGGCGGCGAGCGCGCCGATGAAGCCGACGATGGACCCCACCGACAAATCAATGTGCCCGGCGACGATGACCAGCAGCATGCCCAGCGCCATGATGACGATGTAGCTGTTCTGAAGCACCAGATTGGTCAGGTTCAGCGGGCGCAGCAGCGTGCCGTCGGTCATGTATTGGAAGAACGCGACGATGGCCAGCAGCGAAATCAGCATGCCGTAATCGCGCATGTGGCTTTTGAAGAACTGCGCCATCGAGGCGTGCTTGGCCGGAGCCGGCAGGTTCACTTCTGCGCTCATTGCAACTTCTCCCGAGACGGCGTGCTGGCGGAGGGTCTGCCCGTCGAGGACATGATCGCCCCCATGATCTTTTCCTGGCTGGCGTCGGATGCCGGCATTTCCGCCACCATCGCGCCTTCGTTCATCACATAGATGCGGTCGGCGATGCCCAGCAGTTCGGGCATTTCCGACGAAATCAGGATGACGCCGCGCCCTTCGGCGACCAGTTGATTGACGATGGTGTAGATTTCATACTTCGCGCCGACGTCGATGCCGCGCGTCGGCTCGTCCAGGATCAGCACCTGCGGGTCGGAGAACAGCCATTTGCTGAGCACGACCTTTTGCTGGTTGCCGCCCGACAGGTTGACGGTTTCCTGAAACACGCTGGAGCAGCGGATGCGCAGGCGCTTCCGGTACTCGTTGGCGATCTCGATCTCGCGCTCGTGATGGATCACGCCCTGTTTCGAGACCCCGGCCAGATTGGCCAGCGAGACGTTGTGGCGGATGTCGTTGTCGAGCACGAGGCCGTAATGCTTGCGGTCTTCGGTGGCGTAGGCCAGCCCGCTGTTCATCGCCCGGCGGATGGTGGAGACGTCGATCTCCCGCCCATGCAGATAGGCCTTGCCGCTGATGTTCTGGCCATAGGCGCCGCCGAACAGGCTCATGGCGAATTCGGTGCGCCCGGCCCCCATCAACCCGGCGATGCCGACCACCTCGCCCCGGCGGACGCTGATGCTGACGTCCTTGACCATGCGGCGTCCGGCGTGGATCGGGTGATCGGCGTTCCAGCCCTTCACCTCGAACAGCAATTCGCCCGGCGTGGTCGTGCGTTTGGGGTAGCGGTCGGCGATCTCGCGCCCGACCATGCCCTTGATGATGCGGTCCTGGCTGATCGGCGCGTCGTGGCAATCCAGCGTTTCCACGGTGGAGCCGTCGCGCAGGATGGTGACGCGGTCGGCGACCTTGGCGATCTCGTTCAGCTTGTGGGAAATCAGGATCGACGTGATGCCCCGCGCCTTGAACTCCAGCAGCAGCGCCAGCAGGGCGTCGCTGTCGCTTTCGTTCAGGCTGGCGGTCGGCTCGTCGAGAATCAGCAGCTTGACCTCTTTCGACAGCGCCTTGGCGATTTCAACAAGCTGCTGCTTGCCGACGCCGATGTTGGTGACGAGGGTTTCCGGCGAATCGGACAGGCCGACCATGCGCAACAGATCGCGCGCCTTCACCGTCGCCGCCGACCAGTCGATGACGCCCTTCTTCGCCCGCTCGTTGCCGAGAAACAGATTCTCGGTGATCGACAACAGGGGAACCAGCGCCAGTTCCTGGTGAATGATGATGATGCCCAGCTTTTCGCTGTCGTTGATGCCGCGAAACGCCACCTCCTGATCCTGAAAGCGGATTTCGCCGCTGTAGGAGCCGTGCGGATAGACGCCGCTCAGCACCTTCATCAGGGTGGATTTTCCGGCCCCGTTCTCGCCGATCAGAGCGTGGATTTCACCGGCGCGAACCGACAGGTTGACGTTGTCCAGAGCCTTCACGCCCGGAAACGTCTTGGTGATGCCGCGCATTTCGAGAAGTGGTTTCATCGGATGACCTTGATCCGGCGGGTCGTCAACGACCCGGCGTTCACCAGCAGACCAGCGGCGGGGCCGCGCCGGAACGACGCGGCCCCGCCCTGTCGATCAATGGATCTGGCTTTCCTTGTAATAGCCGCCGCCAACCAGAATTTCCTTCCAGTTGGAAGCGTCCACCAGAACCGGCTTCAGCAGATAGGACGGAACGACCTTCTTGCCGTTGTCGTAGGTCTTGGTGTCGTTGATCTGCGGCGTGCCGCCCGCCAGCAGGGCGTCCACCATGCCGACCGTGACCTTGGCCAGTTCACGGGTGTCCTTGTAGACGGTGGAGCGCTGCTCGCCCGCCAGGATCGACTTGACCGACTGGATTTCGGCGTCCTGGCCCGTGACCACCGGCATCGGCAGCGACGGCGTGCCGTAGCCGACGCCCTTCAGCGAGGAGATGATGCCGATGCTCAGGCCGTCATAGGGCGAGAGGACGGCGTCGACGCGGGCCTTGGTGTAGTAGGCGCTCAGCAGATTGTCCATGCGGGCCTGGGCCACGGCGCCGTCCCAACGCAGGGTGGCGACCTTGTCCATGCCCATCTGGCCGCTGCCGACCTTCAGCTTGCCGCTGTCGATGTAGGGCTGAAGGACCGACATGGCGCCGTTGTAGAAGAAGAAGGCGTTGTTGTCGTCGGCGGAGCCGCCGAACAGCTCGATGTTGAACGGACCCTTGCCCTCTTTCAGGCCCAGCGCCTTTTCGATGTAGGAGGCCTGGAGCACGCCGACCTGGAAATTGTCGAAGGTGGCGTAATAGCTGACGTCGGCCGACCCACGGATCAGACGGTCATAGGCGATGACCTTCACGCCCTTTTCCGCCGCCTTGTGCAGAACGTCGGTCAGCGTCGTGCCGTCGATCGCCGCGATCACCAGAACCTTGACGTTCTTCGTGACCATGTTCTCGATCTGGGCGAGCTGGTTGGGAATGTCGTCATCGGCGTATTGCAGATCGGTCTTGTAGCCCTTTTCCTGGGCCGACTTCACCATGTTGGCGCCGTCGTCGATCCAGCGGGCCGACGATTTGGTCGGCATCGAAATGCCGATGGTGCCCTTGTCCTGCGCCACCGCCGTGGTCGCGAAGGGGGCGGCCAGCGCGAACAGGCCAACGGCGACACCGGCCAGTGCGGACGTGAACGACTTCATCAGTTTCTTCCTCCCAGTTGCTTGACGCCGCCTCTCGCCGATGGAGAGGGGGGTGTGTTCCCATATCGAAACCGCCACGCCGGGCGCTCAAACGATGGCCACACGGACTGTCCGTTGAGCGCCGGATTGTCGCCGTAGATTCGGTGTGTTTGAGATAACTGTCAAATGCGTATATTGCTTTTTCCGATATCCGTTTTGATATCGAACAGACCGCAGAGGGGGATTGTCTCCGTCAGAGGGAAATCATCAGCGCCACGAACAAAGTGAACGGTAGCCGAGTTTCGGCAAGCCTTCCAGCCATTGATTTTTTCGCCGGATCCCACCGGGCCGGATCGGAACGAAAAGCGGCGGATGGAAGGCCCATCCGCCGCTTTTCGTTCGGTGTGATCGTTAAGAAGGGACGTCAAGGCTCAACCCGCGCGCCTCCTCCCCAGCCCTCTCCCGCGTTGCGGGAGAGGGGGCCTGGAACTTTGGCACTTTACAGCGGAGTTCCCTCTCCCGCGCCAGCGGGGGAGGGTTAGGGAGGGGGCAAGAACGCCCCAACCCTCACGCAAGCGGCCGCTTACATCCCGCCGGGATAGTTCGGCCCGCCGCTGCCTTCCGGCACCACCCAGTTGATGTTCTGGGTCGGATCCTTGATGTCGCAGGTCTTGCAGTGCAGGCAGTTCTGCGCGTTGATCTGCAAGCGCGGGCTGGTCCCGTCCTCGTTGCGGACGATTTCAAACGCATTATAGCTGTACGCGCTGCGCTCAAAATCAATCAATTTCCTAATGTTATGTTTTCCTTCATGTTGACATTAATTAAAAATGAATATATAATTCATCATTAAATATACCAACAGATAATTGGATTTAAAATACAATGCGCACATTAGGTGATAATGCGAAACATAAAATAGTGCCAAGATCAGCACTATGGGCAACAGCAAATATTGCTGAAAGGAGATTTAACATTATCTTTCTTCTTTTGCGAAGAGATTTTCCAGAGATTTTTAATTGCTCAAAAAACTCTCTTATACTTAAAAAATTCATATCAAGGCGCTCATTTAAGGCCGCTAAAAATATCGACTACGGCCTTCTTGGAACGGCCTTTGTTGATGCATATTTTTTAAAAAATTTGCTTAAATGTTTATACACTTTTTCTCTTATTGAAGAAGGGTTAAGCAGGAGTAACTTAAAGCTATCAAATGAAATCGTTGACATTGGAAGCGGTCCAGGAACCGCTTCAATTGCTTGGCTTTCAACATTTCCCTCTTCAAGCGTAGAAATCACACAGATAGATCCCAGCGAGCAACACCTAAGAATCTCAAAAGAAATGTGGGAAATCTTATTTGGGATGTCTCCTAATTTTTTTACTGGAAAATTTCAAGATTGGAAAGGCTCTTCGGGAACTAGGCTGGCCTCATACTGGCTCTGCGGACAAGACATAAGCACCCTAAAAGATAACAACAATCTCAAGAAATTACTATCTGATGATTTGATTGTGATTGACTATCGGGAGGTAATTGATAAATTTTCTCACTCCATCGATGGGTTAGTCGGATATAAATCGTTTTCCTTGTCCGTGGAGCTTTCGGATCCGCACAAGATTTTTTTTGGGGAGAAATACCTTAACATCAGTTTTCTACACGCTCCGAAAGATCTATCTTTCTAATTTCCCTCTTAGTTTCATATATTAATCGCAATGGAAGAGCATATAACATGAATTTACATCTCATGATTAGCAAAATACGCAGAAACACATCTCAAGCTACGAAAAATTTCTTCGTTTATGGGCTGGTTTTACTTATATTGTCAACAATATTTACGTGTTTTCTTTATGTTGCTCTGAATATGACAGCTTCAGCTTTGTCATCCGGCGTAAATCCAAATACAGTTTTTTTATCAATTACTCAAATTTCTATGGGGATTTTTCTTGACAATATTGTTGATCCCAAAGACCAAAAATTTGTACCGCTTACTCTATCTTTGGCGAATAATGTAACTTTTTTAGCATCCGGTCAAATGCTAATTATTTCATTTTGGTCTGCAGTCAAAAGCAAGTTTTTTGATACTGAAAAACGCCGAATTGCAACTCATGAGATTTCAGATGAGAAGGACGCCTTTCCAATATTAGAGAAATACTATAAAGAAAGCCAAGAAGTTCATGCCTTTTCAGGAGATTATAGTTTTCTCCTCAGCCATACAGGCCTCTGCAGCGCCATCGTTAGCCTAGCTGAGGCTGGAAGATTAAAAATGTATTCCTACAAAACAATACAGGATATCGAAAGTAAATTTTCTGCAAATTCAGAGAGCAAAGTGATTTTCGAAAAAATAAGGCCTTATATTATTCCAAATCACCCCACCAGAATAAAAGCTTCTTTTATAAAAGGAAATGGGACCAAATTGTTCCTTTATGCCTCTGAAGAATTTCATGCAGATGGAGGTAAAATTAAAAAAATATGTGCTGTGATGTCAAGAGATGAAATGCAAAATCTCCTTGATATTATGGAAAATCTTATCCTTTTTAATGGAAACCACCCACGAACAGATTCAAGAGATCACGAAAGAGCAAGCCTGAAAAGCTAAATATTGTTTAGACAAAGCGGCTGTGGACTTATAAAAAAACGGCGGATGGTCGCCCACCCGCCGTTTTTTGTCATTCAAACCAAAAAAGCGACCGCTTACATCCCGCCGGGATAGTTCGGCCCGCCGCTGCCTTCCGGCACCACCCAGTTGATGTTCTGGGTCGGGTCCTTGATGTCGCAGGTTTTGCAGTGCAGGCAGTTCTGCGCGTTGATCTGCAAGCGCGGGCTGGTCCCGTCCTCGTTGCGGACGATTTCATAGACGCCCGCCGGGCAATAGCGGGTTTCCGGCGCGTCGTAGAGCGCCAGATTGACGCTGATTGGAACCGAGGAATCCTTCAGCGTCAGATGCGCCGGTTGGTCTTCCTCGTGGTTGGTGTTGGACAGATAGACCGACGACAGGCGGTCGAAGCTGATTTTCCCGTCCGGCTTGGGGTAGGCGATCTTTGGCGCCTCGCTGGCGCGGACCAGCGACAGATTGTCGGCGTGGTGCTTGAGCGTCCAGGGGGCCTTGCCCTTGGTGACGGTCTCGAACCCGGCGTTGATGAGGCCGAACCACAGGCCCTTTTGGAATCCCGGACGGATGTTGCGCACCGCCTGGAGTTCCGGCCACACCCAGGAGTCCTTCAGGCGCTGGGGGTATTCCGTCGCCTCGCGCGCGGTCGAACCGTTGGTCAGATGCTCGAACACCGCTTCCGCCGCGACCATGCCCGACTTCATGGCGGTGTGGTTGCCCTTGATCTTCGGCACGTTCAGGAAGCCCGCCGCGTCGCCGATGATGACGCCGCCGGGGAAGGTCAGCTTCGGAATCGACTGGAAGCCGCCCTCGCTGAGCGCGCGCGCGCCATAGGACAGGCGCCGCCCGCCCTCGAAGGTCGGGCGGATCGCCGGGTGGGTCTTGTAGCGCTGGAACTCTTCAAACGGGCTGAGATGCGGGTTGGCGTAATCCAGGCCGACGACGAAGCCGACCGACACCAGATTGCCTTCCATGTGATAGAGCCACGACCCGCCATAGGTCTTGGGGTCCATCGGCCAACCAATGGTGTGGACGATCAGGCCGGGCTTGGATTTGGCCGGGTCGATCTCCCACAATTCCTTGATGCCCAGGCCGTAAGTCTGATGGTCGCAATCCCGGCGCAGGTCGAACCGCTCGAACAGGGTCTTGGTCAGCGAACCACGGCAGCCTTCGGCGAAGATGGTCTGCTTGGCGTGCAGCTCCATTCCGGCTGTGTAGTTGCCGGTCTTCTCGCCGTCCTTGCCGATGCCCATGTCGCCGGTGGCCACGCCCTTGACGGCGCCGTCCTCGTCATACAACACCTCGGCGGCGGCGAAGCCGGGGTAAATCTCCACCCCCAGCTCTTCGGCCTGGGCGCCCAGCCAGCGGGCAAGGTTGCCCAGAGAAATGATGTAGTTGCCGTGATTGTTCATCTGCGGCGGGGTGACGGGCGACTTGAACGCCTTCGTCTCGGTCAGGAACAGGAAATGATCTTCCCGCGCCGGGGTGGTCAGCGGCGCGCCTTTTTCCTTCCAGTCGGGGATGAGTTCGGCGAGCGCGTGCGGCTCGAACACGGCGCCGGACAGCAGATGCGCGCCGACCTCCGAGCCTTTTTCGATGACGCAGACGCTGATGTCCTGCCCGGTTTCGGCGGCGCGCTGCCTCAGGCGGATCGCCGCGCTGAGACCGGCCGGCCCGGCGCCGACGATCAGGACATCATATTCCATGACTTCGCGCGGTTCGCGTTCCATGTCCTAAACTCCCCCACCTTCTTGTTTTGGCGCTTGCGTTGTTCTCGTCTGTCCCCCCCGCCTCTCCTGCGGGTCGCTGCTTGTAGCACAGGATGCGGTGCAACCAAATCCGGCAAGGATCATGTAAGACCACACGATCTGTGGTAAGGTCAAACGATGATTGACGTATGCGACATCCTCGACGCGCTGCGTTGGCACGCCGACATCGGCTGCGACGAAGCCATCGGCGACACGCCGACCGATTGGGCCGCCTTGACGGCCCGCGCGCCCGCGCGCCCGGCGACGCAAGCGGGATTCGCCCCGAACGGCGGCCCGACTCGGGACGGCGGAACGCGGGCCGCGCCCGCGACCGGCATGGCCCGCCCACCCGCCCGCCCGGCGGCGGCAATGGTCAGCGCCGACCAGCCGTTGGGGGCGAGCGAGGCGGGAATCAGCGCCCGCGCGCGCGCCGCCGAGGCGAAGACCCTGGCCGAACTGGAAGCCGCCTTGCGCGATTTCGACGGCTGCCCGCTGAAGGCCACGGCGATGAACACGGTGTTCGCCGACGGCGCCGCCGACGCCCCGATCCTGCTGATCGGCGAAGCGCCGGGCGAGGACGAGGACCGGCAGGGCAAGCCCTTCGTCGGGGTCAGCGGCAAGCTGCTGGACCGCATGTTGGCGCAGATCGGGTTGGACCGCAGCCATGTCCGCATCACCAACATCCTGCCCTGGCGCCCGCCCGGCAACCGCAGCCCGACCGCCGCCGAGGTCGCCGCCTGCCTGCCCTTTCTGGAGCGTCACGTCGCCCTGGTGAAGCCCAAGATCCTGGTGGCGCTGGGCGGCGTGTCGGCCAAGACCCTGCTGGACCGGCCCGACGGCATCACCCGCCTGCGCGGCCAATGGCGCGACTACCCGACGGCGGCCGGCCCGCTGCCGCTCCTGCCGATGCTCCACCCCGCCTACCTGCTGCGCAACCCCATCGCCAAGCGCGAAGCGTGGCGCGACATGCTCGCCTTGCGGCAAAGAATCGACGAAGTCGGCATCACATTTCAGCAAATAAACAGAGATTAAAACCAGCCTGGACAAATTGTTGCCAGACTCATGAGGCAAACAGGCCATTTCCATCGATGACGTCGCGTTCAGGCCACTTTCCACACGACCTAGCCCGATTGCCCATGGCCGCATAACCCGTTGTTCATACAGCCGATTACCCGACGGGACTCAGGGCGTGTGAATCCTTTGCTTGCGGTTTGATCCAAACTGAGTTAATTGGATCGAATGCTCTGGAAATTGTGCAGTGCAGCATACAGGGCCGCGCACGCGGTCCCGCTGCGACGCAACCTTCTGGGCGTTCTGGGAACGACGGTGGTCATCACCGTGGCTCTCGCCGGATCGGGCGCCCTGCGCCCGGCCCGCGCCGCCCTTATTGTTCATGCCTCGGACGGGCGCCCCGTCATTCCGTCCGAGGCCGAGACCATGCCCGAACCGTTGCTTTTGGCCTCGGATCGTGAGGCGCGCGCCGTCCAATTGACTCAAGGCGACGCCGAACGCTACGTCCGCATCTTCGCCTTGCAGGATCAAGCCGACTGGGACGCCGCCGACGCCGAAATGCGCCTGCTGAAGGACCGGCGGCTGATCGGTTATGTTCTGCGCCACCGCTATCTGCATCCCGACCGCAAGGCCAATTTTGACGAGCTGGCGTTGTGGATGCAGAAATATGGCGATCTCGCCGGGGCGGAGCGCGTTTACAACCTCGCCCAACGCCGCCAACCCTCGGGCGACCACAGCTTGAAACCGCCGCGCGGCGACGACGCGGTTCGGCTGAACGGCTCGCTGGAACAGTTGGGCGGCCTGCGCACCGTGTCGGCCAAGACCGAAACGTCGGGCGACGACGCCGCCAGTGGCCCGGACGCTGTGACCATCGCCCCGCGCAGCCGCACCGTCAACCGAACCCGCGCCGATCACGCCGCCGTGACGCGGATTGAGGATCTGGTGCGCGCAGGCCGCGCCGGGGCGGCTTTGGCCCTGTTGGGACAGGACGATTTCTCGCGCACGCTGGACTCGGTTCAGTACGACGCCGCCCGCGCCCGCATCGCCGCGTCTCTCTACTACAGCGGCGAGACCGCCCAGGCGCTGGCGCTCGCTTCGGCCAGCGCCGCGCGGTCGGGCGACGCGCTGCCCGAAGCCCAGTGGATCGCTGGGTTGGCCGCGTGGCGGTCGAAGCAGTTTGACCGCGCGTCGCGCCATTTCGACGGCATGGCCGCGTCCGGTCCGCGCTCGCCCTGGCAGGCCGCCGCCGCCGATTACTGGGCCGCCCGCGCCCACACCCGCCTGGGCCGCGCCGCCGAGGCGCTGTCCCACCTCGCCGCCGCCGCCCGCTACCCGCACACCTTCTACGGACTGCTCGCCCGCCGGGCGTTGGGCGGGATCGATCAGGTGGAATGGCAAGCGCCCGAATTGACTGGCGCGCAGTTGGCCGCCCTGGCCCGCAAACCGGCGGGCGCCCGCGCCATCGCCCTGCTGCAAACCGGCCAACGCGACTTGGCCGAGCTGGAGTTGCAGCGCGTCCACCCGCAAGGCGATCCCCTGGTCGAACAGGCGCTGGTGAGTCTGGCCGACCGGGCCGGACTGCCGACTCTGGCTCTGCGCCTGGGCAACGCGGTCGCCGGTCCGGACGGGTCGGCCTACGCCGCCGCGCTCTACCCGCTGCCCTATTGGAAGCCGCGCGATGGCTTTACGCTCGACCCCGCGCTGGTGTTCGCGGTGATGCGGCAGGAATCGCGCTTCGACGCCCGGCTGGTCAGCTCCGCCGGGGCCACCGGGCTGATGCAGATCCTGCCCAGCACCGCCCAGCATGTGCAGGAGCGCAACGCCGACCTGACCAGCGCCGACGCCGACCGCGCCGCGCTCGTCGATCCCGCCCGCAACATGGAGCTGGGCCAGCGTTATCTGAGCGAACTGCTGGCGATGCCCGACGTCGGCGGCAACCTGTTCCTCGCCACCGCCGCCTACAACGCCGGGCCGGGCACGCTGCTGCGCTGGCGGCGTGAGATGAGCGACGTCGCCGACCCCCTGCTGTTCATCGAAAGCCTTCCCTTCGCCGAGACCCGCGACTATGTGGAGAAGGTGATGGCGAATTACTGGATTTACCGTCTGCGGATGGGCCAGGAAAGCGCCTCGCTGGCCGCCGTCGCCGCTGGCAAATGGCCGGTCTACGCCGCCCCGGCTTTCGCCGAGGACGCTCACGCCCCGGCGCAGGTCGCTTCGCGACCGACGCCGATGGTCGAACAGGTCGCCGAACGGTCTTCGGGCAGCCCGATCCAGTGATGGAGTGGGCGGCCCAATGGCCACCCACCCCTTGATCGGAACCCGCATGCCGAAGATCGACGAAAACCGCCCCTTCCTGCCCGTCAACATCGCCGTCGTCACCGTGTCCGACACCCGCGTCGCCGCCGACGACCGATCCGGTGACGCGCTGGTTGAACGGCTGACCGCCGCCGGGCATCGGCTGGCCGCCCGCGCCATCGTCAAGGACGACGTCGCCGCCATCCGGGCGCTGGTCCAGGCCCACGTCGCCGATCCGCAAATCGACGTCGTGCTGACCACCGGCGGCACCGGCGTGACCGGGCGCGACGTCACCCCCGAGGCGGTCGAAGCGCTCTATGAAAAGGCGATTCCCGGCTTTGGCGAATTGTTCCGCCAGCTCAGCTACGCCAAGGTCGGCACCTCGACGATCCAGAGCCGGGCGACCGGCGGCGTCGCCAACGGCACCTACATTTTCGCCCTGCCCGGCTCGCCCAGCGCCTGCCGCGACGCCTGGGACGACATCCTGGTGTGGCAGCTCGACAACCGGCACCGCCCCTGCAATCTGGTCGAGTTGATGCCCCGCCTGCGCGAGCACCAGATCTGACATGACCGACCTGCGCCTTCTGTTGGAAAGCCGGGCGGTGATCGACGCCCTGCGGCGGTTGCCGACCCTCAACGCGCTAAACCCTGGCGCGCTAAACCCTGACGCGCTCAGCCCCGACGCGCTGGAGCCGCTGCCGCTGAAGGGCGTCGCCCATGACCATCTGCGCCTGCGCGGCTGCGCCCTGATCCTGCGGATTCCGCGCTGGAGCCAGATGGGGCTGGATCCCGCCGCCGCGCTCGCCCATCAGGCCGCCGCCTTTCAACGGGCCGAGGCCTCGGGCCACACCCCCCGTCTGGTCGCCACGCTGCGACCAAGCGACGGCTTGCCAATGGGGGCGCTGCTGGTGACGGAAATCGTCGGACGCGCGCCGCGCCTGCCCGCCGACATGGCGGCCATCGCCCGCGCGCTCGCCTCCCTGCATCGGCTGCCGCCGCCCGCCGATCCGGCCCCGCTGCCCTGCCCCGCCGATCCCGCCGCCGCCCTGCTGGCGCAGGTCGAACGGCAAGCCGCCTGGTTCGACGCCGCCCGCCTGACGCCCGAGGCCCGAACGTTGATCGCTGAGGAATTGGACGCCGCCCGACGTGACAAGGTGGCCGCGCCGATGCCGATCGCCACGGTTGGGGTGGACGTCCACCCCGGCAATTTCCTGATCGACGACGCCGGGAAAGCCTGGTTCACCGATCTGGAAAAGCTGCAATACGGCCATCCCGCCATGGATCTGGCCCACGCCAGCCTCTACAGCTCGACCAAATGGGATCCGGCGGTCAACGCGGCGCTGAGCGCCGCCGAGGTCGCCGCCTTCCACGCCGCGTGGGTTGCGGCGGTCCCGCCCGCCTTGGCCGAGGCGACGCGCCCGGCGCTGGGGCCGCTGCGCCGTCTGACATGGCTGCGCACCCTGTCCTGGATGGCCCGCTGGTCCACCGAGGGCGCGGCCCTGTCGCCCGGCATGCCCGACGCCCTGCGCGCCCACATGGACGCCCACGCCGCCGACATCCTGCGGGCCGAGCGGATCGAACGGATCCGCCGCGATTGGCTCTAGACCTTTGCCGCCGATTGCGCGGTTAATAGGGATGGTTGACACTCAAATGACAGCGCGCAAGGCGAGGCACAGCATGACGAGGTTCCAAAACGGGTTGCGCCTGGGGTCGGCGCTGCTGCTGTCCGGTCTGCTGTTCGCGCTTCCCCCCAGCCCAGCCCAGGCGGTCGAACCGCCGGGACCGGCGATCGGCAGCTATTTGGCCGGGCGCTTCGCCCAGCATCAGGATGATTGGTCCGCCGCCGCCCTCTACATGGCTCAGGCGTTGGCCGCCGACCCCGACGACCTCACCTTGCTGCGCCGCACCTTCCTGCTGAAGCTGGGCGAGGGCAAGATCGACAGCGCGCTGGAGCTTGCCCAACGGGTGCTGCAATCGGACAGCGACCCGCAAATGGCCTTGGCCCTGCTCGCCGCCGACGGGTTGGCCGACGCGCGGTTGGGCGACGCCGAGGCGTTGGCCGCCCGCATCCCCGCCGACGGGCTGGGCAAATTCATCGGCCCGCTCACCAAGGCGTGGTTGGCCCAGGCGCGCGGCCAGACCGACAACGCGCTGGCCGCGCTGGAGCCGCTGAGCAAAATCAG
Source organism: Azospirillum sp. FG154 (assembly GCF_057809575.1). NCBI lineage: Bacteria > Pseudomonadati > Pseudomonadota > Alphaproteobacteria > Rhodospirillales > Azospirillaceae > Azospirillum > Azospirillum sp. FG154. The sequence continues at coordinate 179,506 of NZ_JBMDKF010000004.1, read as the reverse complement.
CGGTTTCGCCGCCCTGCACAATCTGCACGCCGCGCTGATCCTTGATCTGGCCGGGCGCACCGAACAGGCGGCGGCGCGCTACGCCAGCGTGACGGAAAGCGCCGCGCCGCTGCGCGTGGTGCAGATCGTCGGCAATTTCATGGAGCGCACCGGGCGCGTGGCCGAAGCCCGCAAACTCTACGAAACCTTCCGGGCGGGGGCGACCGACAGCCTGATGGTCGAACCCGCCGTCGACGCCCTGGGCGGCGGCGCGACCACCGCCCGCACCATCCGCGATTCCCGCGACGGTCTGGCCGAGGCGATGTTCGACCTGGCCAGCGCCCTGCACCACGAAAACGCCGATGAAACCGCCCTGCTGTTCGGGCGGTTGGCCCTGCATCTGCGGGCCGATCTGCCGCTGGCCCGGCTGATGATCGGCGACATCATGACCCTGCGCGACCATCACGAAGAGGCGTTGGCCGAATACAGCTTTCTGACCAAAAATCCGATCCTCGGTTGGTCGGCCCGGCTGCGCGCCGCCGACAGCCTCGCCCGGCTCGACCGCGCCGACGAGGCCATCGCCAATCTGAAAGCGCTGACCGCCGAGCACCCGGAACGCACGGACGCGCTGGTCCGGCTGGGCGATCTCCAGCGCTTCGCCAAACATTACGACGAGGCCGCCGAATCCTACAGCGCCGCCTTGACCCGGATGGCCCCGCCGGACGAGCGGCAATGGCCCCTGCTCTACGCCCGCGCCATGGCTTACGAGAAGGTTGGACGCTGGCCCGAGACCGAAGCCGACCTGAAAGCGGCGTTGGCGGTGAAGCCCGACGAACCGACCCTGCTGAACCATTTGGGCTACAGTTGGATCGAGCGTGGCGAAAATCTCGACGTCGCCAAGGGGATGGTCGAACGGGCGGTGGCGCTGCGCCCACAAGACGGTTACATCGTGGACAGTTTGGGCTGGGCGCTGTTCAGTCTGGGCGATTTCAACGGCGCGGTCGACAAGCTGGAACGCGCGGTGGAGCTGAAACCGCTGGACCCGACGATCAACGACCATCTTGGCGACGCCTATTGGCGGGTCGGTCGGCGCAACGAGGCCCGTTTCCAATGGACCCGCGCGCTCCGCATCGCCGAAGAGAGCGAGCAGAAGGACGCCATCCAGGCCAAGCTGGACAAGGGCCTGCCTGAAAACCCCCACGCCGCCACCGTGAAACGCTGACCCCCCCAATGGCCACCACCGCGAGCCTGACCATCTTCCAAGGCCGCAGCGGCGACCGCAACCCGCGCGCCATGGCGGGGGCGGCGCGGCTGGGGGCTGACCTCGCCCGCCGTCTGGGGCGGACGATCACCGCCGTCGGCGCGGCGGAACCGCCGATTACCGGCCTGTGGGACGTTCAGTTGGCCGCCGCCCGTCCGGCGCTGCGCGGCCTTGCCGACGCGGTGGCGGCGGCGCTGGCCGAACCATCGCCGACCGTGACGGCGATGGGCCGTTGCGCCGCCGCCCTGGCGACGCTTCCCGTGATCGCCCGCCAACGACCCGACGCCTGCGTGGTCTGGTTCGACGCCCATGGCGACGTGAACACGCCCCAGGCGTCGGACAGCGGCTATCTCGGCGGGCTGGTGGTCAGCGCGGCTTGCGGCCTGTGGGACAGCGGGCTTGGCGCCGGGCTGGCGTTGGGCAACGTCGTGCTGGTCGCCGCGCGCGATCTCGATCCGGCGGAATGGGCGCTGATCGAATCCGGGGCCTTGCGCCATGTCCCGGTCGGCCCCGATCTGGCGGCGCGGCTGGCCGAGGCGGCAGCGGGTCGCCCGGTTTACATCCATCTCGACGTGGACGCGCTCGACGCCGGTCTTGTCCCCAGCGAGTATCAGGTGGCCGACGGCCTGTCCTTCGCCGATCTGCGCGCCGCCTGCGCGGTTCTGGCGGAGCGGTCGGTCATCGGCCTGGAAATCACCGAGTTCGAGGATTCTTGGCCGGACGGTCGCCCCGGCGAGACCGGCCCGTTGATCGACGCGCTGGATCCGCTGCTGCGCGTTCTGGCCGCGCCGTAGCGGGTCAGCGCCCGCGCAAGGCCCCCGGCGTCACGCCCCGGCGGCGTTTCAGGCTGCGGGTCAGGGCGCTTTGGTCGGAAAAACCGACGGCGAGCGCCACTTCGGCGGGCGGCAGGTCGCCGCTGCGCAACAGCGCCTCCGCCCGATCCAGCCGCAGATCATTGAGGAAACGGGCGGGCGTCGTCCCGGCGCGGGCGCGGAAACGCTCGTGAAACTGGCTGGGGGACAAGCCGACGGCGTGGGCCAGCTCGGCGACGCTCAGCGCCTCCCCGCAGCGCGCGCGCATCAGCGCCTGCGCCCGCGCGATGGGATCGCCCGCCGCGCCGTTCGGCGACGGGGCGCGGCGCCGCTCCAGCGCGCGCAGCAGCAGGGCCGCCGCGTGGTGGGCGGTCGGATCGTCGAGCGGCGCGTCCGCCGCCTCGCTCGCCAGATAGCGGATGAGCGAATCCAACGCCGCGTCCACCGCGAAAAAGGCGTCGGCCTGGCGCAGCGCCGCGTCGGGCAACAGCGCGTGCGGCGGCAGGTCCAGCACGACGAAACGGTTGCCGCCACGCGCCAGAAAGCTGTGCGGCGTGCCGTCGGCGACGATCACCCCTTGCCCGTCGCCGACGCGGCCCTGTTCGGCGTTCACCGCCATCTCCAGCGATCCGGCGACCGGCAAAACGATCTGGTGAAAGCGGTGCGCGTGCCGCCGCTCCCGCCCGTCATAGCTGCGGGTGGCGACGGTCAGGCGGTGGGGCTGGGCCACGCGGGCAGGCTCCTGTCACGACGATGCGAACCACCATGCTACGCCGGGAAGGACCAAGCCGTACAGGCCGGACGCGCGTCCTCGACCGGAGTTCACCGACCGGAGTTTCGGTCAAAACAGCCCGGAGTTCAGGACAAGACCAGGACGGCGCGTCCGGCTATGGTCCGGCTTCCGCGCACGCCCGCGCCCTCTCTGGACTCCGCCATGACCACCGCCGCCGCCCGCTCCTCCGTGTCCCGCGCCACCGCCATTGGGGCCACCGCGATTCTGATGTGGTCCACCCTGGCCCCGCTGGCGACGCTGGCCGGGCGGGTGCCGCCCTTCCAACTGGTGGCGACCTCCTTCCTGCTGGCCTTTCTGGTCGGCAGCGGCTGGACGGCGGCGCGCGGCGGCAACCCCTTTTCCTATTTCCGCCAATCCCTCCCCGCCTGGGGCTTGGGGGTGGGCGGCCTGTTCGGCTTTCACTTCCTCTATTTCATGGCCCTGCGCGCCGCTCCGCCGGTGGAGGCCAACCTCATCAACTATCTGTGGCCGCTGTTGATCGTGCTGTTCTCCGCCCTGCTGCCGGGGGAACGGCTGCGCTCCTGGCACGTCGCCGGGGCGGTCGGCGGTTTGGCCGGAACGGTTTTGCTGATTCTGCGCGGCGGCTCCGGCGATCCCGCGCAAGGCTGGTTGACGGTCGAGGCGGCGCATCTGCCGGGCTACGCCGCCGCGCTGGGCAGCGCCGTCACCTGGGCGGGCTATTCGGTGTTGCGCCGCCGTCTGGGCCAGATCGGCGACGCGCCGACCGACGCGGTCAGCGCCTTTTGCCTCGTCACCGCCATCCTGTCGCTGCTCTGCCATCTGGGCTTGGAGGACACGGTGTGGCCGGGCGACGCCCTGGGCTGGGCGGCGCTGCTGCTGCTGGGGCTGGGGCCGGTGGGCGCGGCCTTTTTCGTCTGGGACCATGGCGTGCGGCACGGCGACATCCGGGCGCTGGGGGCGCTGTCCTATCTGGCCCCGCTGCTGTCCACCCTGCTGCTGGTCGCCTGCGGTCTCGCCCCCAACAACGGGATCATCTGGGTCTCCTGCGCGCTGATCGCCGGCGGCTCCCTGCTGGCCAGCAAGGATTTGCTGAAACGGGGGTGACGACGGCGACGCGCCCACTTCTCAGCGAATGATGATCTTGGCAGGATGCCATTCTCATCATCGCCATCAATTGGGTATGCCCATGAAGAAAATCGCGTTTTTCTGCGTCGCCGCCGTCTTGAGCGGCTTGGCCGCCACCGCGCAGGCCGCCGACAGCTACAAATTCAACCTGCACAACAAATCGTCGGATTCGGTCATCAACGGCTTCCGAACCTACGAAAAGGGCGCCTGGAGCAAGAACTGGATCGACTTCACCCTGAAGCCCGGCGAATCCGCCGAAATGGATTGGGGCAGCGACGACGGCAATTGCGTCGTGCCCTTCAAGGTGAGCTGGATCGGCTATGACGCCGAAGAGTTCAAAGTGGATTGGTGCAAGGTCCACAACGTCTACATGCTGGACAAGGGTTTCCGTTTCGACTGAGCCGGGTCGCCTGGACCGGAGCCGGAACGGGGCGCCGCCGCCCAAACGGCGCCGAACGTCCCCGTCCGGCCTCCGGCGGCGGTTCCGCGCCCGCGCGCCATATTGACACGCGATCCGCCCATCCCCTCTCATAGCGCTCTGTTATCGTTGTGGGAGGCTCGGGCGCCATGGATCTGCGGCAGTTGCGCTATTTCCTGGGCATTGTCGAGCATGGCTCGATCTCCCGCGCCGCCGAGGCGTTGCGGGTGGCGCAACCGGCGCTCAGCCTGCATCTGAAGCGGCTGGAGGAGGATTTCGGCTGCCAACTGGTGTTGCGCACGGCGCGCGGCGTGGTGCCGACGGAAAGCGGGCGGCGGCTGGCCCAGCGCGCCATCGGCCTGATCGAATCCATGGACAGCCTGCGCGACGACGTGCGCGCGGTGGAATCCGTGCCGTCGGGACCGGCGACCGTCGGCATCCCGACCTCGCTGGGGCCGGTGTTGACCGTGCCGCTGGCGCTGGCGGTGCGCCGCGCTCACCCGCTGATCCGCCTGCGCGTGGTCGAAGGGCTGTCGGGCCACATGCTGGAATGGGTGCTGTCCGGGCAACTCGACCTCGCCTTGATTTTCGGGGCGAAGGACATGGGCGGGCTGAACACCGAATTCGTGGCGCGCGAACAGCTTCATCTGGTCGGCCCCGCCGACGACCCGCTGTTGCGCGGACGCGCCGCCATTCCCTTCGCCGAGGCGCTCGCCTTGCCGTTGATCCTGCCCGGTCGCCCGCATGGCGTGCGCGAGGAGGTGGAGCACGCCGCCCTGCTGGCGCGCGGCTCGGTCAATGTGGCGATGGAGATCGACGCGCTGGAGCAGATCAAGGCGCTGGTCGCCGAGGGCTGCGGCTACACCGTGCTGTCGGAACGGGTGGCGCGCTACGGCGCGGCGGCGGAGCGTTTGACCGGCCTGCCCATCGCCGACCCGCAGATCAACCGAACCATCCTGCTGGCCCACGCCGCCGGACGCCCGATGCCGGTCGCCGCCCGCGCCGCCCACGCCATCCTGCGCGGCCTGCTGGCCGATTTGACGCGGGACGGCGCGTGGAAGTGACGCGCGCCCTCAGCCGCGCCCGCCCGCCTTGCGCGCCGCCCGCATCAGCGCCGCGCCGCGCTCCGCGATCATCACGGTGGGCGTGTTGGTGTTGCCCGACGTGATGGTCGGCATGATCGAGGCGTCGATCACCCGCAAGCCGCGCAGCCCCTTAAAGCGCAATTCAGTGTCGGTGACGGCGGACGGATCGTCGTCGCGACCCATCTTGCAGGTGCCGATGGGGTGGAAGATCGTCGTGCCGATGTCGCCCGCCGCCTTGGCCAGTTCCTCCTCGCTCTGATAGGACGGGCCGGGCAGATGCTCGCGCGGGTTGAAGGGGGCCAGCGCCGGTTGCCCGACGATGCGCCGGGTCAACGCCAGCGCCTTGGCCGCCTTGGCCCGGTCGGCGGGGTCGGTCAGATAGCGCGGGGCGATGGCCGGGGGGGCGAGCGGGTCGCGCGAGACGATGCGGGTCCAGCCGCGCGAGGCCGGACGCAGGTCGCAGACGCTGGCGGTGAAGGCAGCGAAGGGGTGCAGCGGCTCGCCGAACTTGTCGAGCGACAGCGGTTGGACGTGATACTCCAGATCCGGCGTCGCCACCTCCGGCCCGGACGCGACGAAGGCGCCGAGCTGGCTGGGGGCCATGGTCAGCGGCCCGCGCCGGAACAGCGCGTAGTCCAGCCCCATCATCGCCTTGCCGATCAGGCTGTTCGCCCGCTTGTTCAGCGTCGTCACGCCATCGACCTTGAAGATCATGCGCAGTTGCAGATGGTCCTGCAAATTGCCGCCCACCGCCGGGGCGTCCAGCGCCACCGGGATGCCCAAATCCTTCAGATGCGCCGCCGGGCCGACGCCGGAGCGGTGCAGAATGGCGGGGGAGCCGATGGCCCCGGCGGACAGCACGGTTTCCAGCCGGGCGGCGGCCCGCGCCGCCTGCCCCTTCACCGAGAACTCCACGCCGGTGACGCGGCCCTCCGCAATGGTCAGCCGGTCGATGACGGCGTTGACGACGACGGTCAGGTTGGGCCGCATCAGCACCGGGCGCAGAAAGGCTTTCGACGCGCTCCACCGCACGCCGCTTTTCTGGTTCACCTCGAACGCGCCGACGCCCGCGTTGGTCCCCCGGTTGAAATCGTCGCTGGGCAGGATGCCCGCCTGTTGCGCCGCCTCGGCGAAGCGGTCGAGCAAATCCCAGCGCAGCCGCTGCCGCTCCACCCGCCATTCGCCCCCCGCCCCGTGCAGGTCGCCAGCCCCGCGCCAATAATCCTCGCTGTCCTTGAAGACCGGCAGAACCTGATCCCAACTCCACCGCTGATCGCCGGTCAAAGCGGCCCATTCGTCGTAATCGCGCGCTTGGCCCCGCATGGCGATCATGCCGTTGATCGAGGAGCAGCCGCCCAACACCTTGCCGCGCGCGTAATGGATGCTGCGCCCGTTCAGTCCCGGCTCGGCCTCCGTCCGATAGCACCAATCGGTGCGCGGGTTGCCGATGCAGAACAGATAACCGGCGGGGATGTGCAGCCAAATCCAATCATCCTTGCCGCCCGCCTCCAGCAGCAGCACCCGCATGTCGGGGTCCAGCGACAGCCGGTTCGCCAGCACGCAACCCGCCGTGCCGCCGCCGACGATGACGTAATCATAGGCGCCGAAATCCTGCCGCTCGCTCATCGGACGTGTCCCCCGGTCGTTCTTGCTGTTTCGTCCGGGTCATTAGATTGCTGACCGAACGGATGATCCAATGATTTATCGCAAAGCCTGATATTGGTTTTTCTTATAATTCCAGCGTCGGCTGGCCGCCGCAAGGGCGGCGGCGCGCCCGCGTGGGCGCGGAAAAGCCTGCGTGGCGTTTGAACGCGATACGGAACGCCAAGCCTTTGGCGTTCCGGTATAAGAATCGGCATGGACCACCAGCTTCTCCGCGCCTTCGTCACCATCGCCCGCGAAGGCACCCTGACCCGCGCCGCCGAACGGCTGTGCGTCAGCCAACCCGCGCTCAGTCTGCAACTGAAGAAGCTGCACGAACAGATCGGCCACGCCCTGTTCGAGCGCACGGCCCACGGCATGCGGTTGAGCGAGGCGGGGCGCCAATTGCTGCCCGCCGCCGAACGGGCCTTGAGCGCGTTGGCCGAGTTTCGCGGGGTGGCCGACGGCTTGTCCGGCGCCGTCGCCGGGCGGCTGCGCATCGGCACCATCGTCGATCCCGAATTCCTGCGCCTCGGCCCCTTCCTGAAACGGCTGGTCGAGCGTCACCCGCGCCTGACCACCGACCTGTCGCACGGCATGTCCGGCGCCGTGGCGCGCGAGATCGTCGCCGGACGGCTGGACGTCGGCTACACGCTGGGCGCCCCCGGCCTGCCGGAACACGCAGAGCGCTGCGCGGTGACGCCGCTGGCGGTCTTCGCCTACCGCGTCGTCGCCCCGCCGGGCTGGGGGGAACGGGTGCGCGGGCGCGGCTGGCGCGAGCTGGCCGCCCTGCCCTGGATCGGCACGCCGCCGGATTCCGCCCACCACCGCCTGACCGCCCGCGCGTTCGAGCGCGAGGGCGTCCGCCCGCAGATCGTCGCCCAGGTCGATCTGGAGGCGTCGATGCTGGATCTGGTGCGGTCGGGCATCGGCCTGTCGCTGGCGCGCGACAGTCTGGCCCTGCGCGCCGCCCACGCCGACGGCGTCGCCCTGGCCGACGCGGTGTCGGTCGAGGCCAGCCTCGGCTTCCTCTGCCGGAAGGAGCGCCGCCACGAATCCGCCATCGCCGCCGCCCACGCCGTGATGGCCGACGTGTGGAGCGACGGCCCATGGAAAAGGCTCGATTAGAGCGCCGCGCTCAAAACATGAAACAGCATGCGGCGCTCTATGCCTTTGTTTATCGAGCATCTTCACGCGTCAAATCGATTCCGATTTAACGCGATCTGCTCTAAGCATCCCGTGGCGGACGCTGACGATGCGGCTGGTTTCTTCGGCGAGTTGGGGCGACTCTCGGCCCCCCGCCCTCTTCCCCGGCCTCAAAACCAGACCGCGCGAAGAATGTTTGGGCGGTTTTGCCGAGTCCGAGATCCCCCCTCCTCCCTCTTGGCGATTCTGGTGCGATGCACCATATGCCGTCTTCACCCGCAATCGCGAAGGGACGGCTGGCGTGAAGGAGGAACAGGGACGATGACACGCGGATTGATGACGACGAGCCTCGCCCTGTGGCTGGCCGCGCTGGCCCCCACCCACGCGCAAGAGGCGATCAAAGCGAAATTCGGCCCCAACGCCGAACCGATCACCCGATCATCCGGCTTTGTCCGCGCAACCCCAGCGCCGGATTACTGGGCGCTCAGCCCCTTTTACGTCCCGCAGATCACGGGCAGCGCCTGTTCGCTCGCCAGCGTCGCCATGATGATGAACGCGCTGCGCGGCCTGCCGGACGGGGCGGCGGATCGGCTCGTCACCCAAAAGCAGCTTCTCGACGCGGTGGACGACGACCGTTGGCGCGACGCGGTGGCCGAGGATGGCGAGGGGATCTCCTTCACCGACCTGGCGCGTTACGTGCGCCGCAGCCTTGAGGCCTACGGGCTGGACGCCGAGGTCGAGGTCTTTCGCCCGCAAGACGACTCGCCGCGCACGCTCGCCGCCCTGCGCCGCATCCTGGCCGACAACGAGCGGAGCGACGACGACGTCATCCTCCTCGCCTTTGACCAGGGCACGCTGACCGGCGACGTCGGCGGCGGTCACATCGCGCCGCTGGGGGCCTATGACGCGGCGACGCGGCGGGTTCTGGTGATGGATCCCGACCGCAGTTGGTACGTGCCCTATTGGACCAGCGACGAAAAGCTGCTGGCCGCCATGCTGAAGCCCGACCGGGCCGACCCGGAGGGCAGCGGCCTGATCCGCGTCCGCGCCCGCCGGGTGTCCGGTTAACCGACCAGCGGATTCAGACGCAGCGCCCGCCATCGACCTCCAGACAAACCCCGGTCAGAAACTCGGCCTCGTCGGAGCAGAGATACAGCGCGGCGTTGGCGATGTCCGTCGGGGTGGACAGTCGGCCCGCCGGGATGGAGGCGAGGAATTGCGCCCGCCGTTCGGGCGAATCCTGGCCCATGAAACGGTGCAGCATGCCGGTTTCCCCGGCCACCGGGTTGATGGCGCAGACGCGGATCTTGTCGGGCGCCAGTTCGACCGCCATCGACTTGGTCAGCGTGATGACCGCCCCCTTCGATCCGTTGTACCAGGTCAAATTCGGACGCGGACGCAAACCGGCGGTGGAGCCGATGTTGAGGATCACCCCGCCGCCCTGCTCGCGGAACACCGGCACGGCGTGGATGGCGCTGTGGTAGATCGACTTCACGTTGACGGCGTAGATGCGGTCGAAGGTCGCCTCGTCCACCTCCAGCATCGAGCCGAAACGGTGGGTGTATCCGGCGTTGTTGATGAGGATGTCGAGCCGACCGAACTCCCCCACCGCAGCGGACACAATGGCCCCGTAATCCTCGCCCACCGACACGTCGGCGCGGACGGCCAGCGCCGCGTCGCCGATGGAATCGGCCACCCGCCCGGCGGCGGCCTCGTCCAGATCGGCGACGATGACCTTCGCCCCTTCCGCCGCGAAGCGTCGCGCGATGCCTTCCCCGAAACCCGAACCACCGCCGGTGACGACGGCAACCTTGCCCGCAAGACGCATGAGACGATCCTCCCACGGAATGGCCGCCCATTCGGGCGACGATTTGGCGCATGGCGAAGAGCGCATGATAGCGCGAAGTCCGCCCAAGGGGCAGGCGCCAAAGCGTGTGATCGTCGTGGGGGTTTTCCCCCAGAAAGGGGGGAGACTTTGAGAGAATGGCGCGAGTGACGGGACTTGAACCCGCGGCCTCCGGCGTGACAGGCCGGCGCTCTAACCAACTGAGCTACACCCGCGTCTGGCTCCCGGTGCTGGACTCGAACCAGCGACAAGCGGATTAACAGTCCGCTGCTCTACCAACTGAGCTAACCGGGAACGGAGTGCGGCTTATAAGGGTGATCGCCGGACTTGGCAAGAACAAAATCGCGTCGCGTTGGATTTTTTATCAAAAGGTGTAATTTTCACGCCAACTGAGAATTTTAAACACCTCTTGGTTGAATATCTCCGGTTCGGCGACTTGACAAACCCGGCGTCTTGCGGCTTCTTCTCCCCCCACATCCCCATCCCTGACGCAACAAGGCCCCGATGCCCGAGGTCGTCCCCTTCGCCGCCGCCCGCGCGGCGCTGATCGCTCGCTTGACCGAACAGCTTCCGCCGTCCGCCGAGTGGGCCGGACGCCTGATGCTGATGCCGGACGGCCAGCGGGTGGAGCCAATGCCCGCGATGGACGCCGTGGAGTCGCTGCGCGCCTTCCGCGCCGGGCTGGGCGAGGCCGTCGGCCCCGCCGCCTGCTCGGTCGGCGGCGTTTGGGTGTCGCGGGAGGATTGCCTGGATTGGGACGGGCTGCTGGCCCCGCTGGCGGTCGCCGCCGCCTATGTGATCGGTCGTTCGCAATCGACCAGCGGCTTCGCGGCGGAGCTGTTCCGCTGCAAGACGGCGCTGTCGGGCTGGGGCGTGCGGGGTTTGCGCGGCGATCCGGCGGTGGCGCGCGCCGCCGGTTACGCGGTGATCGCGGTCAGCCGCCGCCCCGACGATCAGGAAATCGTGCTGGACCGGGTGATGGACACCTTCGCCTTCGCCATGCAGAGCCTGGGCGAACCGACGGTTGGATCCACCGACCTCGACCGCCGTTTGGTCCGCCGCGCCGCGCCAATGCGGCGCTGATTAGGCCGTTTCGGGAATCAGCCCCTCGCGGATGGCGAAGCCGTAGCGCCCTTCCTCCAGCGCCGTGACGTCGTAATGCAGCGCCTTGTCGACGCTGTTGTCGGCGTTGAAGGTCAGCACGCGCGGTTTCAGCGCGGCGATCTCCGTCGGCTGGCAGTACCAGGAGGCGGCGACGATCACCTCGTCCCCCGGCTGGCAACTGCGCGCCGCCGATCCGTTCAACACGCAAGCCCGCGATCCGCGCTCGCCATAAATCACATAGGTGCTGATCCGCGTGCCGGAATTCTTGTTCCAGATCTCGACGAACTCCAGCGGCACGATGCCGACGGCCTCGCAATGTTCGGGATCGAGCGTGATCGACCCCTGATAATTCAAATTGGCGTCCGTCACCCGCAGGCAATGCAGCTTCGCCCGAACCACTTTAATCATCGACGCGTCCCCCGATTCGTCTGTGACAGAGGAGAGCGTTTGTAAAGCCCATGATGGAAAGGGCAAGCGGTCTTTGTGCGGCGCAACACGCTTCCTCATCCATTGCGCCTATGGAGTCCCCACCCGCGATTGCCCGGTTTCGTCAAAAAGACGGGTCCAGCGCGAAGGCTGGACCCGCTCCAGTCGGGAGGAGTGGCGGCGACCGCCCCGGACATGCAGGGGGGGACAAGGACAGCCGACGCCTTCGGACGGACCGCTGGCCGCCCGAACCGGGATCGCCATCGACGACCGGATCATCGGTTCCGGTTGAGACGACGGCGATATGTCGATAAATTGCCAAGCAAGATTGCGAATTGACCTCTGAAACCTTGCGTCTTCGGCGCGCGTTCGGGGGCTTGGCGAAAGAAAACGACCCGATGAACGCTCAACCGATCGTTTCGTCATCCCATCTGGCGTCCGAACACAGCGGCGAAACCAGCGAGTTCGAGTATGGCCTGATCGTCGCGGGCAACGCCTTTCACCGTTGGGTCGTGCGCTGCATGACGGCGGCGGGCCTGCCCGATCTGTCGGCGCTGGAGGTTCTGTTGCTGCACAACGTCAACCACCGCGCCCGCGACAAAAGCCTGGCGGACATCAGCTTTGTTCTGAACATCGAAGACACCCACATCGTCAATTACGCCCTGAAGAAGCTGCACCGGCTGGGACTGGTCGAACGCGGCAAGCGCGGCAAGGAAGTCACCTACCGCACCTCCGAGGTCGGCAAGGACGCCGTCAACCGCTACCGCGCCATCCGCGAGGATTGCCTGATCCGCTCGCTGGAGGCGCTGGGCACCGTCGATCACAAGCAGATCGGCGAGGCCGCCAACCTGCTGCGCGCCCTGTCGGGCATCTACGACCAAGCGGCGCGGGCGGCGACCTCGCTGTAGGGGGTTTGCACCGGATCGTCACGGACGTGACGATCCGTATTGCGTTCAAACGCCACGCAGGCTTTCCGCGCCCATGGGGGCGCGCCGTCGCAGTCGCGACGGCCAGTCAACATTTGAAACGTTCCTTTCAAACGTTGACTGGCGTTACTCGACCGCCCGCACCGTCACCCCCGCCGCTTCCAGGGCGGCCCGCACCGCCGCCGCCATCGCCACGGCGGTCGGGGTGTCGCCATGGACGCAAATGGTGTCGGCGCTGATCGGCAGGCGCTTGCCGTGGCGGCTCGTCACCGCACCGTCCAGCACCATGCGGACCACCCGCTCCGCCGCCAATGCGGGGACATGGATCACCGATCCGGCGATCTTGCGCGGGGTCAACGTGCCGTCATCCTCGTAGGTGCGGTCGGCGAAGGCCTCGCGCACCACCCGCAGGCCCAACGCCTCCCCCGCCTTGTCCATGGCGCTCAACGGCGGCACGACGAACAGCAGGGCGGGATCCACCGCCTTGACCGCGCGGGCGATGGCCTGGGCCATGTCCGCGTCCAGCGCCGCCATGTTGTAGAGCGCGCCGTGCGGCTTCACATGGGTGACGCGGTGGCCGGACAGCGCGGCGCAGGCCTGCAACGCGCCGATCTGGTAGGCGACCATCCGTTCGATCGTCGCCGGGCTGTCGCCCTGGATGTTGCGGCGGCCAAAGCCGAGGATGTCGTTGAAGCCGGGATGGGCGCCAATCCGCACCCCCTTTTCCCGCGCCAACCGCGCCGTCTCCGTCATGATCGACGGATCCCCGGCGTGGAAGCCGCAGGCGATGTTGGCGGAGGTGACGATGTCGAGCATCGCCCGGTCGTCGCCCATCGCCCAGGCGCCGAAGCCTTCCCCCATGTCGCAATTCAGATCGATGGTCGGCATGATCCGCACTCCCCCCCTCTATTCCCAACCCGTCACGGCCCCGCCGATCAGGTTGAAGCCCAACAGCCGCGCGCTGTCATACAACGCGAAGCCGCCCGCCGCGCGCAACAGGCCGGGCAAACCGGCCAGCGTCGCCCGCCAGCGGGCGTGGATGGCCTGGGCCTCGGCGACGCTGACGGCGCGGAAGCGCAGGCGGTCGCCCGGCTTCTTCTGCGCCAGCGCCGCCACGTCCGGTCCGATGACGCAGGCGATTTTCGGATAGCCGCCGGTGGTCTGCCGGTCGGCCAGCAACACGATGGGCTGCCCGGTCCCCGGCACCTGGACCGCGCCCAAGGGGATGCCGTCGGAGGTGATGTTGAAGCCGCGCGCGTGCTCGATCACCGGGCCGGTCAGGCGGTAGCCCATGCGGTCGGCCTCGTGGCTGACGCTGTACTCGCCGTCAAGAAAGGCGGCGATCCCCGCCGGGGTGAAAGCGTCGTCCTGCGGCCCCAGCACCACCCGGATCGCCTCGCCGCGCACCGGCAACAGCGAGGGGTCGAGGGTGGCTTCGCCGCGATCCGCCGCCGTGTCGAGCCGCAACGGAATGCGGTCGCCCGCCTTCAGCGCCGCGCCATGCAGACCGCCCATGCGGCTGCGGCTGTGGGTGGCGACGCTGCCCAGCACGGGATCCAGGGCGAAACCGCCCTCCACCGCCCAATAGCCGCGCGTGCCTTCGCGCAGGGCGCCGACACGCAGCGTCTCGCCGTCGCGCAAGCGCAGACTGGTCCAGGACGGAACCGGCTGGTCATCGACGAACAGCGCGGCGTCCCCGGCCACCGCCAGACGCGCCGGCCCGCCTTCGACGGTCAGGCTGTCGCCAAGCATGGTGAACTCGACCGCCCCGTCGCTGGCGGGATTGCCGACCAGGGCGTTGGCGACGGCGTGCAGCAACGGATCGGCGGCGCCCGCCACCGACACGCCATAGCGCTGATAGCCGATCCGCCCGCGATCCTGCACGGTGGAGCTGGGTCCGGCGGCGGCGACGCGCAGATGGGTGGTCATGCGGCGGCTCCCTGCTGATCGTCGTCCTGATTGTCGTCCGTCACGGTTTCCTGGTCGGGCGACAGGCCGTCGCGCGCGGCCAGGCGGTCATACTCCGCCGCCGTGATCGGGGAAAAACGGATGCGGTCGCCCGGCGCCAGAAGAAAGGGCGGCGTCCGCCGCAAATCGAAGGTCTTGATCGGCGTGCGCCCCAGCAGATGCCAGCCGCTGGGCATGGCGATGGGCGAAATCGCCGCCTGCGCCCCGCCCTGCATGACGCTGCCCGCCGGAGTGACCATGCGCGGGTTTTCCCGGCGCGGCTGGTGCAGCGCGTCCGGCAGCCCGCCGAGATAGGCGAAGCCCGGCGAAAAGCCCAGCATGTAGACCCGATAATCGGCGGCGCAATGCAGGGCCACCACCTCGTCGGTGGACAGGTTGGCGCGGCGGGCGACGTCGTCCAGATCCTCGCCATGCGCGCCGCCGAAGCAAACCGGCACGATCCAGCGCCGTTGCGGCTCCGCCGTCGGACGCGCCAGATCCCGCGCCAGATCCAGCAAGGCCGGGCCAAGCGCGTCGGGCGAGGTCAGCGCCGGATCAAACACGACCAGAACCGAACGGTAGGTCGGCACCGTCTCCACCACCCCCGGCAACCCGGCGTCGGCGATGCGGCGGTCCAGCCGGTGAACGGCGGCGTTCAGCGCGGGGGCGACGCCCTCGCCCAATTCGACGATCAGCGCGCCGTCGCCGGCGGCAAGCAGGCGCGGCGACAGGCTGGGCGGCGACGGTGATGTCACGCTCATGGTCGGTCCCGAGGAACGAGAAAAGAAATTGGACGGCGGGCGCGATGGGGTCGAAGGCTCCGGCCCCATCGCGGCTTAAAGGCGGATCAGCGCGCGTATTTATCGAGAACCTGCTGATAAGCGCCGCTGGCCTTCATCGCCGCCACTCCGGCGTCGAAATCGGCGCGCAGCTTGGCGGTGTCGCGGGCCTTGGTGAAGGCGATGTAGCTGGGCAGGTTTTGCACCTCCGGCGTCAATTCCTTCACCTGCTCCAACGCGCCCTGCTGCTTCAGGAAATATTGCGCGACGTAGCGGTTGCTGGGCATCACGTCGTAACGGCCCGACAGCAGCTTTTTGACGTTGCTGTCGCTGTCGTTCGATTTCTCGACATTGGCCAGCACGCCGCTCTTGATCGCGTCGTCGATCACCGACCCGTAGCTGATTTGGTTGACCACGCCGATCTTGGCCTTGCCCAGCTTGGTCAGATCGCCGTCGAAGGTGATGGCCGAATCCTTGGTGACGAAGAAGGACACCACCTGCGGGACCAGAACCTCGGTCGAATAATTCAGGAACTGCTCGCGTTCGGGCGTTTTGTAGGCGGTGAAGATGGCGTCGGCCCCGCCCTCCTTCACCGTGTCGAGCGCGCGCGCCCAGGGCATGATCTCCACCGACACGGTGTGACCAGCCTTCTTCATCGCCTCGGTGACGATCTCATAGGCGATGCCCGCCGGTTTGCCGCCATCGTCGTAGATCAAGGGCGGAAAGCTGAGCGCCACCATGCGCAGCGCGTCGGCGGACGCGGGCAAGGCCGTGAAAAGGCCGGTGGCGAGCATGGTCGTGGCGAGGACGCCGGTCTTGCTGATGTGGGACATGGAAGAAGCCTCCGCTGTTCGTCGGATCGATGGAGTCTTTGTTCGCGATTCCCCTCTTCTGCGGAGGGGACTGATTGGATCACGAAGAGGCGAGCCGGATTACAATACAGACAAATGCGTGTTCAGGAGATCGGTGATGAGCATGGCTCCCGGGCTGTGGGTGATGGCGATGGGCGGACGGGCGGTGCGGATCGCGACCTGTGGCGTCACCCCACAGGCCCAGAACACCGGCACCTCGCCCGGCGCGATGGGAACCGCCTCGCCATGCTCGGGGTGGGCGATGTCGCGGATGCCGATGGCGGCGGGATCGCCGAAATGCAGCGGCGCGCCATGGACCGAGGGAAAGCGCGAGGTGATCTGAATGGCCCGGATAGCGTCGCGCGGCGTCATCGGCCGCATCGTCACCACCATCTTGCCGGAAAAGCGCCCGGCGGGGACGCAATCGATGTTGGTCTCAAACATCGGCACGTTGCGGTTCAACGCGACGTGCCGCACCGGAACGCCGTCGGCCAACAGCGCCTCTTCAAAGGAGAAGGAGCAGCCCAGCAGAAAGCTGACGAAATCACCCTGCCACAGATCGCGGATGTCGGGCCGCTCCTCGGTCAGCACGCCGTCGCGGTAGACGCGGTAGCTTGGCACGTCGGTGCGGATGTCGATGTCGGCGCCCAAAGTCGGCAAGGCCGGGTCGCCGACCTCCGACACCGCCAGCAGCGGGCAGGGTTTCGGGTTGGCGTGGCAGAAGCGCAGGAAATCCCCCGCCCACTCGGCGGGCAGAATGGCGAGGTTGGCCTGGACATGGCCGGGGGCCAGCCCGGCGGTCTGCCCGGCATAGGCGCCCGAGCGGAAGCGGAGGCGTTCAGCGGCGGCGGAGAGAGTGGTCATGGATGGAGTTCCGGGGTTGGGTGGTCCATAGGATCAAAAAGGTGGGCTTCGACTGCCCCCTCCCTAACCCTCCCCCGCCTGCGGCGGTGGAGGGGACAGATGCCGGTCCTCCACAAGGCCCCCTCTCCCGCAACGCGGGGGAGGGTTTGGGGAGGGGGCAACCGGAAGAGCGCTCACATGCCCAGATACGCCTGCCGCACCTCGTCGTTGCCGAGCAGATCGGCGCCGCTGCCCTCCATCACCACGCGGCCCGTCTGAATGACATAGCCCCGGTCGGCGATTTCCAAAGCGCGGTGGATGTTCTGTTCGACCAGCAGGATGGTGATGCCGCGTTGGCTGATGAGTTGGATCGTCTCGAAAATGCGCGTCACCAGCTTCGGCGCGACGCCCCAAGAGGGTTCGTCGAGCATCAGCAGATCCGGTTGGCTCATCAGCCCCCGGCACATGGCCAGCAACTGCTGTTCGCCGCCCGACAGGGTGCCCGCCTGCTGGCGGCGGCGTTCGCCCAGCACCGTGAAGGTGTCGTAGGCGAATTGCATGGTTTCCTGCCGCTTGTGCGCGTCCTGCGTGGTGAAGCCGCCCAGCATCAGGTTCTGTTCGACCGTCAGGCGGGGGAACAGGCGGCGGCCTTCCGGCACCAGGACCAGCCCCTTCTTGACCCGCTCATGGGCCGGGACGTTGGAGAGATCCTGCCCCTTCAGGGTGATCGAGCCGCCGTCCAGCGCGTTCAGACCGGCGATGGCGCGCAGCGTGGTGGATTTGCCGTTGCCGTTGCCGCCGACGATGGCGACGATCTCGCCCTTGTTCAGCGTCAGGCTGACGTCGCGGATGGCGGGGACGCGGCGGTAGCTGGATTGGATGTTGCGGACCTCAAGCATGGTCTCACTCCCCCAGATAGGCGGCGATGACGGCCGGGTTTTCGGCGATCTCCGCCGGGGTGCCGTCGGCGATCTTCGCGCCGTAATCCAACACCAGCATGCGATGGGCGATGGGCATGATGCCCTCCATCACATGCTCCACGATGATGCTGGCGATGCCGCGCTGGTGGATGCGGTGGACGAGCTGCGAAGCCTCGCGCACCTCGGTCTGGTTCAGACCGGCCATCACCTCGTCCAGCAGGATCAGCTTCGGTTCGGTGGCGAGCGCGCGGGCGACCTCCAGCCGTTTTTGCTCCGACACCGTCAAATCCGACGCCTGCGTGTCGGCCCGGTGCGACAGCCCGACGAAGGCCAACTCCTGTTCGGCCCGGTAACGGGCGTCGGCCACCCGCTTGCTGCGCAGCATCGCGCCGACCATCACATTTTCCAACGCCGTCATCGAATGGAAGATGCGGACGATCTGGAAGGTGCGGGCGATGCCGAGCGCCGCCGCCGCTTCCGGCGTCGTGCCGGTGATGTCCTGGCCCTCGAAGCTGATGCGCCCGGTGGTCGGGGTGTGGAACCCGGCCAGACAGTTGAACAGCGTCGTCTTGCCCGCCCCGTTGGGGCCGATCAGGCCGACGATTTCGGCGTGGTGGATGATGAAGCTGATGTCGCGGTTGGCGACCAGACCGTCAAAGGCCTTGCCCAGGCCGTCCACGGCCAAGAGAGGGGGAGCGTTCATCAGCGCGTCTCCGTTTTCTTGCCCGAACCGGGCAGATGGCGGCGCAAATCCTGCAAAAGTCCCAGGACGCCCGCCGGGCTGAACACGGCCACCAGGATAATCATCAGGGCGTAGATAATCATGTCGGTGCCCGACCCGGTGCTGCCGAACAGGGTCCGGCTGTATTCCTCGATGGTGATGAGGATCACCGCGCCCAGCACCGGCCCCATCAGGGTGCCGACGCCGCCCAGGATGGCGACCAGCGCGATCTTGATCGAGATCGAGGTGGCGAAGACCGAACCCGGATCGATGAACATTTCCTTCTGGGCGTAGAAGCTGCCGCCCACCGCCGTCAGGAAGGCCGAGACGCTGAGCGCGATCAGCTTGTAGCGGGTCAGGTTGACGCCCAGCGCGCGGGCCGCTTCCGGTTCGTCCTTGATGGCGCGGAAGTAGTAGCCGATGTGGCTGCGCTCAATCACCCAGGCCGCCAGGATCGTCACCACCAGCAAGCCGAGGATGATGTAGTAGTAGGGCAGCTTGGACAGGAAGACCATCGCGCCCCAACCGCTGCGGTCGAGCGGCAGCGACAGGCCGACCGCGCCCTCCAGAAAATCGCTGTTCGTCACCAGGATCTGGACGATCTCGGCCACCGCGATGGTCGCCATCGCGAAGTAATGGCCCTTCAGGCGGAAGCAGGGCCAGCCCATGGCCAGCGCGAAGACCACCGCCACCAACCCACCGGCCAACATGCCGATCCAGGGCGACAGACCCAGCGACAGGGCCAACATGGTCGAGGTGTAGGCGCCGATCCCGTAGAACACCGCATGGCCCAGCGAAACCTGCCCGGCGTAGCCGCCGACGATGTTCCAGGCGACGCCCATTTGCGCGCCCATCAGGATGAGAATGAAGAAGTTCAGCCGCGACGGATCGCTGACGGTCAACGGCAGAACAAGGGCGAAGGCGAGAAGAGCGACCGCTCCCAGGGCCTTGCGCGGTTCAACGACGGGTCGGTTCGACATCACGCTTTCCCCATCAGGCCCTTCGGGCGCACCAGCAGAACGATCAGCAGCAGCGACAGCACGATGGCGGTCTTGTATTCCGGGCCGATCACGAACCCGCCGACCACCTCGATCAGACCGACGATGATGCCCGCCAGAAAGGCCCCGGCGACGCTGCCGAACCCGCCCAACACGACGACGACGAAGGCGATCAGGATGAAGTTGGAGCCGACCTCCGGGAAGATCGGGAAGAAGGTGGCGATCAACCCACCGGCGATCCCGGCGCAGGCGGCGCCGATGCCCCAGGCCAGGGCGAACATCTTCTGACCGTCGATGCCCATCAGGGTCGCGGCCTCGCGGTCAATCGCCGTGGCCTCCAGCGCGGTGCCGAGACGGGTGCGGTGCAGGAAGAACCACAAGGCCCCGGTGACGCCCACCGCCCCCAGCGCCGCGATCACCTGCGGCAGACCGAACTGCACCGGCCCCAGGGCGATGTTGCCGCTGACCAGCGAATTCGGGATCAGCCGGTGATCGGGCTTCCAGAAAAATTGCGCCAGACCGCGCAGCAGGATCATCAGGCCGAAGGTCGCGAAAATCTGCGAGAGCATCGGCGCTTTCAGCACCCGGCGGATGACCGTCTGATAGACGACGATGCCGACGCCGAACAGCAGCAGCGCCGTGAAGGGAAGCGCGATCACCGGATCGACGTGGAACAGGGCGAAGGCCCAGAAGCTGGCGTACATGCCCAGCATGAGAAATTCGCCATGGGCGAAATTGACGATGTCCATCACGCCGAAGATCAGCGTCAGGCCAACCGCGACCAGGGCGTAGATCAGCCCGATCAGCAGGCCCGAGACGAGCACTTGAAGGAGAATGTCGGCGGTCATTGCCGCGCCCCCATGAAACAGGGTGGGCCGAAGGGCTTTGCTGGTCCTCTCCCGTTTTGGGAGAGGACGGGGGGATCCATGCCCCACGGCATGAGGTGGGTGAG
Source organism: Azospirillum sp. FG154 (assembly GCF_057809575.1). Lineage (NCBI taxonomy): Bacteria > Pseudomonadati > Pseudomonadota > Alphaproteobacteria > Rhodospirillales > Azospirillaceae > Azospirillum > Azospirillum sp. FG154. The sequence goes on along the minus strand of NZ_JBMDKF010000004.1, from coordinate 158,972 downwards.
AGGGCGTCAGGGACCGGACGCGCCGATCCTTTAACCCCCCTCATCCGGCGCTGGTCGCGCCACCCTCTCTTGAGACCGGAGAGGGACTCACCCCGTCAAAGCCCCTGTGAAAGCGTTAAAACGTCAGCGCTTGTCCCAAGCGGGCATCGGGAACACGATGTCCTTGGTCGCCACGTCGAAGGGCCAAACCGTCATGTATTTGCCGTCCTGGACCTGAACGATGATGCCCTGGCCAAGCTCGTTCTGGCCGTTGTCATCGAACTTGACGCCCTTCCAGGGCAAGATCAGGCCGCTGGCCGGGATGTTGGTCTCTTGCAGGGCCTTGCGGATGTCCTCGGGCTTGGTCGAACCGGCGCGGTCGATGGCGTCGGCCAGCACGGCGATGCCGGTGAAGGCGCGGGCCGAGTTGCCGTTGAAGTTCACGCCCGACCGCTCGCGCATCAGGTCGTTGACCTTCTTGATGAGCGGGTTGCGTTCGGCTTGATCGAGCGCCCAGACCTCGCGGCTGATGATGTACTCGCCATCCTTGCCCAGGGTCTTGAGGAACTCGCTGTCGTTGAACCCGGCGTCGTTGGCCAGCAGCATGCTCGGCGAGAAGCCCAACTCCTTGTAGGTCTTCATCGACAAGATGGCGTCGCCGAGATAGGAGCTTTGCATGATGACCGCCGGGTTGGCGGCCTTCAGGCGCTGCACCTCCGACGTCATTTGCGTGGTCTTGGCCGGGTAGATGATCTTTTCCGCGATCTTGAACTTGCGCTCGTCCGACAGCTTGACCTGGAGTTTGGTGGTCTCGTTGCCCCACAGCGTGTTCTCGTTGAACAGGCCCAGCGTGCGCAGCTCTTTGCCGGTCTTCTTCTCCATCTCCTCAAGGAAGGTGAAGAAGTTGGTCACGAACAGATCGTCGTGCGGCGTGGTGCGGAAGAACCATTTGAATTTGCGCTGAGTCAGCGACGCCGACGAGGATTCGCCGTTCAGGAACGGCACGCCGTAGCGCTCCGCCACTTGGCTGGCGGTGGCGGTGACGTTGGAGAAATAGGCGCCGGTCAACGCCACCACCTTTTCGGTGGTGATGAGGCGTTCGGCCTCGGTCGCGCCGACCTGCGGGTTGCCCTGATGGTCGCCGAAAATCAGCTTGATCTTGGCGCCCTTCAGATGGGGCATGCCCGCGCCGACCACCAGACCATCCGGCGTGGCGATCTCCTTGTTCGCCATGGCGGCGGCCAGTTCGGCGGCGGCCTTCAGCTCCACGCCGGTCGAGGCGGCGGCCCCGGTCAGCGGGTAAATCACGCCGATGCGGATTTCCTCTTCCGCCCGCGCGCTGCCCGCGCCAAGCCCCAGGCCAGTCAGCGCGGTGGTCGCCAGCAAAGCCGCCGTCGCCATCAACCGCGTGATTGTCTGGCGGCGAGTGGCGGCGTGTTGACCCTTGGCCTTCGCAACCGTAAACCGCATCGTGAAATCTCCTCTGTTCGTGCCGTCGTTTTTCGTCGTTGGCTGTGGCGCTGCCTTGTCGGCTGAAATGGTTGTGCGCTTGAGCCGATGATGACACGAACAGTACTGATGCCGTCCAATCGTTTATTTTGATCCGAATTGATAACGGATTTCTATCAATCGCCCGACTCCGGCCCCAGCGCGCCATAATCGGTGGCCACCTCAACCGCGAGCTGCGCGACGATGGCGGCCATGTGGTTGTCATGGTTGGCCGGGTAGGCGGCGGAGAAGGACAGATCCGGCAGCGGCGATTGCGAGCGGATCAGCCGCAGCGTTCCGTTGGTCAATTCCCGTTGAACGATGGCGATGGGCACGACGCTGACCCCGACGGAATCCAACGCCATCCGCACCACGCTGGCCAGCGAACTGTTGCCGAACATCCGCACCGGAATTCCTTGCGAGGAAAACAGCTCGCGAATCACCCCATAAGGCTGGGTGGTGCGGGAAAAGGTGATGATCGGCCAGGCCGACAGCTCGTGCAGCGAGACCGGCTCCGGCGGCAGCTTCAGCGCCGGGCTGACCACCCAACCCAACGGGTAATTGCCGACCGGCACGGTTTTGAAGCGGATGTCGGTGTAGGACCCCAGCATCACCGCGATGTCGATTTCATGCCGCAACAGCGCCTCGCGCAGGCTGGGCGAGGTTTCCACCTCGATCTCCAGCGACACGGCGGGGTAGAGGGCGTTCAACCGTTCGATCAGGCGGCTGAGCCAGGTGTGGACCACGGTCTCCGCCACCCCCAGCCGGATGACGCCCCGGATCGCCTGCCGATCAGCCACAGCGTCCAGCAGTTCGGCGCGCAGCGCCATCATCCGTTCGGCGTAGGTCAGCAGAACCATCGCCTGCGGGGTGGGGGCGACCCGCCGCCCGACCCGCTCGAACAGCAACACCCCCAACTCGTCCTGAAGCTGGGCGATGCGGGCGGAAATCGCGGGTTGCGTGGTGTTCAACCGCTCCGCCGCCTTGCGAAAGCCGCCCAACCGCATGGTCCAGATGAAGGTTTCCAGCGCTTTCAGATCCAGCATCGCCCGTCCCTTCGATCCAGCCTCACACCTCGTCGAGGGATGCCAACGCGGCTTCGATCACCGCCAGACGGGCGCGCAACTGGTCGCGTTCGGCGATCAGCGCCTCGCGCTGGTCGGGCGCGGGCATGGCGGTTTCCCGCAAATCGCGCTTGAAACGGACGATCTCCGGTCGGGTCACGTCCGGGCGGATCAGGTTGCGCTGGTCGGCCAAGCGAAGCTGTTCGGTGGTCAGCGTCGCCAACTGGTAAACCGTGGCGTAGCTGGGCGGCAGCTTGGCCCCCGGCAAACGCCCGCTGTCCACCGCCTCGGCCACCATGCGAAGTTGATAGGCGACCTGATAGCCGAAGGGCAGCTCGTTTTCGACCATCGCCTGGAACTCGCCGTGCGGCAGCCGGTGGCGCGCCTGCACCAGATAGCGCCCGATCAGCAGGAATTTTTCCTGAGCGCTGCGCCACAGGGTGGCGATCTCATGGACGAACTCTTCACGCAGCAGCAGATCCAGCGGCGCTTCGGCCATCCGCTCGATCCGCTCATCCACCGCCATGTGACGGCGGGCCTGCGCCTTGGAAACCTGCTTGAAGCCGCTCATTGCCCCAACTCCAGCTCGTGACGGACAAAGGCCCACACCCCGGCGACATGCTCGATGCCCTTGCCGCCCTTCAACTCCAGCAGCCCCAGGCCGCGCCCAGCGGTGAATTGGATGTCCTCGTAATCCGGCACCTCGACCGGGCAGATCCGCCCGTCGCCCAACAGCTTGCGTTGCGCCTCGGTGAAGCCCCGCGTGCGCGGCTTCACCCGGTTCATCACAAAGGCGGCGTTCTTGCCGTAGCGGCGGACGAAGCGCATCCAGGGGCGCACCGAATCCAGATCATCGTCCGATTGTCCGGTGGGCACGACGATCAGATCGGACGACAAGGCCAACAGCTTGAACTCCTCCGGGTGATCCTCGATGGAGGGCGGCGTGTCGATCACCAAAAGGTCGAAACCGCTGATGCCGACCAGCGCCGCGCGAATGTCGGCGGGAGTCATGCCCGCCTCGAAATGGGTGATCGGGGCCATGCCGTCGGGACGCTTGGCGAACCATTTGGTCAAGCTGCGCTGTGGATCGAGATCAAGCGTCGCCACGGAACAACCGTCGAGCGCCGCCGCCACCGCGATGTTGCGGCTGAGCGTGGTCTTGCCGACGCCCCCCTTCGGGCCGTTGACCAACAGCCGTTTCAAGGGCGCTTGCCCATCGATGATGGTCATTCCCGTTCCTTTTCCGCCAAATTCCTGCGCGCCGTCCCCTGATAGCAGACCCGTGGCGCGGGGCAAAGTTAAGACATGTCTTAGTTTTGTGTTTGCCGGTCACACGCCCGGCATGCGCCGCACCGTCGCCGTCAACGCGCGCGGCGCGGAACGGTCAGCGGAGCGTCCCGAGGCGGCCTCCCCCGCCTGGACCACCGCGCGCAGCCGGTCGGCCAAGGCGCGTTCCGACGCGCAGGCATCCTCGCACAAGGCGCGGATTTCCGCGATGCTGGGCCGCCATTTGCGGGTGCGCCGCCAGATCCGGGCGGCGTGGTCGATGGCCCAGGCGGGAAACTCGCCCAGATCGTCAGCCCAGTCCATCGCGAGCAATTGCTCCACATCCGGGCTGGTCGCCTTGGCCGGGTAATGGCTGAGCAACGCCAGAACGCGACCCAACAGATGGTTGGGCGTGGCGGGGACCAAAATCTCTCCGACCAGCTCGTTCAGCGCCTGTTGGGCCAACAGGGCGTGGCGCGGCGTGACGTCGTCGGGCGGAGTCCAATCCTCGGCAATGCCGACGAAGCCGTCTTCGGCAAAGCGGCTGCGCCGGTCTATCCGTCCGCCGTCCAACACCGCCCGCAAGGCGGTGGGCAAGGCGTCGATCAGGCTTTGGCGACGACGCGCGGCGGGCAAGGCCGGGTCGAAGGCCAAGCTGACCGGCGGGCGGGTCGGCGGGGTGGGCAGGGAATGCAAATTGGCCATGTTTTACGCCCAGGGTGAGGGGGGGACGGCGGCGTTCAAGCGGTTGGCGACGCTGGTCCAGGCGGACAAACGGTTGTCGGCGGCGTCTTGACGCGCGGCGGCGCTGTCCTTGCGGGGGGACGGACCGGCGCGGGTTTGCCCCGGAATGTCCTGCAACAGCCAGGACCGCCACGCCGCGCCAAAATCCTTGTAGCGGTAGCCATGGGCTTGGCAGCGCCGGACGAAGAGTTCGGCGTGGCGATCCAGGTCGGCGTCGGGAAAGCGTGTCGCCGCCCAAAGGCGGTCGTCGGCGCTGGGCGACCAATCGTCCGGAACCCCGTTGTCCAAAGCCGACGGTGAAGCCATGCCTTCGCGCTTGGAGAGCGAGTCTGGAATTTGTTTTGTTTGAGGCTGTTCGTGACTCGCGGCTGAACAGGGGGAGTCCGCCGCCGAGTCAGGGACTGTCGGCGCGTGAGTCAGGGTGGGCGGCGTCAGCGACAGGCGATAACGGCAGCTCAACCGCCCGCCATTGGCCGCGCTGCGGTGTTCGACGGCGATCAGCCCGATGGCTTCCAACCGCCCGACGATGCGGTTGACGGTCGGGCGGCTGCGTTTCAGCTTGGTCGCCAAGGTGGTTTGCGAGGGCCAACAGACGCCCGCCTCGTCGGCGTAGGTGCTCAGCGCCGCCAGCACGGCCAGCCCGTCGGCGTCCAAATCCGGGTGGTCGAGCCACCAGGCGGGAATGCGGCCCCATCGCATCCCGCCGCGTTCGGGCGGGGCGCTGTGTTCGCTCGGGTCATGGGTCATGATGGGGATGGGCCTCCGCCAGTCGTGAGGGGGTGATTGGCGGCGAGGATTCGGAGCGGGCGGTGGGAAAGTCGAATCGCGGGCAACCGCTCTATGACGCCTTTGCTCGCGGCCCGAAAGCCATGACCCGCGACGATGGAGCGACAGCCCGCGACCATGGAGTCGTGGCCCGCGATGGCCACCCGAATCGGATTCCTGGTGTCTTTGGTCGCGACTATGGAGCCTTGACTCGCGATTCTCGCCCAAACGCCTTGGAGCGATTGCTCGCGATTTGCCGCCATGACTTGAGCTTGATCCCGATTGGCGGCGGCGAGGGGGCGGAAATGGCCGTAAAATCTTGGGCGGAAAGGGGAGAGAACAAAGAACAGGGACTTTTTTCTGTCATTCTTCGGATGGGCAGCCTTGGTCAAAACGGATGATTGAGCGGACGACCGGCTCTTCTGAAGCTTTAGCCCGCGATTCGCCGTTCGGGTTGGAGCGTTTGCTCGCGCTTCCGCCACGGCCTTCCGATTCGCGCGGCGTGATGAAAAATCGCGGGCAAAGGCTCCATGGTCGCGGGCTGTCGCGCCATCATCGCGGGGAAAAGCGCCATGATCGCGGGGCGTCGCTCCAGGATGCCGAGGCGGAATCGGTCGCCTTTGTTGCGCGCGGCGTCGGGCCGCGCCATGCTGACTCTCGACCTTCGGAGATGACGATGTCCAAATTGGCCCCGACCAGCGCGGCCCAGCTCATTCTGTTTGAGCTGGAAGACCGTTCGCAGTCGCATTTGATCGCGCTGTATGATCTGGCGCCGCGCTTCGTCTTCGTCTCACGCGACAACGACGCCAAGGACAAGGGCGAAATCGTCACGAAGGACAGCTTCATCAAGTCCGTGCGTCGGGAATTCTCCTTCCGTGGCCGCAACTATCGCCTGACCGTGCAACCCGCCCGCATCGACCGGCTCAGCGCCCAGCGGAAAGACGACCGCGCCCCCGGATCCGCCCCGGATCTGGTGGAAGTCGAAATTTTCCCGTCCGAACGCGAACAGGTGGTGGAGCAGGTCGTCCGCCGCCTCGCCATGGACCGCTCGCGTCTGTCGCTGACCGGGGAAAATCACGACAAGGTGCAGATGCGCTTCAGCCTGTATGAAATCCAACGGGAGCTGCGGGCGGTCAACCATACCTTGTCGATCCAGGACATTCGCGAATCGCTGACCATTCTGGCTCGCTCGCGCATCATCATCTCCACCGGCCCGGCGCCGGAACCGGGCAAGAAAAGCCGGGGCCAGAATTTGCTGGAATCGACCGCCTTTCCGGTGCTGGCGATCCGCTCGCGCCCGGATCTGGTGGACGAGGACGGCGGCGTCGAGGAAACCTATCTGGAGTTCAACCCGCTGGTCTCCGCCGCCATTCGCGATCTGGAGTTCAAGCCGATCTCCTACGCCTGGCTGATGAAGCTGAAATCGCCGGTGTCGCGCTGGCTCTACAACCGCCTGTCCATCGAATGCGACAGCGCGGAGGACGAGGCCAAGCCGGTGGCGATCAGCGCCGACGAGATCATCAAGAACAGCGGCATGAACGAATGGTCGCGCCTGCGCGACACGCTGCGCGTCGTCACCGCCGCCGTGGACGCCCTGGTGGACGAAGGGATCCTGGATCGGGCCGACAAGGAATACACCAAGGTCGGCAAGCGCATCGACGCCATCGACTATCTGCTGACGCCGTCGGCGAAGTTCCTCGATCAGGTCCGCCGTGGCCGTCGGGTCCAACGCACCAACATTGATTTGTTGAAGGCCATCGTCGGCACCGCCATGCGCCCGGATGGATTCGTGCCGTTGAAGACGGTGGACGCGGCGGACATGCGCGGCAAGCGGGCCAAGCGGCTCGCCGCCGAGTCCGCGCAAGTGTCGTTGCCGCTCAGCGACGAGTGAGCGGCAAGCGTCGTCACATTCCAGCTTGGCTGTCGGCGACCTCGCCGTTCGGGACGGGAACATAGGCGCGGACCCGCTGGCCAATCCGCAGCGAACCGTCGTCGGGCAGGCTCAACACCGTTTCCACCGTGCGGATGTCCTGCCGCGCGGTCGGATCGCCGGATGGCGTCGGGGTTCCAAACACCGTTCCGATGCGCTTGACGCTGGCGGGCAGCCGCACCGACTCATCCGATTCCAACACGATGGTGGCTGGACGGCCCACGGCGACGTTTTTCAAAAACGGCTCCTCCAGATCGCACCGGGCGATGCGCGGACCGTCGGGGACAAGCTGGAACAGCTCCGTCACCGTTTGAATCGTCACGCCGTCGCCGGGGCGGGCGCGGCGGCGTGAAATGGCGCCGTCCACTGGGGCGCGGATGGCCCGGACCTCAATCTCGAACTGGGCCTCAGCCGCCCGTTTTTCCGCCACCGTCGCCGTCGCCACGGCGGTGGCCAGTTGGGCGCGGCGGGCCGCCGCCTCGGTGTCCGCCTCGTCGAGTTGGCGGCGGCTGACGGCGTTGGCGCCCGCGTCGCGGCGGCGCTGGGCCTCCCGCTCCGCCGCCGCCAGACGCACCCGCTCGGTCGTCACGGCGGCGCGCGCCTGCTCCAGTTCCGCCTGGGTGACGGCGGCGCGCAGTTCGGCTTGGCGGGTGTCGATGCGGGCCAGGATCTGGTTGGCGACGACCCGGTCGCCCTCTTCCACCGTCACCGCCCGAATCAGCCCCTCGCGTTGGGCGGCCAGACGGATGACGCCGCCCTCGACGTCGATCCGGCACCGGGCGATCGCGGCGGGGCCGACGAAGGCCACCGGCGGGGCCGCCGCGTCGGCGGAATCCGTCGGGCCGCAACCGGCCAAAAGCGGAGCCAGAGCGGCGAACAGGGCGGCGGTGGACGCATGGCGGAGGTTCACAGGGGCGGTCATGACGAAGCACCATCAGCAGGCAAGGCAAGGGGGGAGGCGTCGGCGGGACGGTCGTCGGATTGAATGCGGCCATCCTCCATGGCCAACACGCGGTCGGCGAAGGCGATCAATCGGGGATCGTGCGAGACGCACACGACCGTCGCGCCGTCGTCGTGGGCGCAGCGGCGCAGCATCGCGCCGACGGCTTGACCGTTGCGCTTGTCCAGCGCGCTGGTCGGCTCGTCGGCGAACAGCAGGCGTGGTTTTTTGGCGAGCGCGCGGGCGATGGCGACGCGCTGCTTTTCGCCGCCCGACAGTTCCATCGGGCGAAGATGCTGGCCGGACCCCATGCCGACGCGCTCCAGAGACTCGAGGGCCAAGGCCAAAGCCTCGGAGCGTTTGAGCCGCAACCAACTCATCGGCAGCAACACCTGCTCCAGCGCCGACAAGGCCGGGAACAGGTTGAAGCCTTGAAACACAAAGCCGACGTTTTCCAGACGGAAGCGGTCAAGCGCCGCCTCGGCCAACGCGGCAAGATCGACGCCGCCAACCGTCACCCGCCCGGCGTCCGGGCGCGACAGCCCGCTCAACAGGGCCAGCAGCGTGCTTTTTCCGCAGCCCGACGGGCCGACGACGCAGGTCAATTCGCCCGAACGCAGGGTGAGCGACAGACCGCTCAACACCGGGGTGACGATGGCGCCGCTGGTGAAGGATTTGGTCAGCCCGTGGGCCGTGACCGGCAAACCGCTCATGAGGAACCTCAACGCAGCAGCATGATGGGATCGGCGCGCCGCAACTGGCGCAGGGCGAACAGGCCGGACGCCAAAGCGACCGTCAGCACGACGGTGACGGCGGCCAGAATCATTCCGCCATCGACGCGGGCGGGCACCCGGTGGACGTGCGCGGCCAGCAGCAGCAGGCCGCTCAACACGCCGGCCAGCAGCAAACCGCCGATGGCCAACCACAGGGATTGCGCCAGCACGATGCGGCGCAGATCGCCCGCCGACACGCCCAGCGCCCGCAGGGTGGCGTATTCGCGGATTGATCCGGCGATGGCCGCCGACAGGGTTTGGCTGGTGATGACGACGCCCACCAGCAGCGCCACCGCCGACCCGAAGGCGACGCTGACGCCCATGCCGGACTCGAAGATCCAATAGCGCAGCGTCTGATCGGCGAACTCCTGGGCGGTCCAGACGTCGAACTGGCGGCCCGCCGCCATGCGTTGCAGATCCCGCCGCACGGCGTCGGCGTCGGCGCCGGGAGCGAGGCTGACGACGAAATAGGCCACGTCGTCGGACTCGTTCTGCCCGTTGAGCCGCCCGGCGGTGCTGAGCGAGGCGATCACGTTGACGCCGCCGATGGCGCGCAACCCTTCGGTGACGCCAACGACGCGGACGCGATGCCCGCCGATTTCCGCGCTGTCGCCAATGGCGACGCCCAGCTTGTCCAGGTCGGCGGCGTCCACCAGGATCGAACCCGGCTCCATCAACAGCCGCCGCTGCGCGGGCGTCACGGCGCGCGCCAGCACGCCGCCGTCGGGACGGGTGTCGATGCCGGTCAGGATGACGGAGACGCCGCCGCGATCCCCCTTGGGCGCGCGCCAGTCGCCGCCGCTCCATTGCAGCTTTTCCACCCGCGCCACCGCCGGGTGGCGGCGCAGAAACACCTCCACCCCGGCGCGGATCGGACGCCCGGAATCGATGGTCTGGGTGCCGGGAAAACCGACCCACAGATCGCCGGTGGACGCGGTGATGTAGAGCGAGATGGTGGCGAAAAGACCGACCAGCAGCGCCACCTGAACCAGCACCAGCAGCCCCGAAAAGGCGATGGCCAGCGCGGCGGGCAGAAAGCGGCGCCAGTCGTGCAACAGCGTGCGGCGGGCGAGGGGAACGAGCATGGCGGGGTCAACAACCGAGGAATGGGGCGGCGCGTCAACCGACGCGGTGAAGACCCCGACTGTGCTCCGCCTTCATTGCGCCAAGCTTGCCCTTGCGCCGCGCTTCAGCAGGATTGTGACGGGAGAACCGAAAAATGCAGGCGAAAGCGCGCGCCGGACGCGGGCGCGCTGGAGTCGAGGCTGATCGCCGCGCCGGGATGGGCGCGGATGATCTCGCGGACCAGATGCAGGCCCAACCCGGTTCCTTGCCCGGTTTTGGTTCCGCGAAAGAAGGGATCGAAGATGTAGGGGGCGTGCTGGGGCGGCACGCCGGGGCCGTCATCCTCGACGATCAAGCCGCCGTCGGCGGAGACCGCGACCCGGATGCCGCCGCGCCCGCCGCCATGGCGGATGGCGTTGTCGATCAAATTGCCGACCGCCCGGCGCAGGGCGGTGGCGTCGCCCAAAATGTCGAGCCTTTCCGTTTCGCTGGAAAAAGAGATTTCGTACCCCTCTTCCGTCGCCAACGGGGCGACATCCGCCACCGCCTCGCGGGCCAGCGCGACCAGATCCAAGGGCGCCAGCGAGGCTTCCGACACGCGCAGCCGCTCCAGATCCAACAGTTTGGTGGACAGGTCGGACAGGCGCCGCGCGTCGCGCAGCAGCGCGTCTTTCAGCGGATCGTCGGGCAGCGCGTCCAGGCGGGTGCGCAGGATGGCGATGGGGGTGCGCAGTTCGTGCGCGGCGTCGGCGATGAAGCGGCGCTGACGCACGCTCCATTCGTCCAACCGTTCCAGCATGGCGTTGACCGAGCGGATCAGCGCCAACACCTCGCGTGGGATGTTGTCTTCGGGCAAACGGGCGCCGCGCCGGTCGGGGTTCAGCGCGGCGGCGGCGGCTGACGCGCGGCGCAGCACGCGCAACTGGCGGCGCACCACCAGGGCGATGGCGATCAGCGCGGCGGCCACTGGCGGGCCGAGGACGGGAATGACGCCTTCCATCATGGAAAGCGTGTCGAGGATCAGGTCGGGAATGTCCGCGTTCTGCAACGCCAGGACGCCCGCCTCGATCACCGCCGAGTCAAGGACGGGCAGCTCGTTTTCCGGGGATTTGATGACCGCCACGATGTGGCCGTTCTCGCGGACGGCCCAGGCGATGCTGAAATCCTGCCCTTCCCCCAGCGGCTTGGCGATGGGCCTGGGAATGGATGGCGGGCGTTCTCCGTGGGCGATGTCACCGTGCCTGGTCAGGGCGCGGAACCACAAGGTCGGGTGACGCTCCAGCAGATTTTTGAGAATCGGGGTTTCGTTCAGAACGGCGCGGCCCTGCTCGTCCACCGCCAGCGAGTCGGCGACCACGTTGATGACGAAGTTCGCCATCACCGCTTCGCTGCCGTAACGGTTGATTTGGAAGCCGATGATAAACGTCACAATGGCGGCCATCACCAGGGTCTGAACGGCGGCCAGCGTCGCGATCAGCCGCAGCGTCAGGGATGGCGGGCGCTTCACGCCGACACGCGCAGCATGTAGCCGACCCCGCGCACGCCGTGGATCTCCAGACCAGCCTCGTGCTCCTCCAACCGGCGGCGCAGGCGGGACAGGTGCGGTTCGATGGCGGACGGGCCGACGAAATCATCCTGGCCATAGACCACCGCCTCCAGCGCCTCGCGCGTCACCACCCGCCCGGCGCGCCGCATCAGCAGCTCGAACGCCAACAGCTCGCGGCGCGGCAGGGTCAGCGGCTGGTCGCCGATCCGCACCGTGCGGGCGTCGAGATCCAGCGTGGCGCGGGCCACCGTGATCGTATGTTCCGTCAATGGCGGCGGGCGGCGCAGCACCGCGCGCATGCGGGCCAGCAACTCGTCCAGTTCAAAGGGCTTGGCGACGTAATCATCGGCCCCGGCGTCCAGCCCCGTCACCCGGTCGCGCACGTCGTCCAGCGCGGTCAGCAGAATGATCGGCGGAGCGGTGGGGGAACGCCGGATGGCGGGAATCAGGCTGACGCCGTCGCCGTCGGGCAGGCGACGGTCGAGCAGCACCAGCGCGTGGACGCCGGACGCCAACGCCTCCTCCCCATCCGCCAGGGTTTCGACGTGATCGACCAGATAATCGCGCCGGGTCAGGGCGGCGCTCAGCGCGCTCGCCAGATCCGGTTCGTCCTCGACCAGCAGAATCCGCATCATCCGATTCCGTTTGCGTGTTTGAGAGGCGCGGACTGGGGCCGCCAGACCAGCGACCGGCAGGTCAGCGACCGCCGCGCCATGATGACATGAACGAGAAAGCCGACATAGCCCACGGCCATGACCTGCTTCAACCAGAAGGCGGTTGGGCGGTAAAGCGCGTTGCCGTACATGTGCGTGCCCAGCGCCAGACAGAGCAACGCCAGCACGGCGGCGCGACGCCTGAGCTATCCGGCGGGTGGCTTGCCGGAAGCTTGCAACACGACGCAATTTTTGTTCGGAGCCGTGCAAGCTCCGCGCAAGCTATGCCCGCTAACCCTGACGACGTTGGCGATTGCCGCCGTGACGTCAGACGCAAAATTAGAGGAGTGGTTCCGGTGACGGGAGTGTTGACGAGCATCGCGCGGGGCGCGGTCGGGGCTGTCGCGGTGGCGGCGGTGATGGGCGGCCTGTCCGGGACGGCGCGCGCCGCTGGGACCGAGGGGCCGCGCCGTGACTGGGACTTCATGATGGGCGGCGGCGCGGCCTACGTCCCGAAATACGAAGGCGCCAAGACGATGAAGGTCGCGCCGGTTCCGCTGGTGGACATCACCTGGAAGGACACCCTGTTCTTGGGGGCCAAGGGGCTGGGGGCCAAAACGACGGTGTTCGACCATCTGACGCTTGGCGCGTCGGTCGGCTATCGGGCGGGCCGCAAGGAAAAGAACCACAGCCGCCTGAAGGGGCTGGGCGACGTCAAGGACGCGGCGGCGGGCAGCCTGTTCGCCAGCTACGGCTTGGGCATTGTGTCGTTCGACCTGTCGGCGACCAAGGATTTCGGCGGGTCCAATGGCTTGACGGTCAACGCCGGGCTGAGGCTGGACTATCCGGTGACGGAGCGGTTCAGCCTGACCAGCGGCGTGTCGGCGACCTGGGCCGACGAGCGCCACATGCGCGCCAATTTCGGCGTCAACGCGGCGCAGGCCAAGGCGTCGGGGCTGGCGGCCTACAAGGCCGAATCGGGGATCAAGCGCTTCGACGTGACCGTCGGCGCCAATTGGATGGTTACGGACTCCTGGTTCGTCACCGCCAACGGCGGTGTCGGAATTCTGACCGGCGACGCCAAGAAAAGCCCGGTCGTGGTCGAGAAAGTCCAACCGATGGCGATGGTCGGCGTCGGCTATCGTTTCTGACGCGTCGGGTCAGACGCCCGCCAGCGCGTCGGCGTGGCGGCGGAACAGGCGGACCAGCGCCTCGGCCACCGCCGCCACCGCCGGAAGCTCGCGCACGTCGCCGTGCATCAGAAGATGCACGTCTTCGCGCAGATCGTCGGGCGGTTCGACGACGCGGACCAGATCGGCGTCGCGGTCGCCCAGCACGCAGGGCAGCAGCGTCACGCCCACCCCGCGCCGAACGGCGTCGAGCCGCATCGGCAATTCGCTGAGGCGGGCGACGATCCGTCCGCCCAGCGCCGCCGTCGTGTCGTCCACCCAACCCGATTGCGAAGGCCGCCGCCGGGTTTCCGGCAGGCCGATCACCGGCGCGCCGTTCCACGGCGCCGCCCAGTCGGGCCGCAAGCCGCGCGCGGCGTAGAGGGTGAAGCCGAACCGCCCCAACCGCCGCGTCACCAGATCGCCTTCCACCGGCACGCGGTCCATGCGCAGCGCGATTTCCGCCTCGCGCTGGGCGAGGTTGAGCGCGGCGCGGGTGCTGAGGATGGTCAGATCCGCGCCGGTTTCGCTCAGCAACTCTGGCAAATGGCTGGTCAGAAAGGTGGAAACCGACGAGGTGGCCGTGACCCGCACCGGCTGGGGAACGGCGACCTGCCGGTCGGCCCGCCGGGCGAAGGCCGCCGCCGCCGCGCCCATCGCCTCGGCGGAGTCGAGAACGGCGCGGCCCAGCGGCGTCAGCGCCAGCCGGTTGGGCAGACGGTCGAACAGCGGCGCGCCCAAAACGCCTTCCAACCGCTTCAACCGCCGCCCCAAGGTGGGCTGGCTGAGCGCCAGGGCGCGGGCGGCGTCGGTCAGGCTGCCGCTGCGGGCGGTGGCGAGGAAGGCGCGGATGTCCTCCCAATCAAGCGCCCCGTCGTCGATCATCCATCCCCCGTCGCCGCCTGGACTCATGGCTCAAACCTCCATCAGGCGGCGCAAGGCGGCGTGTTGCAGCAGCATGATGGTTTTGCCATCGACGATGGCCCCGCGTTCGACCATGGCAAGGGCGTCGGCCAAGGTCAACTCGACGACGTCGATGTCCTCCCCTTCCTCCATGTTGCCGCCGCCCTCGCCCCGGTCGGCGGCGCGGTATTCCGCGACGAAGAAGGCCAGCTTTTCGGTGACGGAGCCGGGACTCATGAAGGCGTCGAACACCCGGCGCGGCGCGGCGACGACGACGCCCAACTCTTCCGCCGCTTCGGCGCGGATGGCGTCCTCCGGGCTGCGGTCGTCGAGCAGACCGGCGCAGACCTCCAGCAGCGGCTCGGGGTGGCCGTTGACGTAGGCGGGATAACGGAATTGGCGGGTCAACAGCACCGTGCCGCGCGTCGGGTCATAGAGCAGCAGCGCCGCCCCGTTGCCACGGTCGTAGGTCTCGCGGCTCAAGGTCTGCCACGATCCATCGCGGCGGCGGTAGTCGAAGGTGGTTTTTTTCAGCACGTACCAGTCGTTCGACAGCAACGTGACGTCGCGGACGCGGATGCGGTCGCTCATCGGGTGTTCGGCGGGCGCGGAGCCGGTCGGTTGGGAGGCGTCGGGCATGGGCGTGATCCTGTCGGGTGGGCGTTGGCCGCATTCTGCCGTCGTCGAGCCTGCGCCGCAGCCTGTCAGAATTGAAGGGCGGCTGTGCGAATCCGTGGGCGTGGCCGATCCGGCGGCGGCGGATTTCCTGGACGTGGCCCGGACGCCGGGCGACAACAGGGGCGGACAATCCTGGATCCGTTGGGGACGCTGTGGCGACGATCGCGGAGGCGCTGGCTCTGGCGCTGGACCATCATCTGGGCGGACGGCTGGAGGCTGCCGAAACCCTCTATGGCCGCATCCTTGACGCCGATCCGGCGCAGCCCGACGCGCGGCATCTTCTGGGGGTTTTGGCCGGGCAGACCGGGCGCGCCGCCTTGGGCGTCGAGTTGATCGGGCAGGCGATGGCGCTCCGGCCCGACGCCGCCGATTACCCGTCGAATTTGGGAGCCTTGCTCGACGCGACCGCTGACCCGCAGCGCGCGGCGGCGGCCTACCGCCGCGCGTTGGCGCTGCGCCCGGATTTCGCGACCGCCTGGGCGCGGCTGGGGGCGACGCGGCGGCGTCTGGACGATGACGACGGGGCCATCGTGGCGCTGACCCGCGCGGCGGCGTTGGACCCGTCGGACGGCGCGTCCGCTGGGCGGGCGGCGCTGTTGCTGCGCCAGCGCGCCTTGGGGGAGCGGGAGGCCGGACGGTTGGCGGCGGCGCGGAGCCTGCTGCGGCGGGCGTTGGTCCTTGATCCCCAATCCGCCGATCTGCGTTTCGAGGCGGCGCAACTGGCGTATGCGGTCGGGGATCGCGGGGCCGCCGCAGACGAGTTTCGTCGGACGCTGGCGCTCGCCCCCGACCGGGCCGACGCCTGGGCCAACGCCGCCGCCCTGTTGGACGAGCGCGGGGCCGCCGCCGCCGCTTTGGACGCCTGCCGCCGCGCGCGGATTGGCGATCCGACGCTGGCGTCGGCCTGGATCAACCAAAGCGCGGCCTGTCTTGGGATGGGGCGTCACGCCGCCGCCGCCGCCGCCGCGCGGCGGGCGCTGGCCCTGGAGCCGGCTTGCGGCCCGGCCTTGAGCAATCTGGCGAGCGGCCTGCGATCTCTGGGCGCGGTGACGGCGGGGCTGCCGCTGTTGCGGCGCGGCGTGCGGCTGGGCAATTACGATTCCGAACGCGGCCTGTTGTCGGCCATCCTCTACGATCCGACGCTGGACGAGGAGGCGCGCTTCGCCGAGGCGTTGGCCTTCGCCCGTCGCCATGCGCCGTCGGTCGCCGCCGCCCCGTTCAGCAACGACCCGGCGCCCGACCGGCGGCTGCGGATTGGCTATCTGTCGTCGGATTTCCGCGATCATCCGATCGCCCGAAACATGGCGTCGATCCTCGCGAATCACGATCACGCGGCGTTCGAGATCGCGCTGTATTCGGGCGACTCCCGGTCGGACGCGATGACGGAGCGGCTGCGCGGCTGGGCCGACCGCTGGCGTCCGGTGGACGGCTTGAGCGACGACGCCATCGCCGAGCGGATCCGGGGGGATGGGGTTGATCTTTTGGTGATGCTGGGCGGGCGGTTCGACGCCAACCGCCCCTTGGTCGCCGCGCGCCGTCCGGCCCCGGTCCTGGTCAGCGCCCATGACGGCGGGACCAGCGGTCTGTCGGGGGTGGACGCGCTGTTGACGGACCGGATCCTGGCGCCGCCCGGCGGGCCGGAGCGTTTCACCGAACGGCCCTTCCGCCTGCCGGGCTTCTATTCCTTTCCGGTCCCGCGCGACGCCCTGCCGCCCCATCCGGCGGAGGCGGCGGCTGTGGAGGCGGCTGGGCGTCCGTTGGTGTTCGGCAGTTTGAACAACCCGGCCAAAATCAACGACGCCGTGCTCGCCCTGTGGGCGCGCGTGTTGATCGCCGTTCCCGGCGCGCGGCTGCTGCTGCGCTACAAGGGGCAGTTCCTGGAGCCGACCTTGCAACGCCACATCGTCGGCGTTCTGGCGGGATGCGGCGTCGGGGCCGACCGCCTGCTGTTTCCCGACGGCGCGACCGACCGGCGGCATCATCTGGCCATCTATCACGACATCGACGTCGCGCTCGACACCTTCCCCTTCAGCGGGGCGACCACGAGTTTCGAGGCGCTGTGGATGGGGGTGCCGGTGGTGACGCTGCCGGGGACCAACATGATGGGGCGGGTGTCCGCCGCGCATTTGAACGCGGCGGGCGCGCCGGAGTTGATCGCCCGCGACGCCGATGATTTTGTCGCCATCGCGGCGGGTCTGGCCGCCGCGCCCGACCGCCGGGCGCTTTGCCACGCGACCTTGCGCCAGCGGCTGGCGGCCTCGCCGACGCTGAACGGGCCGCTGCGGGCGCGGCAGATCGAGCGCGCCTACCGCGCGCTCTGGCGGCGTTGGGCGGCGGCGCGGGGTTAGAAAGATCGCTGGTTTCAAAGCCGTGTCCTGAGTGAGGACGTCCTATCAACCTCAGTTTGGAGCCATGGAGCGCCGTGCCCATCTTCGCCGCCAACCTCACCATGATGTTCAATGAATGGTCGTTCCTGGACCGCTTCGACGCCGCCGCCGACGCCGGGTTCCAGGCCGTGGAGTGTCTGTTCCCCTATGACCATTCGCCCGACGCCGTTGCGGCGCGGTTGCGGCGCAACGGTTTGACCCAGGCGCTGTTCAACCTGCCGCCCGGCGATTGGGCGGCGGGGGAACGCGGTATGGCGGCGTTGCCGGATCGCTTCGCCGACCTTCAGGCCGGGGTTGAGACGGCGTTGCGCTACGCCGAGGCCACCGGCTGCCGCCGTTTGCATCTGATGGCGGGGTTGGCCGATCCGGCGGACGCGGCGGCGCAGGCCAGTTACCACCGCGCCGTGGTCCACGCGGCGGACGCGCTGGCCGAACGCGGCGTCGATCTGCTGTTGGAGCCGATCAACGGGCGCGACATGCCCGGCTATTTCCTGAACGACTTCGCCCTGGCCGAACGGCTGATCGCCGATCTTGACCGCCCGAACGTCAAGCTTCAGTTCGACCTGTACCACCGGCAGATCCTGCACGGCGATTGCGCCATGGCGCTGCGCCGCCTGCTGCCGATCACCGGGCACATCCAGATCGCCTCGGTCCCCTCGCGCCATGAACCGGCGGGGGAGGAGCTGAACTATCCCTTCCTGTTCGAGGAGCTGGACCGGCTGGGCTATGCGGGCTTCGTCGGTTGCGAATACCGCCCGCGCGCCGGAACCCTGGCCGGTCTGGGCTGGTTCACCAGAGCGGCGCGGCGGTCAACCGGCGCGGAGGGGTGAAGCCGCCGTTCGCGCGGGCGCGCGAGCCGTTCAGCAGCCCCAGCGCAGGGCGGGCGTGTGGACCGGGGCGTCCCACAGGCGGGTCAGTTCCTCGTCCAGCAGACAGACGGTGATCGACGCGCCCGCCATTTCCAGCGCGGTGGTGTAATTGCCGACCAGCGAACGGGCGGCGACGACGCCCGCCGCGCCCAGGCGTTTGGCCGCCGCGTTGAACAGCACATACAGCTCCATCAGCGGCGTGGCGCCAAAGCCGTTCACCAGCAAAAGCGCCTGCGCCCCGGCGGCGGGCTTCAGATCGTCCAGGACCGCCGTCATCAGATCATCGACGATCTCGTCGGCGGTCTTCATCGCCTCGCGGCGGCGGCCTGGCTCGCCATGGATGCCGACGCCCATTTCGATCTCGTCGTCGGCGATGACGAAGGTCGGACGGCCCGCCGCCGGAACGGTGCAGGAGGACAAGGCGACGCCCATCGAGGCGCAACGCTTGTTGACCTTTTCCGCCAACGCCTTGCAGGCGTAGAGATCCTGCCCCTCCTCCGCCGCCGCGCCGACGATCTTTTCGACCAGCACGGTTCCGGCGACGCCGCGCCGTCCGGTGGTGTGGGTGGAGTTCACCACCGCGACATCGTCATCCACCATGGTGATGAGGTTTTCGATGTCCAGCATCTCGCTGGCCATCTGGAAATTCATCCCGTCCCCGGCGTAATTCTTGACGATGAACAGCACGCCCGCGCCGCCATCGACGGCGTGGGCGGCGGCGATCATCTGATCGGGCGTGGGAGAGGTGAAGACCTGCCCCGGACAGGCGGCGTCGAGCATGCCGCGCCCGACAAAGCCGGAATGCAGCGGCTCATGCCCCGATCCGCCGCCGGAAATCAGCGCGACCTTGGCGCGCGGCTCGCCCCGCCGCTTGACGAAGGTCGGCTCGAACGCGACCTCGACCAGGGTCGGGTGCGCGGCGGCGAAGCCCGACAGGCTTTCTTCGATGAGGGTGTCGACGTCGTTGATAAGCTTTTTCATGGAAGCTCTCTCCCTGGATCACGCCCGTCTCGTTGGCGCGCGGCGGCGTCCCCGCAGGGGAGCCAGGACGGTGGACGGGCGATGATCCGGTCAGTGTCCGTGGGGAAAACCGGCGGGTCAAGCCCGGTCGGTCACGCGGTTGGGCAGTTCACGCGGTGCGCTGCAAGGCCGGAGCGGTTCCGGTCAGCAGATCGCAAACCGCCCAGATGGCGACTTGGCAGGTTTTGGATCCGGGGTCGAGATGGCCGATGGCGCGGTCGCCCAGAAAATTGGCCCGCCCCTTGGTGGCGATCATGTCGCGGGTGGACAGCATGCCGCGCAACGATTCCTCCTTCAGGGCGGCGCACAGGCTTTCCATCGGCTCCGCCGCGCCGGTCAGCCGGTCAAACAGGCGGGCCACCGGAATCAGCACGTCCAGCATGGTTTTTTCGCCGACGTCGGCCTTGCCCCGGCTGCGGATGGCGTCCACCCCGGCGGTGAAGGCGGCGGCGAGGTCGCGTGGGCTGGGTTCGGCGTTGCCCTTCAGCGTCTTGCCCATCGCCAGAAAGAGGCTGGCGAACAGCGGCCCCGACGCCCCGCCGATGGTGCTGAGCAGCTTCGCGCCGATGGCGGTCAACGCTTCGTCCGGGCTGCGGGTCGCCAGATCGCCGCTCATCGCGGTGATGACGGAGCAGCCGCGCCGGACGTTGATGAAATGATCGCCGTCGC
The DNA here is from genome assembly GCF_057809575.1 of Azospirillum sp. FG154. Classification (NCBI taxonomy): domain Bacteria; kingdom Pseudomonadati; phylum Pseudomonadota; class Alphaproteobacteria; order Rhodospirillales; family Azospirillaceae; genus Azospirillum; species Azospirillum sp. FG154. Next base: position 139,064 of record NZ_JBMDKF010000004.1, on the reverse strand, counting down.
CGATGGCGCGGTCCAGCGCCTCGATCTCGTTTTCAGCGGCGAGGATGGCTTGTTCGATGGCGGCGACCGCCGCGATGATGTCCGCCGTGTTCATGACGGGTGTCCTTTCTGGAAAAGAGGTCAAGACGCCAGCCGTTGGCCGTTCGCGTCGAAATACCGGCTGCGGTTCGGCGGGAAACCGACATGGATGACGGAGCCGGGCGGGGGGGATCGCTCGGCGGGCAGAAGAATCCGCAACTCCACCCCTTGGCGCTCGGCCACCAGGCTGCGGCTGAGCAGCGAGGATTCGATCACCGTGCAGGGGATCGTGCCGGGCGCGGCGTGGTCCAGGCGGCAGACGACGTCTTCGGGCCGGATCGCCACATGGGCGGTGGCGGCGGGCATCGCGGCGGGAAGGCCGCCCGCCGCGTCGGCCAGCCAGCCGGGCGGCAGAATGTTGATCGCCGGAGCGCCCAGCCGTCGGGCGACGTCGAGGGTGAGCGGGTTGTCGTACACCTCTTCGGGCGTGCCGACCTGCCGGACCCGCCCGCCGTCCAACACGGCGATGCGGTCGGCCAGGGTCAACGCCTCGACCTGATCGTGGGTGACGTAGAGCACGGTGGCGGCCATGCGCCGCTGAATCCGCCGCAACTCCACCCGCAACTCCTCGCGCAGCTTGGCGTCCAGCGAGGACAGCGGTTCGTCCATCAAAAAGGCGCGGGGCTGACGCACCAGGGCGCGACCGATGGCGACGCGCTGCATCTCGCCGCCCGACAGCTTGGTGGACAGCCGGTCGAGCTTGCCGTCGATGCGCAGCAGGGCGGCGACCTCGGCCACCCGGCGGGCGATCTCCTCCTCCGGCAAGCGGCGGCCCGGCGCGCGCAGCGGGAAGGCGATGTTGTCGCGCACGCTCAAATGCGGGTAGAGCGAATATTGCTGGAAGACAAAGGCCACGTCGCGATCCGCCGGGTGACGGTCGGTGACGTCGGCGCCGTCCATGCGGACCCGCCCGGAATCGGGCTTTTCCAGACCGGCGATCAGCCGCAGGCTGGTGGTTTTGCCGGCGCCGCTGGGGCCGAGGATGACGAAGAACTCACCATCCTCCACGGTCAAGTCGATGCCGTCGAGCGCGGCGACGGCGCCAAAGCGCTTGGTCGCGCCCTCCAATGTGACGCTGGCCATGGTCAATGCCTCCGTTGCGGCGGGGTGGCGGCGGTCAGGCGATGCTCGTCGCTGGCGCGGCTGGCCATCAAGGCGTCGCTGGCGGCGTTGAACAGCACCACATGGTCGCGGTCGAAAGACAGGCGCAGGGTTTCGCCCTCCGTCAGATGGATCGCCCGGTCGATCCGCGCGCTGAGCGGCCCGGCGGGGGTGTGGAGCAGGGCGATGCGGTGGGAGCCGAAGAACTCCGTTCCGGTGACGCGGGCGGCCAACGGCCCGGCGGGGTCGATGCGGACATGGTCGGGGCGCACGCCCAAAATCGCCCGTTCGGCGTCGTCCAACAGGGGGGAGACGCGCACCGGCGCTCCACCATCGCCGCCATGCGGCGTGACATGCGCGTCATGGCGCGACACCGGCCCGTCGAGCGTCAGGAAATTCATCGGCGGGCGTCCGATGAAGTTGGCGACGAAGCGGTTGGCCGGAAAGCGGTGGATGCGTTCGGGCGTGTCGGATTGCTGGATCGCGCCATCCTTCATGATGACGATGTGGTCGGCCAGCGCCATCGCTTCGGTCTGGTCGTGGGTGACGAAGACGGTGGTGGTGGCCAGCCGGTTGTGCATACGCCGCAGTTCCACGCACATCAGCTCGCGGAATTCGGCGTCGAGCGTGCCGAGCGGCTCGTCCATCAGATAGGCCTGGGGCTGGCGGACGATGGCGCGGCCCAGCGCAACCCGCTGGCGGTCGCCGCCCGACAGGCCGCCGATGCGGCTGTCGAGCAGCGGCCCGATGCGCAGCGCCTCGGCGACGTCGGCGACCCGCCGTTTGATCTCGGCGCGGGGAACCCCCTCGTTGCGCAGGGGAAAGGCGATGTTCTGCCGCACCGTCATGTGCGGGTAGAGCGCGAAGAGCTGGAACACCATGGCGATGTCGCGGTCGCGCGGGCGGGCGTGGGTGACGTCGCGCCCGCCCAGCCGGATCCGCCCGCTGGTCGGCGTCTCCAGCCCGGCGATCATCCGCAAGGTCGTCGTCTTGCCGCAGCCCGACGGGCCGAGCAGCACGACGAATTTGCCGCTGTCGATCGTCAGGTCGATGTCGCGGACGGCCACCGCCTCGCCAAAGCTGCGGCGGAGCTGGCGCAGTTCAATGTCGGCCATGGGCGGCCTCCTACTCGGGAAACTTGCCGACGACGGTGAACAGGGCCGTGCCGGTGAGGATGACGGGGAAGGACCAGCCATAGAGCGCGATGGAGAAGGGCTGCATCAGCAGAAACACCCCCAGCACGATCAGGCCGGTCGCGGCGTTCTCCCACGGCGCCCGCCGGAAACAGCGGCGCCACACGGAGGCGGGGTTGCGGGTTGCGGTCATTTGCGCACCGCTCCAAAGGTGATGCCGCGCAGCAGATGGCCCCGCAGCAGGACGGTGAAGACGACGATGGGAATGACGAACAGGGTGGTGGCGGCGGCCACGGCGGGCCAATCCTGGCCGCCTTCGCCGATGATGAAGGGGATGAAGGGCGGCATCGTCTGCGCCTCGCCCGAGGTCAACAGAACGGCGAAGGCGTATTCGTTCCAGGCGAAGATCAGGCAGAAGATCGCGGTCGCGGCGATCCCCGTCACCGCCTGGGGCAGCACCACCTTCACGAAGGCTTGCAGGCGGGTGTAGCCGTCGATCATGGCCGCCTCTTCATACTCGCGCGGGATCTCGTCCATGAAGCCCTTGAGCAGCCAGACGGCGAGCGAGACGTTGACGGCGGTGTAAAGCAGGATCATCCCGACATGGGTGTCGGACAGGCCGAGCGCCCGGTACATCAGATAGATCGGGATGGCGACGGCGATTGGCGGCATCATCCGGGTGGACAGGATGAAGAACAGAAGATCGTCGGCCAACGGGATGGTGAAGCGGGAAAAGGCGTAGGCCGCCAGCGTGCCGAGAAACACCGCCAAAAAGGTCGAACCAAAGCCGATGATGACCGAGTTGACGAACCGCCCGCCGACCTTCGACGGGCCGACGATCAGCATGTTCTTGGCCCGCGCCATCTCCTCGTACCAGCTCGACGGCGGCGGCAGCGAGGCGATGTACTCCGGCGTCTGCCGCGACTGGGCGGTGAAGAGGTTGACATACCCCTCCAGCGTCGGTTGGAACAGCAGTTTGGGCGGATAGGCGATGGCGTCCGCCGGGGTGCGGAAGCCGGTCAGCACGATCCAGACCAGCGGCAGCAGCGCGATCAGGGCGTAGATCACCACCAGGGTCGCGGCGATCCGCTTGGACAGCGGCGACGGCGTCGTCACCGAAAAGGCGATGGGGGTTTTGGTCAGGGCGCTCATCGTTGTTTCACCCGTTTCAAAGCCTTGACGTAGATGTTGGCGAGGCCGAACACGGTCACGAACAGAATGATCGCGAAGGCCGAGGAATAGCCGCTGCGCCATTTTTCAAAGGCTTCGCGCTTGAGCGTGATCGACGCGAGTTCGGTGGTGGAGCCGGGGCCGCCCGAGGTCAGCAGATTGACCATGTCGAACATTTTGAAATTCTCGATGCCCCGGAACAGCACCGCCAGCATGATGAAGGGCAGCACCATCGGCAGCGTCACCGACCAGAAGCGGCGCCAGGGCGACGCGCGGTCGATTTCGGCGGCCTCATAGATGTAATCGGGGATCGAGCGCAGCCCGGCCAGACAGATCAGCATGACGTAGGGCGTCCACATCCAACTGTCGACCAGCACGATGGCCCAAGGCGCCAGATTGACGGAGCCGATCATCTGGAAGGAGCTGGGCGACACCCCGCCCAGAAAGCCGATCACCGTGTTGAACAGGCCGGTTTGCGGCTGGAACAGGAAGGTCCAGAAATTGCCGACCACGGCGGGCGACAGCATCATCGGCAGCAGGATCAAGGTGGTCCACAGCGTGTGGCCGCGAAACTGCCGGTTTATCAGCAGGGCCAACCCGAACCCCAGCAGCACTTGCAGCGTCACCGTCCAGAAGACGAAATGCGCGGTGGTCTGCATCGCCTCCCAAACGTCGGGATCGCTCAGGATGTTGGTGTAATTCAGCAACCCGACGTCGCGCACGGCGGCGTTGGGCCGGTTGGCGTAGAAATTGGTGAAGGACAGGCGGATGGTCCACAACAGCGGGAAGATGTTGATGGCCAACAGCAACAGCAGGGTCGGCGTGATGAACAGCCAGGCGATGCTGCGGTCCGACAATCCTTGCACGCGCGCGGACAGCGGACGGGGCGTCACCGCTGCGGCGCGCGCGATGAGCGAGGCCGGGCCGGTCGAGTCCGTCATGATGGGGCCTCCTGCGAAAGACGGCGGAGAGGGCGGAACAGCGGGGGACGTGAGACGGCGGGGGAAGCGGGGCGGCGGCAGGGCCGCCCCGTCCCCTCCGGCCCCCGTCCCGTCCGGTGGGTTACAGCTTGCCTTCTTCCTTGAAGACCTTGGTCCAGTCGCGGACCAGCAGGTCGAGCGCCTCTTTCGCGGTTCCCTTGTCGGCCACCACATAGTCGTGAACGCGCTTTTGCATGTCGAGCAACAGCGAGGCGTACGCCGGTTCGGCCCAGAAATCCTTGACCATTTGCATGGATTTCAGGAAATCGGCGGCGAAGGGCGCGCTTTTGGGGAAACCGGGATCAAGCGTGACCGATTTGGCCGCCGAATAGCCGCCCAGCGCCCACCATTTCTTTTGCACGTCGCCTTGGGCGAACCATTTGACATATTGCAGCGCCTCGGCCTTGTGGTTGGAATAGCTGACCACCGACAGGCCTTGACCGCCAAGCTGGGCGTATTGGACCTTTTCCGCCGGGTTGACGAAAAAGCCGATCTTGTCGCCGCCGACGTTGGCGTCCTTGTACAGGCCGGGGAAGAAGGCGAAGAAATTCATCTGCATCGCCACTTGGCCCGATTTGAAGGCGTCGAGGCCCTCCTGCATGTAGGCGTTGGTCATGCCGGGCGCCGTGCAGCACTTGTAGAGCGATTTGTAAAACTCCAGCCCCTTCACCGCGTCGGGCGAATTGACGAAGCCCTCCATCTGATAGGGTTTTTTCGGATCGCTGTATTCAAAGCCGAAGCTGTACAGGGCGTTGGTCACGCCCATGGTGATCCCTTCCGATCCGCGTTCGGTGTAGATGTAGGCGCCATAGACCTTTTTGCCGTCGATCTCGCGGCCCTGGAAGAATTCGGCGACCTGTTTCAAGTCGGTCCAGGTGGCGGGCGGAGTCAGGTCGCGGCCCGTTTTGGCCTTGAAGGCGGCGCGGATGTCGGCGCGCTCGAACCAATCCTTGCGGTAGGTCCAGCCCACCGCGTCGCCCATCGCCGGAAGCGCCCAGTAATTCGGCGTGCCCTTGGGCCATTCCGAATAGCCGCGCACGGTGGCGGGCAGGAAGTCATCCATCTTGATGCCTTCCTTGTCAAAGAACTCGTTCAATTTGACGTAATGGCCATTCTCGGCGGATCCGCCAATCCATTGGCTGTCGCCGATGATGAGATCGCAGAGATTGCCCTTCGAGTTCAATTCGTTGAGGAAGCGGTCGGCGTAGCTGGTCCAGGGCACGAATTCAAAATTCATGCTGACGCCAGTCTTGGCGGTGAAATCCTTGGACAGTTCAACCAGCGCGTTGGCGGGATCCCAGGCGGCCCAGCACAACGTCAGGCCCCGGCCCTTGGCGCTTTTGGCATCCTGCGCCTGGGCGGAACCGACGCCGGTCGCCAGCGTGGCGAGCGCGAGAGCGGCGGCGCCCAGCGTCTTCAGCATCTTGGACATTTCCTCTGACCTCCTTGGTTTTTGTTGGGTGGCGTTGGCGCGCCGCTCCAAGGAGGTCAGGGGGAGAGCGTTATGTCAGATTCTCCGACGTGAGGATCTCCAACCTCGGTGGAACGGCGATGGGCGGACCGCGCAGACTCTCCCGCAGCGCCAACAGGGCCTTGGTCGCGGTCATCACGCAGTCGTGGACATCCTGGTGCAGCACGAAGGACAGGCTTCCATTGACCAGGAGACGCCGGTTTCCTTCGCTCAAATCATGGGCGACGCTGGCGAAATCCGCCCCGAAACCGGCGGCCCGCACGGCGCGCGTCACCCCATAGGCGCAGCTTCCAATGGCGTAGAGACCAGCCAGCCGGTCGCGCAGATCCGGGCGCGTCAGCAACCGGGCGACGGCGGCGCAGGCGTCCTCTTCCCCGCTCGGCAGATCGAGCAGGCGCAGAATCTCGATGTTGGGGAAGCGTTCCTCCAAAAGCTGGGCGAAGCCGACCCGGCGGTCGATTTCCGCCGCGTAACGGGTGGTTTGCGAGGTGAGAAGCACGGTGGCCGGACGCGCCGTTCCGATGATCCGCCCGATCAACAGCGCGGCGGTGCGCCCGGCGGCGCGGTTGTCCATGCCGACATGGCTCGCCCGCAGCGACCCCGCCAGATCGGACATCAGGGTGATGACCTGAACCCCGGCGCGCACCAGTTCGTTGACGGCCAGCTTGATCGCCGGAACGTCGGGCGCGAACAGAACGACGCCGTCATACTCCTCCAGGCTGGCGAGATCGGCGGCGAACCGATCCGGGTCGCCGGGATCAAAACGGTGCGTGACCTCCGTGATGTGAAGATGGCGGAAATCCCCCGCCATCTGGGCGATCTGACGATCAACCATGTCGTACAGCGGCAGACGGGTGGCGGGCAGCACGAAGGCCACCCGATAGCCGACGGCCTTGCGCGGGCGGCCCCGCGCCGGGCTGTCCACGGCCAGCGTCGCCATGGCTTCGCGCACCCGTGTGGCGGTTTCGGGCGCCACGCCGGGCCTTCCGTTCAGCACCCGGTCAACGGTCGCCGTGCCGACGCCGGCCAGCCGCGCGATCTCAGCGATGGTCTTGTTTGCGGTCATGACCGTGCGCTTTCGATGATGTGATTTTGCCGGTGATGGAAAATTAAATCAATCATTTTATCAGCCCAACAAACGATTTTCAGGCGAGGCCTCAGCCTGGTCTCGCCCAGCCTGACGCCGCGTTCTGAACGGTGATGGTGCGAGCGACCCGTCCGCCGTCGTGAAGCGGCGCGCAGGCTGCGGATCTGTCGGGGCTGTCACGGTTGGTGGGGCCTGCTTCCTGTTCGCGCGCGCCCCCCTCGGAGGAGCGTTCGCCGACGATGATGGCCATATCATGGCCCCTGCGACGTCAATGCCCGCAACGGCATTTTCCAGCCTTTCCCGGAGCGGTTCAAGACCAGAAGCGGCGGTTTTGGCCTGCGGTCGCCGCCGCGCGATACGAAGCGGTTCCTGGAGCCGCCCTTGCGACGCGTCATCGTCGCCGCCCTGGCTGGGCGTGGCGGCGTCGGACGTGGGGGTTTAAAAATGTAAAAATTGAAACATGAATCGCGCCTATTTTCCATATATCGGAAAAATTTATAGAATCATTCAGAATGCCGGAAAACTGCGTTGACGGGTTCGGTTCACAAGCTGAACCATTCGCCCCCAATGGTGGGGCATAAGGTCGCGGCGCAGCCCGTCGGCGCGCCGCTCGTCCCCCGTGTCAGGGCATTTCCATCGCGCCGCCCTGGCGAGACCGTTGACCGATGCCGTCTCTGGGGGAGCCGCCGATCATGACCATCGCCGATTCGACCACGCCGACGCGGGAACGCCGTTTTGGCGTGCGCGCCAAGCTGCTGCTCGCCTTTGCCGGGATGGCCGGTTTGACCATCGCGGCGAGCGGGGTCGGCTTGTCCTCCTTTTCCGCCATGGAAGCGCCCTTGCTGCGGATCGTCGACACCAGCCTGCCGGAAATGGGGTTGGCGACCCGCTTGTCGGGGGAGAGCGGCGGCATCGCCGCCGCCGCGCCGACGCTGGACGGGGCCGACACGCAAGAGGAGCGCGAGCGGCTGCATGGCGAGATCATGACCCGCGCCTCCGCCCTGATGGGGTTGGTCGAGGAGTTGGCGGGGCGGCGCCCGACGGATCCGCATGTCCCCGCCGTGCGGGACAAGGCCGCCGCGCTGTTGGCGACGCTGGAGGCGGAGAACGACGCCGTCGGGCGTCGGTTGACCCTGCGGGCGGAGCGGGAAGGCGCGATGGCGGCGCTGGCCACGGGGTATGACGGCTTTCAAAGCGCGCTGGCCCCGTTGATCGAGGGGGCCGGGGCGGCTTTCCGCGCCAAGGGCGACGCGCTCGACGCCAGCACCGACCGCGACATGGGCGGGCTGTCGGAAGCGGTGCGCTCGCTGATCGGTCTGTATGATCTGCGCGGCGACATCGTCGCGGCGGCGGAGGCGCTGAGTCTGGCGGGCGTCGCGCCCTCCGCCGCCGTGGTCAGCCAGCAGCAGCAGGTGTTTCTGCAAGCGTCCTCGCAGGTCAGCGGCGCGGTCGGCGCGCTGGCCGAGCGGTTGGGGGCGGACACGCCCGCCGCGCTCGACGCGTTTTTCGCCATGGGCTATGGCGCCGACGCGCCGTTTGATTTGCGCCGGTCGGCGTTGGATGCGGCGGACGGCGCGCGCGGCGCGCTTGACCGCCGGGTGTCCGACCGCCTGACCGAAGCGCGGACCCGCGCGGCGGCCTTGCTGGAGGCGCTGCAACGCCCCTTGCAGAAGGTGAAAAGCGAAATCAAGCGGTCGAGCTTCAACGTCCGTTCGCAGACCCAGGACGGCCTGCAAGAGCTGCTGGGCCGCGAGTTGGAGCGGTTCCGCGCCTTTCTGGAATTGTCGATTCACGGCGACGCCCTGACCGGCGCGCTGAACGAAGCGGCGCAAGCCCCGGACGTCGCCCGGTTGGCGCTTTTGGAGGCGCGCCACGGGCGGTCGGTCGCCGCCTTGGCCGAACGGCTGAAACTCTTGAACGCGCAAGGCGGCGCGAGCCTTTCGGCGCTGCAACCCGCCGCCGACGCGCTGGCGGCCTTTGGGCGGGGCGAACGCGGCGTGTTCGCCTTGCGCCGGGCGGAACTGGCCGCGTTGCGGCAAAATGAGGGGGTGTTGGCCGACAGCCGGGCGGTCGCCCAGCAATTCGCCGTCGCCGTGGACGCGCAGATTGGCGCGATGAAGGACGAAGCCGGGACCGCCGCCGCCTTGGCCGCCGCCGCGATCGCCCAGGGCCGCTTGATGCTGATCCTGTGCGCGGCGGGAAGTCTGCTGGTCGCGGCGGCGCTGACCTGGTTCGTCGCCGGGCGCAGCATCGCCGCCCGCGTCAGCGATCTGTCCGACGCCATGCGGGCGCTGGCCGACGGCCAGCTCGACGCCCGCATCCCACCGGCCGGAACCGACGAGATCGGCGACATGGCGCGCGCCCTGGCGGTGTTCCGCGACACCGCCATCCGCGCCAATGAGGCCAACGCCCAAGCCGAAGAGGCGCGGCGCAACGCCGCCCAGGAACGCCGCCGCGTTCTGATGGAGACCGCCGAAACCTTCGAGACCAGCGTCCGGGGCCTGTTGGAGCGGGTCGCGCGCGCGGCGGGCGACATGCAGGGCATGGCGCAAAGCATGAGCCGCAACGCGGAGATCACCACCGGCGAGGCGGAGACCGCCGCCAGCGCCTCCCATCAGGCCGAGGGCAGCGTCAAGGCGGTGGCCGCCGCCACTGAAGAGCTGTCGGCGTCGATCCAGGAAATCGGCGCCCAGGTCAACGCGTCGAGCGCGATCACCCGCAAGGCCGCCGAGGACGCGGAGCGCACCGACCACACGGTGGAGGGGCTGACCCGCAGCGCCAACAAGATCGGCGAGGTGGTGCAACTGATCCACAGCATCGCCAGCCAGACCAACCTGTTGGCGCTGAACGCTACGATCGAGGCGGCCCGCGCGGGGGAGGCGGGCAAGGGATTCGCCGTCGTTGCGGGCGAGGTCAAAAATCTGGCGAGCCAGACCGGCAAGGCGACGGAGGAGATTTCGGTCCAGATCGCCGCCATGCAGGGGGTGACGCGCGAGGCGGCGGACGCCATCCGTTCCATCGCCGGAACCATCCGCAGCATCAACGAGATCGCCGCGACCATCGCCGCCGCCGTCGAACAGCAGAGCGCGGCCACCCGTGAAATCGCCCGCAACGTCGGCGAGGCGGCGGACGGCGCCCAGCATGTCCAGAACGCCATCGCCGTGGTCGCGCAATCCGCCGCCGACTCCGGTTCGTCGGCGGGGCAGGTCCTGACGGCCTCCACCACCGTCGCCGACGAGCTGCGGTCATTGGGCGCGCAGGTCGATGGGCTGGTGCAACGCATGCGGGCGGGATGAGAGGGCGGCGCGATTGCTCCCGATCCGGTGTGATTGGCCCAACCCGGTGTGATTGAGATGTGAACGTCTTGTCAATGGGATGACGGGCGGCTTGGCAGGCTGGTGAGGACCGCCTATCGTGCGTGCTTCCAACCGATCCCGCGCAGCGAGCATCATGGCCAAGCGACCGACAGAGATCACCTATTGGGTTGATGAACGGCCCCCCGCCCTGGCCCTGGTTCTGCTGTCGCTTCAGCATTTCGCCCTGGTGGCGATCTTTCTGGTGGTGTCGGTGACGATCGCCCGGATGGCGCAGCTCGACGCCGAAGCGGGCAGCCGTCTGGTCAGTCTGACCATGATCGCCGGGGGCGTCGCCACCATCCTGCAATGTCTGGGGCGGGGCGGGCTGGGATCCGGCTTCATGGTTCCGGCGACCACCACCACCATTCTGCTGCCGCCCGCCGCCTTGGCGCTGGCCAAGGGCGGCTTGCCGTTGCTGTTCGGCATGAGTCTGTTTTCCGGCTTGCTGGTGATGGGGCTGTCGCGCGTCATTCATCGGTTGAGGCCGCTGTTTCCCACGGAAATCGCCGGTTTCGTCGTCTTCATGATCGGGCTGACCGTGATGATCCTGGCGGTGCGCCAACTGGTCGGCATGGGGCAGGCGGACGGCGAATATCTGCGTTTCGCGGCGGTCGGCCTGCCGGTGTTGGCGGTGATCGTCGGCTTCAACGTCTGGGGCGGCAAGCGGTTGCGGCTCTATTGTTCGTTGATCGGCGTGGTGTTCGGCTACGCGCTGGGGATGGCGGAGGGCTGGCTCGCCCCGCTCGACATCCAGCATCTGGAGGAGGCGCCGTTGCTGGCCCTGCCGCAGCCAGGCAGCTTCGGGCTGGCCTTCGACGTCGAACTGCTGCTGCCTTTCATCATCACCGCGCTGGCGATGACCTTGAATTCGGTGGGGGCGGTGACGGCGGCGCAAAAGGCCAACGACGCCGATTGGAAGCGCCCGGACATGGGCAACATCGGGCGCGGCATTCTGGCCGACGGCGTGGCGAACGTCTTCGCCGGTTTGATCGGCGGCGTCGGGCAGGCGGCGACCTCCGGCGCGGTCGGCCTGTCGGTGGCGACCGGAGCGACCAGCCGGACCATCGGCCTTGGCGTGGGAACGCTGCTGGTCGGCCTGTCCTTTTCGCCGAAGATCGCCACCGCGCTGCTCATCATGCCGCCGCCGGTGATCGGCGCGGCGTTGATGTCCAGCGGCTGTTTCCTGGTGATGAACGGCATCCAGGTCATCAGCTCCCGCATGCTTGATTCACGCAAGATCTTCGTGCTGGGCATCGCGTTGGCCTTTGGGCTGGGGCGGCTGGTCGATCCGCATTTCTTTGAGACTCTGCCCGGCTGGCTTCAACCTTGGGTCGGCTCGCCGCTGACGGTCAGCGTGGCGCTGGTCATTCTGCTGAACGCCACCTTGCGCATCGGCGCCGGCACCCGCAGCCGGGTGCGGCTGGACATCGCCCATCTGACGCCGGAGCAGTTGACCGAGGTGGTGACGGAGCAGGGCCAGCTTTGGGCGGCGGAGCCGGAAACCATCCACCGCGTCCGCTTCGCCTTGCAGGAGGTGTTCGACCTGCTGAGGCAAAACGACATGGTGATGACGGAGGCGGGCGGGCGGCGTCCGCTGGAGCTGAAAACCCTGTTCGACGAGTTCACCTTTTCCGTCGCCGTCACCTACAGCGGCTTGCCGCTGACCATGGAGAAGAACCGCCCGACCGAGGATGAGATCCTGGAGGACGAGAACGGCATGCGGCGTCTGGCCTCCTACATGATCGGGCGGATGGCGAACAACGTCAGCGCGTCCGTCCGCAACGGCGGGCGCTGCGAGATCCTGCTGAGCTTCAACGCCTGAATTTGGCGGCCTGAATTTGGCGGCTTCGGCCTTTGGTCTTGCGCGGTGATCCGCAAGCGTCCTGGTGGCGTAACCAGGGGCAGTGGACACCCGACGAGGATCGCGCGATGCCGCCCCCGGCCCTTTTGCGACACGCCTTGGCCGCCGCCCTGCTGGCGGCGGTCCCCGCCAAGGCCGCCCCGCTTCCGGCGGAAACCGACTATCGGTTCGAGATCCGGCGCGACGGCGCGCCGGTCGGCGAGCACCGCGTCACCCTGCGCCGCGCCGCCAACGGGGTGGAGGCGGCGGCGACCAGCCGGATCGTCGTCCGCCTGCTGGGAATCCCCGTCTACCGTTTCGAGTACCGCTCGACCAGCCAATGGACCGACGGGCGGATGACGGCGCTGGACAGCGGCGCCGACGATGACGGAACCGTCACCAGCGTGTCGGCCCGCGCCGAGGGCAAGACCCTGCTCGTCACCGGGCCGGACGGCGTGGCCGAGGCGCCGTTTGGCCTGTTTCCGACCGATCATTGGAATCCGGCGGTGATCGGCGCGACCGAGATTCTGAACACCATCACCGGCAAGGTCAATCGCGTGACCATGACCGCTCAAGGGCGCGATTTGGTTCCGACCGGGGGGCAAAGCCGCCCGTCCACCCGCTACGCCTATGACGGCGAGATGCGGGCGACGGTCTGGTACGACGACGCCGGTCATTGGACGGGCCTGCGTTTTTCGGCGCGGGACGGTTCGACCATCGATTATGTCTGCCAACGCTGCGGCCCCGATCCCGAAGTGGCGGAGCGTCCGCAATGAGCGCGCCTGAGGTGAGGCCGCCGCTGGTCTGGATCACCGGGGCGGGCAGCGGCATCGGGCGGGCGCTGGCCCTGCGGCTGGCGCGCGACGGGGCGACGGTGGCGGCCTCGGCCCGCTCCGTCGAGTCCTTGGCGGCGTTGGCGGCGCTGGCGCCGGGGCGGATCCACGCCCACCCGCTCGACGTCACCGACGCGGGCGCGGTGGCGGCCTGCGTCGCGGCGATCGAGGATCGGCACGGCCCGCTCGACCAGGTGGTGCTGAACGCCGGAACCCACATCCCGATGTCGCTCGACGATTACGCCGCCGCCACGGCGCGGACGCTGATGGAGGTCAATTACATGGGCGTCGTCCATGGGCTGGACGCCGTTCTGCCGCGCCTGCGGGCGCGGGGCCGGGGCGTGGTCGCCGTCGTCGCCTCCGTCGCCGGGTACAGTGGGCTGCCGACGGCGGCGGCCTATGGGCCGACCAAGGCGGCGCTCATCAATCTGTGCGAATCGCTGAAGCTGGATTGCGACCGCGCCGGGATCCGGCTGCGTCTGATTTCCCCCGGCTTCGTCGCCACGCCGCTGACCGCGCGCAACCCCTTCCCCATGCCCGACCTGATCGGGGCGGAGGAGGCCGCCGACCGGATTGCCGAGGGGTTGGCGGGATCGGCCTTCGAGATCCTCTTTCCCAAGCGCTTCGCCCGGATCATGAAGGCGCTGCGCCTTCTGCCCTATGGCGTGTATTTTCCCTTGGTCCGCAAAATCACGGGGGCAGGATGAGCGACGACGCCCGCCGCGCCGGTCTGGATGGCTGGGCGCGCTTTTTTGAGGAACTCAGCCCCGCCGCGCTGGATCGGCTGCCCGATCTGACGACGGAGGATGTGCGCTTCCGCGATCCCTTCAACGACGCGCGGGGCCGCGCCGCCCTGCGCGCGGTGATGGAGCACACGCTGGCGGGCTGCGGCGGTTTGCGGTTCACCGTCACGCACAGGCTGTTCGCCCCGGATCTGGCCCTGCTGCGCTGGCGGTTCGAGGCGACGCTGCCGGTGATCGGGCGCCTTGACGTCATCGGAACCAGCGAGGTGGTTCAAGCCGCCGATGGCCGGGTGTCGGAGCACATCGACCATTGGGATTCGGGCGAGCATGTCTACGCGCGGCTGCCGCTGCTGGGCGCGCCGCTGCGCCTCATCCAGCGGCGGCTTGGCGTTTGTCCGCCGGTCGGTTCTCCGTCGGCGGCGCGTTTGCCGGAATGACGCCGCGCCCTTCGGGCTGAAAGAACAGGCTGACGGTCCCGATCCACAGGCCCCAGCGGTAAACATTGGCGCGGTTGATGAGGGCGCCGCCGGGTTGCAGCCACATCCAATCGTCAAAGCGCACGCGCCACGCGCCGTCGCCGACCTTCATCATCAGCTCGTAATTCCAGTTCAGCGCGTTGCCCGCCGCTTCGCCGATGGCCGTGCCGATCACGTCGTCGGCCCGCCCCTCATAGCGACCGTCGGCGGTTTTCACGATGCGCCAGACGCGGCGGTCCTTCTCGCCGTCGGAATAGAGGAAATTTTCGTCCAAAATCAGTTCCCGGCCATCCCACGCGCCGTCGATGGTTACGGTGAAGCTGCGGCGCAGCGTGCCGAAACGGTCTTCGAAGATCCCCCAGGCCTTGGTGCGCCCGGCGAAATACTCTTCGATTTTGAGCGCGGGTTTCTGGTCGGCGAAATCCTGGACCTTCATCGACGAGCATCCGTTCAAGGCGAAGAGCAGGGCGGCGGCGGTCAGCAAAAGGCGCGATGGAAGCAGGCGGGTCAGCATGCGGGGTCCAATCCTTGGGCGGTGGCCCGGCGATCCAGCCGGTTGCGGATGGCGGCGTGGCGGCGGCGGCTCAACGGGTGGCCCCAGACCAACGCGACCGCGATCAATTTGGCTACGGTCGGAACCCCGGCGTAGATCACCCCCACCGCCGACAGCGCCGTCGCGGACGGGGTGGCGACGCGCGGATCGAAGCCGAAGGCGGCGACCAGCGGCAGGGCGAGCGCCACCGACAGCGCAAGCGCGAGCTTTGACGCCATGGTCCACAGCGCGAACAGCAGCCCGGCGCGCGGCGGCCCGCGCTCCCGCCAGCGGGCGTAATCGACGACGTCGGCCTGCATCGCCGGGGGCAGCGCCAGATCCGCGCCCAACGCCGCGCCGGTGATGACGCAGACCAGCCCGAAAGCGAGCAGGTCGCCCGGCCCCAGCCAGGGAACCGGGGCGAAGGCGGCGCAGGCGGTCAGCATGGCGAGGCGCCAGGCCCGGTGCTTTTCCACCCGCGCCGCCAACCGCAGCCACAGCGGCACGGCGGCGACGGCGGACAGGAAATAGACCAGCAGAAAGACGCCCTTGGCGACGTCGCCCGCCATCAGGACGGAGCCGACGAAAAAGGGAAACAGCGTGGCCGGAACCCCGGTCGCCAAACCGTTGACCATCCAGGCGGCGAGCAGCCGCAGAAAGGGGCGGTTGGACAGGATTGGGCGCAGAGAGGGGAAGGCGCGCGTTTGCCCGTCGTCGGCGGGCCGCCCAACCTCCGCCACGCCCCACAGCAGACCCGACAGGGCGAGCGCGCCCAGCGCCACCGTGACCGTGGCCAGCAGGCTCAAGCCCTGCGCCGCGCTGAATCCCAGCGCCGCCGCCCCCGCCGGAACCGCGCCCGCCAGAATCAGGCCGAGCACGCCGACGCTTTCGCGCGCGCCGCTGATCCGGGCGCGGGCGTCATAGCCGGTCGCCAATTCCGCCCCCCAGGCCTGATAGGGGATTTGCACCATGCTCCACCCGACATAGAGCAGCAGGCTCCAGCCGAAGAGATGGGCGGTCCCGGCCTGAGCGGGCGGGTTGAACAGCGCCAGCAGGCCAAGCCCGGCCAGCAACCCGCCCAGCGCGATCCACGGCTTGCGCCGCCCGCTGCGGTCGCTGAGCGCCCCGACCAGCGGGTCGGTCAACAGGTCGAGCGTCCGCGCCGCCGTCAACGCCAGCGCGACGCCGCCCAACCCAATTCCCAGCGTTTCGGCGTAATGGGCGGGAAGCAGCACCGCCACCGGAATGGTGGGAAGCGCCAGCGGCAGCGCGGGCAGCGCGTAGAGCGTCAGCCGCCGCGCCGACAGCGCCCCGCCGCCGGTCATCGCGGGGCGCTCATGTTTGGACGCTCATGATGGCCGCCGGAAGCGCCAGAGGCCGACGTCGATGGTCTTGGCGCGGAAACCGGCCTCGCAATAGGCCAGATAATAGTCCCACAGCCGCCCGAACCGCGCGTCGAAGCCCTGGGCGGCGGCCTGCGGCCACGCCGCCAGGAAGCGCCGCCGCCATTCCGCCAGCGTTTCGGCGTAGCTGAAGCCGAAGGTTTCGACATGGTCGATCACCAACCCGGCCTGCGCCGCCTGCTCCCGCATCGCCGACGGGCAGGGCAGCATCCCGCCGGGGAAGATGTGGCGTTGGATGAAGTCGCAGCCGCGCCGGTAGCCGGGGAAACGTTGGTCCTCGATGGTGATCGCCTGGACGACGGCGCAGCCGCCGGGCGTCAGCCGGTCGCGCAGGGCGCTGAAGTAACGCGGCCAATGGGCTTCGCCGACCGCCTCGATCATTTCGATGGAGACGATGCGGTCGAACTGGCCCTCCACGTCGCGGTAATCCTGCAAACGGAATTCCGCCATCCCGGCTTCGGGGCTGTCGGCCAAGCGCGCCTGCGCGAAGGCGAGCTGTTCGGTGGACAGGGTCAGCCCGACGACGGAGACGCTGCGCGCGCGGGTCAGATGCTCCGCCATGCCGCCCCAGCCGCAGCCGATTTCCAGCACGCTCTGGCCCGGCGACAGCTCCAACAGGTCGCCGACGCGGCGGATTTTGGCGTCTTGCGCGTCCTCCAGGCTTTGCCCCGCCCGCTCATACAGGGCGGAGGAATAGGTCATGCCGGGGTCGAGCCACAGTTGGTAAAAGCGGTTGCCCAGATCGTAATGCGCCGCGATGTTGCGGCGGCTGCCGCCGCGCGTGTTGTCGTGCAGCCGGTGACGCAGCCGGTTGACGAAGGCCAGGGCGGTTGAGGCCAGGATCTGGCTGCCCAACTCGGCCTCGTTGCGGATGCCAAGCTCGATCAAGGCGGGCAGGTCGGAGCTGCGCCACAACCCGTCGCCATAGGCCTCGGCCAGACCGATGTCGCCGCCCAGCAGCAGATGACGGGCCGCCGTCGGGTCGTCCAGCGTCAGGTCGGCGCGCGGGCCGTCCGTCGGGTCGCCGAACGCCATCGACCGCCCGTCGGGCAGCCCTATGGTCAGGCTGCCATGGCGAATGCGGGACGCGGCGCGCAAAAACAGATTGGTCCACAGATCGCGGCCGGGCGTCAGCCGCCGCCACCAGGGTCGAACGGCGGTTGCTGCAACGTCGGTCATGCGGGAATTCCCTTGCTGGGGGCGATGAGGGGGGAAAGGGCGGCGGATGAGAGGGAGGTTGGCGACGCCAAGGCGGGCGTCACGATGGTGACGGGATCGGCGGGGGCGTCGGGGCGGGGGCGGATGGTCATGCCCTTGCGCCACAGGCGCAGCGCCTCCCAATGGATGCCCGCCACGACTTTGAGCGTCATCAGCGGATGCCGCGCCCAGGCGCGCAGCAGCGCGCCGTCGCTGATTTCCACCCGGCGGGCGGCCAGGGTGGCGTGCAGCACCGGCCCCTCGGCGTCGGTCTGGCGGATCGCCAGCAGCAGATCGTCGGCGGGCGGGCGGATGCGGAAATGATAGGCCGTCTCCATGTCCATGAAGGGGGAAACGTAAAAACGCTTGTCGCAGCTCTGCCGCACCAGCCCATCCGCGCCGGTTTCGGCGGGGATCAAATAGGAATGGCGCTGGCCGAAGGTGTTCGACACCTCGTGGATGATGGCGGCGAGGCCGCCGTCGGCCCGGTGGCAGAACCAGACGCTGAGCGGGTTGAAAACCATGCCCAAAACGCGGGGGAAGCACAGGATGCGGATCGGCCCGTCGGCGACGATTCCGGCCCGCTCCAGATGCCGGGCCGCCCAGTCCTTCAGCGGCAACTCCGCGCCCGGCTGGTCGGCCTTCGCGCCGAAATCCCGGTCGCGGAAGCCCAGCAGGCCAAAGCGGTTGTGGGCGAACAGGCGAAAGCTGGCGTCGAGCCGGGGCAATTCGTCCAGGTCGATCAACAGGCTGAACACCCGGTAGGACAGCCGGTGCGCCACCGGCTTGACCCGCCGGTGCGTCACCGCGCCGACATAGAGGCCGGAGGCGAACGGCTCCATCACGCGGCCTCGCGCGCGGCGGCGCGCGGATGGGGGCCAAGATGGATGCGCCCGGATTCATTCTCCACCGACCAGGGGCGGCGGACCCCGCCCAGCGCCTCGGCTGCCGCCAGCCCGGCTTGCGCCCCGTCTTCGTGAAAGCCCGCGCCGAAATAGGATCCGGCGAACCAGGTGTTGCGCTGGCCTTGCAGGCTCCACAATTGCTTTTGCGCGGCGAGCGCCCCCATCCCGAAGACCGGGTGGTCGTAGAGGAAGCTGCGCAGAATGCTGCCCTCGCGCGGCGGGCGGATCGGGTTCAGGGTGACGAACAGGTCGCGTTCGGGCGGCAGGAAGCTTTGCAGCCGGTTCATCCAATAGGTGACGCACACCGCGTCGCCCTCTTGGCCCGCGCCCGGAACGCGCGGCTGCGACAGGTAATTCCAGCTTGACCACACCGCCCGGCGCTTGGGCATCAGCGTGTCGTCCTCGTGCAGGATGGCGAGGTTGCGTTCGTACCCGAAGGCGCCGAGCAGGCGGCGCTCCTCGTCGCTGGGGTCGTCGAGCAGGGCCAGCGCCTGATCGGCGTGGGCGGCGATCACCACATGGTCGAACGCGTGCAGCGCCCCGCGCCGGTCGCGAATCCGCACCCGTCCGCCTTCGCGCGACACCGACTCCACCGCGCTGTTCAGGCGCAGGGCGTTCGGCATGTCGGCCAGGATGCGGCTGACATAGGCGCGGCTGCCGCCGTCCACCGTGCGCCAGATCGGGCGGTCGGTGATCTTCAGCAGCCCGTGATTTTCGCAAAAGCGGACGAAGGCGGCGGCGGGGTGATCGCGCATCGAGTCCGCCGGGGTGGACCAGATCGCGGCGGCCATCGGCAACAGATGGTCGCGGACAAAGGCGTCGGAATAGCCGCCCCGGTCCAGCAATTCGCCCAAGGTCAGGCTTTCGGCGTCCGGCGCGCTCAATTGCCTGGGCGCGTCGCGGTAAAAGCGCAGGAGATCGCGCAGCATCCGCCAGAAGCGCGGGCGCAGAAGGTTGCTTTTCTGGGCGAACAGCGTCCCAAGCGAGCTTCCCGCATATTCGATCCGCCCGCCGTCGAGCGAGGCGGCGAAGCTCATGTCGGTGGGGCGCGTCGCCACGCCCAGATGATCGAACAGGGCGACCAGATTGGGGTAGCTCGGCGCGTTGTAGACGATGAATCCGGTGTCCACCGGGCCGCTGAGGTCGGTGTCCACCGTGTTGGCGTGGCCGCCGGGGCGGTCTTCCTTCTCGAACAGGGTGACGCGGTGCGCCTTGGACAGCAGCCACGCCGCCGACAGACCGGCGATTCCCGAACCAATGACGGCGACGGATTGCGGCGGCGTGGAGGAGGCGTGGACGGAACGGATCGGCAAAATGTCGGCGCTGGTCATAGGCGATAAGCCCCTGTTCGGGTGCGGAACATGTGGCTTTACGCCCAAGGGCGGCGGCTGGATCACCGGCGAGGGCGCTTTCCTGCGCCGATAGGGAAACACCCTGATTGGGCGTTGATCGCGCGTTCGGGCGGTGATCCGACGCGGCGGTCGCCGCGTAAAGGGGGCTATGCGTGGCCTTGCCCCCCTTCCTTCACCGTCCATGACCGAGCGGGATCCGTTGGAACCGACCGATGAGATGTCGCGCGCCCTGCTTGCGGTGGCGACCGCGCGCGACCGCGCCGCCTTCGCCCGCCTGTTCGCCCATTTCGCCCCACGGGTGAAATCCTACATGCTGAAGCTGGGCGCGCCGCCGCAGCGGGCGGAGGATCTGGCGCAGGACACGATGCTGGCGGTCTGGCGCAAGGCCGAGCTGTTCGACCCGGCCAAGGCCGAAGCCGCGACCTGGGTCTTCACCATCGCCCGCAATTTGCGGATCGACGCCCTGCGCCGCGAACGCCACCCCGAAGTGTCGGACGACGCGCTGGCCGAGCATGAGGATGACCGCCCCCGCGCCGACGCGCTGTTGGAGGGGGCGCGGCGGGCCAAGCGCCTGCGCGGCGCGCTGAACGACCTGACGCCGGAGCAGGCGCAGGTGGTGCATTTGTCCTTTTTCGCCGATTTGGCGCATCCGGCGATCGCCGAGCGCCTGAACCTGCCCTTGGGCACTGTGAAGTCGCGCCTGCGCCTTGCCATGGGCAAGATCCGCAAGGCGCTGGGAGACGAGCCATGACCGGAGCCAGCAAGACCGGACGCCGCCCGCAGCATCACCCCAGCGACGCGCTGCTGGTCGGCTATGGGGCGGGCAGTTTGGGCGAAGGCCTGTCGCTCGCGGTGGCGCTCCACCTCGCCTCATGCCCCGATTGCCGCGCGGCGCTGGCCGACATCGACGCCGTGGGCGGCGCGTTGCTGGAGGCGTTGCCGCCGGAACCGCTGGAGCGGCTGACGTTGGCCGACACCTTGGCCTGCCTGGACGCGGCGCCCCCGGAGCGCCGTCCGCCCCGCCGCCGCCCCGCCACGCCGGGCGAGGCTGGGACGCCGGGGCTGTTGCGCCCCTATGTCGGCTCGCTGGCGGCGGCGCCCTGGCAGCGGCTGGCGCCGGGCGTGCGGCGGGTGGAGCTGTTGCCGCGCACGCCGCGCGGCGGGTCGGCGCAATTGCTGCGCATCGCGCCGGGAACCGCCTTGCCCCATCATGGGCATGGCGGGCTGGAGTTGACGGTGGTTCTGTCGGGATCCTTTTGCGACGAACTGGGCCGTTACGTCGCGGGCGACATAGCGGAGGCCGACGAGGAGGTGGGCCACCAGCCCATCGCCGACGGCTGCGAGGAATGCCTGTGCCTGATCGCCACCGACGCGCCGCTGCGCTTCACCGGCCTGATGGGGCGGCTGATGCAGCCCTTCATCGGTTTGTAAGGCGGGGGCTTGTGAGGCGGGTTACGATTCGCAGCGGGCCTGATAGAGTTCCATGGCGCTGCGGATGTCGTCGGGAATCGGCATCGAGGCGAAACCGTCCAGCGAGGTCGTCACCACCGTCAGGCTGCCCGACAGGCGGACTTGCCCGTCCACCTCGCCGTTGATGCGCAGTTGCAGGGAGCTGCGGCCCAGCCGCTCGATCAAAACGCCCAGCGTCAGCGTGTCGCCCATCCGGCTGGGGGCCAGAAAATCGCATTCGGCGTGGACGATGGGCAAGCCCAGCCGCCGATCCAGAATCATGCTGGCGTAGTCGATGTGCAGGCCTTGGGTGAACCAGTCCTCCACCGCGCCGTTGAACATGTCGAAATAGACCGGGAAATAGACGATTCCGGCGGGGTCGCTGTGGGAAAAGCGAATGGGCCGCTGCACCCGGAAACAGCCGGTCGGCAAAGGCCGGTGGCTGGGGTGGTCGTCGGGGCGGCGCGGCCGCTCGCTGGCGTCATGCATCTCGTGGTCGATCCTTTTTTCCGCCACGGCCTCGTCGTCGAGGTCGGTCGGGCGTCGCCGTCAAAAGAGTTGCGGCAATGCCGAACAATCATGGAAAAGCACCTTCCGTTCAACGGCTTCCTGCAACATTCGGGATTTCCTGACAAAATCAGGTGTCTGGGATGTGGCCGAAATGCTGCACTGCGTCAGAAGACGCCGCGACTCGGGTGGCCGGGACGTGGCCGTCGGACGGATCTGGCGCGCCGTCGCGTGAATATTGTTTCGTGCGCAAAACCGTCTGGAGGGTGCCGAAGCTTGGCAAGCTTGCTATCGTCGTCGTCCTGCCCGCGTGTGTTGAGGAGAGAGCATGACCCGGCCCAAGATCGCCGTCATCGGCAGCAGCATGACCGACCTGGTCGCCTATGTGTCCCGCGTGCCGGAACGCGGCGAAACGGTGGAGGGGATATCCTTCAGCCAGGGCGGCGGCGGCAAGGGGGCCAACCAGGCGGTGGCGGCGGCCAAGCTGGGGGCGCAGGCGCTGTTCGTCGCCAAGCTGGGGGATGACGGATTCGGCGACGCGACGCTCGCCGCGCTGGGCCGCGCCGGGGTGGACACGCGCCATGTCGGGCGGGTGGCGGGCGTGGCGAGCGGCGTGGCGACGATCCTGGTGGAGCCGTCGGGGGAAAACCGCATCGTCATCGCCAAGGGGGCGAACGACCATCTGCGCCCCGCCGACATCGACGCGGCGGCGGCGGATCTGAAGGACTGCGCCCTGATCGTTCTGCAACTGGAAGTGCCGTTGGAGACCGTCTATCACGCCATCGCCTTTGGCGTGGCGCACGGCGTCCCGGTGCTGCTGAACCCGGCCCCCGCCCGCACCGACCTTGATCCCGCCAAGCTGGCGGGGCTGCGCTTCTTCGTGCCGAACGAAACGGAGCTGGCGACGCTGACCGGCTGCCCGGTCAACAGCCCGTCCGACGCCGAGGCGGCGGCCCGCCTGCTGATCGCGCGCGGCGTCCGCTGCGTCATCGTCACGCTGGGCGCGCGCGGCGCGCTGCTGGTGACGGCGGAGTCGGCGACCTTGATCGACCCGGTGTCGGTCACGCCGGTGGACACCACCGGGGCGGGCGACGCCTTCATCGGCTCCTTCTCCCGCGTGTTCGCCGAGGGGGGCGACGTTCCGGCGGCCCTGCGGACGGCGGTGCGCTACGCCGCTGATTCGATCACCAAGCGCGGCGCGCAGGCGGCCTACGCCACGGCGGACGAGTTCGCCGCCTTCCTCGCCCGCGTCGGGGCGTAAGGGCGATGAACGCGGCGGAGACGATGGGGGATCGGGTGGCCACGATCACGGAATACCACGCCCACGTCTATTACCAGCCCGAGACGAAGGCCGAGGCCGCCGCCCTGCGCGCGGCGCTGGACGCGCGTTTTCCGGTGCGGCTGGGGCGCTGGCACGACGCGTTGGTCGGCCCGCACACCCAGAGCATGTATCAGGTCGCCTTCGCGGTGGAGGTCTTCGCCCAGGTGATGCCCTGGCTGATGCTCAACCACGGGACTCTTGATGTGCTGGTCCACCCGATGACCGGCGACGAGCTGGCCGACCACACCGCGCACGCGGCGTGGCTGGGCCAACGCCTGCCCCTGCGGTTGGAGGCGTTGGCACCTAGCCGGTGATGAGGGGCCAGTGATGCGGGACCGGTGATGAGGGGCTGGCGGTGGCGGGGCGTTTTCACCCCGCCGGACGCCACCCCGCCAGCGTGTCGAGCAGCGGGCGCAGCACCCGTTGCAGCCGCTCCGCCCGGTCGGGGCGGTAGGCGAAGGGCGGGGCGTCCTCGTCCATATATTGGTCTTGCGCCAGCTCCATTTGCAGGGCGTGGACATTCTCCGCCGGTCGCCCGTAGAAACGGGTGATGTGGCCGCCGACGAACCGCCCGTCGGTGACGCAGGTCAACCCTTCCGCCGCCGCCGCCCGCTCCATCGTCGCCACCACGGCGGCGATCAGGCCGGGCGCGGCGCTGGTCCCGCGCGCGGTGCCCAGGTTGAGGTCGGGCAACCGCCCGTCGAACAGGCGGGGGACCCGGCTGCGGATCGAATGGGCGTCGTAGAGCAGGGCGAAGCCGTGGCGGGCCTTGACCCGCGCCAGCTCCGCCGACAAGGCGTCGTGATAGGGCCGCCAATAGGCATCGACCCGTTCGGCGATCTCCGCCGCGTCCGGGGCCTGCCCGTCCTGATACAGCGGTTGGCCGTCGAACAGCGTGTCGGGGCACAGGCCGGTCGTCGCCTGACCGGGGTAGAGGCTGGCCCCGTCCGGCGGGCGGTTGAGATCGACGACGTAGCGGGAACAGCGCGCGCTGAGCAGCGTCGCCCCCACATCCCGCGCGACATCATAAAGCCGGGGGATGTGCCAATCGGTGTCCGACAGGGTCAGCGCCTGCGGGGTCAACCGTTCGGCCAGCCCCGGCGACAGCGCTGTGCCGCAATGGGGCATGCTGATGACCAGCGGCCCATCGCCTGGCGCAAGGTCAAAAATCGGCTCCATCACGCCTCCAGCGACGCGGGCATCACGTCGTCCAGCGCCCCCCGGCGGACCAGCGCGCCGATGGCGGCCAGATCGGGGGCGAAATAGCGGTCCACGTCGTAACGCGGCACGTCGGCGCGCACGGTGGCGATGGCGCGTTCCAGCGTGGCGGAGGTGGCGAGCGGGCGGTGGAACTCCAACCCCTGAATCGCGGCCAAAAGCTCTATGCCGACGATGTCGGCGACGTTGCCCGCGATGTCGCCCAGCCGCCGCGCCGCGAAGGTCGCCATGCTGACATGGTCCTCCTGGTTGGCGGAGGTCGGCAGGCTGTCCACGCTGGCCGGGTGGGCGTGGGTCTTGTTCTCCGAGGCCAGCGCCGCCGCCGTCACATGGGCGATCATGAAGCCGGAGTTCAGCCCCGGTTCGGCCACCAGGAAGGGCGGCAGGCCGCTGATGGTGGTGTCGATCAGCATGGCGACGCGGCGTTCCGACAGCGCGCCGATCTCCGACGCGGCGATGGCGAGCTGGTCGGCGGCCATCGCCACCGGCTCCGCGTGGAAATTGCCGCCGGACAGCACCTCGCCGGTGTCCACCAGAACCAGCGGGTTGTCGGTGACGCCGTTCGCTTCGATCACCAGGGTGCGGGCGGCTTGGCGCATCTGGTCGAGCACCGCGCCCATCACCTGCGGCTGGCAGCGCAGGGAATAGGGGTCCTGCACGCGGTGGCAATCCGGCCCCTGGTGGCTGGCGTTCAGCGGGCTGCCGCTCAGCGCGTCGCGGAACAGGGCGGCGACGGCGATCTGGCCCGGCTGGCCGCGCAGGGCGCTGATGCGGGCGTCGAACGGGCGATGGCTGCCCTTGACCGCCTCGACCGACAGCGCGCCCGCGACCAGGGCGGCGTTGAAATCACGCTCGATCTGGAACAGCCCGGCCAGCGCCAGCCCGGTGGAGACCTGGGTGCCGTTGATGAGCGCCAGCCCTTCCTTGGCCTTCAGCTCGAACTGCGGCAGACCGGCGACGCGCAGCCCCTCTTCGGCGGGAAGGATTTGGCCGTTGACGCGGACATGGCCGATGCCCAGCAGCACGCCGCACAGATGGGCCAGCGGAGCCAGATCGCCCGAGGCGCCGACCGATCCCTTGCCGGGGATGACCGGCAGAACGTCGGTCGCGTGCAGTTTCAGCAGGGCGTCGACCAGTTCGGGCCGGATGCCCGACGCGCCGACGGCCAGACTGACCGCCTTGATGACCAGGATCAGGCGGACGACCGCGTCGGCCAGCGGCTGGCCGACGCCGGTGGCGTGCGACAGGATCAGGTTGCGTTGAAGCTTTTCCAGATCCGACGCGGCGATGTGGGTGTGCGCCAGCTTGCCGAAGCCGGTGTTCACGCCATACACCGCCTCCGTCCCGCCGGCGATTTTGTCGATGAGGGCGCGCGATTGAGCCATGCGCGGGTAGGCCGCCGGATCGAGCGTCAGGGTGGGCCGCCCGTGATAAATCGCGCGCAGCGTGTCGAGCGACAGCGCGCCCGGAACCAGGGTGATGGTGGTGTCGGTGGTCGGCACAGCGTCGCTCATCCCAAAAGTCTCCCCAAGGTGTTTTTGAAGCGTTCGGCGATCTCGTCTTCGCGCGGGTGGCGGCGGTCGCGGATGATGGTCCGCCCGCCGACGATCACGTCGCGCGCCAGCCCGGCGTTGCCGGAGAAAATCCAACTGTCGAGCCACGCGTCGCCCCGACGGGCGGCGAGCAGCGGGTGATCGGAATCCAGAACCACGATGTCGGCGCGCGACCCGACGGCGATCCACCCGGCGTCGAAGCCGGTGGCCTGCGCCCCGCCCGCCTGCGCGTCCTCCACCAGCCGCCGGGCGGTGGCGCGGCGCGGGCCGCCCGCCAGCACGGTGCGCCGCCCGCTGGTCAGGCGCGCGCCATATTCCAGCCAGCGCAGATCCTCCACCGGGCTGACGGAAATGTGGCTGTCGGAACCGACGCCCCAGCGCCCGCCCTGCGCCATGTAGGATTCGGCGGGGAAAAAGCCGTCGCCGAGGTTGGCCTCCGTCGTTGGGCACAGACCGGCCACCGCGCCGCTCGCCGCCACGCCGCGCGTTTCCGCGTCGGTCATGTGGGTGGCGTGGATCAGGCACCAACGGGCGTCCACGGCGCAACGTTCCAGCAGCCATTCCACCGGGCGGCGTCCGCTGTGGGCGAGGCAATCCTCCACCTCTTTGCGCTGTTCGGCGATGTGGATGTGAATCGGGCCGGTCGGGTGGGCGGCGAGTGTTTCAGCCAACAGGCTTTCCGGCACGGCGCGCAGTGAATGGGGGGCGATGCCCAGCCGCACGTCGTCGTCCGCGCCATAGGCCCGTTGCAACGCCCCGGTCAACCGTTGGAACCCCTCGCCGTCATGGATGAAGCGGCGCTGGCCGTGGGTGGGGGCGGTTCCGCCGAAACCTGAGGCGGCGTAGAGCACCGGCAACAGGGTGATCGGCAGCCCAACCGCGCGGGCGGCGGCGACGGCGCGGTGGCTCATTTCCGCCGGATCGGCGTAGTGGCTGCCGTCGCGGTCATGGTGCAGATAATGGAATTCGGCGATCGCCGTGAAGCCCGCCTTCAGCGTCTCCATATAGAGCTGGGCGGCGACCGCCTCGAAATCCTCCGGTGTCATGCGGTCGAGCGCGCGGTACATGACGTCGCGCCAGCTCCAAAAACTGTCGGCGCCCTCGCCCGAGGCTTCGCCCATTCCGGCGATGGCCCGTTGGTGGGCGTGCGAATGCAGGTTGGCGATTCCCGCGACGGCGGCCCCGGCGAACCGCTTCGCGCCCGGCGGGCAGGGGGCGTTGGCGGTGATCGCCGTGATGCGGCCCCGACCGTCCAGCGCGACGGCGACGTTGTCCGCCCATCCCTGGGGCAACAGCGCGGCGGCAAAAAACAGGTTGCTCATGCAAGCGGCCTCGTTATTATAGACAACACTATACAAGTATAGGCAACCCGATGCCAAGCGCCTTTCGTCGGCGTTCGGCGGAGGACCACCGGAGGACAACCGATGCCGACCGCCGCGCTGTGGGATTCCCTGTGGATCGACCTGTCGCTCGCCACCATGGTTGACGGGAGGGAGAAAGATGGGGCGGCGGACGGCTATGGCGCGGTGGCCGACGCGGCGGTGGGGGTGAAGGACGGCAAGATCGTTTTCGCCGGTCCGCGCGGCGCCCTGCCGGGGCCTATGGAGTCTTTGGCCGCGCATGTCCATTCGGGCGGCGGCGGCTGGATGACGCCGGGCTTGATCGACGCGCACACCCACCTTGTTTATGGGGGCAACCGGGCGCGCGAGTTCGAGATGCGGCTCCAGGGCGCGAGTTATGAGGAGATCGCGCGGGCGGGCGGCGGCATCGTCTCCACCGTCGCGGCGACCCGCGCGGCGGACGAGGACGTCTTGCTGGCCGCCGCGCTGCCGCGCCTGGACAGCCTGTTGGCCGAAGGGGTGACGACGGTCGAAATCAAATCCGGCTATGGGTTGGACACCGCGAACGAAATGAAGATACTGCGCGTCGCCCGGCGTCTGGCGGAGGTTCGTCCGGTCGATGTCCGAACCACCTTCCTGGGCGCCCACGCGGTCCCGCCGGAATGGCGCGGCGACCCCGACGGCTACATCGACCAGCTTTGCGGCGAAACCCTGCCCGCCGTCGCCAAGGCCGGGTTGGCCGACGCGGTGGACGCCTTTTGCGAGGGCATCGGCTTTTCCATCGACCAGACCCGGCGGGTGTTCGAGGCGGCGCGGGCGCATGGCCTGCCGGTGAAGCTGCACGCCGAACAGCTCAGCAATCTGGGCGGGGCCAAGCTGGTGGCCGAATTCGGCGGCCTGTCCGCCGACCACATTGAGCATCTGGACGAGGAGGGCGTCGTCGCCATGGCGCGGGCCGGAACGGCGGCGGTGCTGCTGCCCGGCGCCTTCTACGCCCTGCGCGAAACCAAGCTGCCGCCGATTGAGCTGTTGCGCCGCCACGGCGTGCCGATGGCGCTGTCCACCGACAACAACCCCGGCACATCGCCGGTTTGCTCGCTGCTGCTGATGCTGTCGATGGGCTGCACCTTCTTCCGGCTGACCCCGGCGGAGGCGTTGGCCGGGGTGACGCGCTGCGCCGCCCGCGCGCTGGGCCTGACCGACCGGGGAGTCATCGCGCCGGGGATGCGGGCCGATCTGGTTCTGTGGGGGATCGACCATCCGGCGGAATTGTCCTACGCCATCGGCCTTAACCCCTGCCGGGCGGTGGTGAACGCGGGAATCGTCCGCGCGCCCCGCATCCTGTCCTGAAAGAGCCGATCATGAGCGCCGTGTCCGCCGCGCAACCGCGCTACGCCCAGATCAAGGAGACGATCCGCCGCCGCATCCAGTCCGGCCACTGGCGCGAGGGCTTTCAGATCCCGTCCGAACACAAGCTGTTGGAGGAGTTTTCGGTCAGCCGGATGACGGTCCACCGCGCCCTGCGCGACCTGACCGACGAAGGGCTGCTGACCCGCGTCCAGGGGCTGGGCACCTTCGTCGCCGAACGCCCGACCAGCATGGACGTGGTGGAGTTGCGCAGCATCGCCGACGAGATCGCGGCGCGCGGCAACCGCCATTCCTGCGCGGTCGAGAGCCTGTCCGCCGTCACCGCCGATTCCGGTCTGGCCCGCCGTTTCAACCGTCCGGTCGGCTCGGCGCTGTTCCATTCCATCGTCGTCCACCGCGAAAGCGACGTGCCGGTGCAGTTGGAGGAGCGTTGGGTCAACCCGGAGGTCGCGCCCGACTATCTGGACCAGGATTTCACCCAACAGACCCCCGGCGCCTATCTGATGCGGCTGGAGGCCTCCCCCCAGGTCGAGCATGTGATCGAGGCGGTGGCCCCGACCCCCGACATTGCCCGGCTGCTGGAAATCCCGGAGTCCGAACCCTGCCTGCGCGTCACCCGTCGCACCTGGGTCAACGGTCAGGTCGTGACGGTGGCGATGCTGGTTCACCCCGGCAGCCGTTACCGTCTGGGCGCACGGTTCCAGGCGCCGCCGCCGTAAGCCTCTCGCGGCCCCCTCCCTAACCCTCCCCCGCTGGTCAGCGGGAGAGGGAACTGCCGCCGCCCTCCCATCAGGCCCCCTCTCCCGCGACAGCGGGGGAGGGTCGGGGAGGGGGCAACCGCCATCATTCACATCCACCCCCCTCCCACCCACCCCTCCCACCCACCCCTCCCACCCACCCCTCCCACCCACCCCCTCCCACCAGGAGCACGCCCCATGTCGTCGTCCCGTCTCGACAACCATCGCGTCATCCGCGCGCCGCACGGCGCCGCGTTGAGCTGCAAAAGCTGGCTCGCCGAGGCGCCGTTGCGCATGCTGATGAACAACCTCGACCCCGACGTCGCCGAACGCCCGCAAGAGCTGGTGGTCTATGGCGGCATCGGTCGGGCGGCGCGCGACTGGGACAGCTACGACCGCATCGTCGCGGCGCTGCGCGACCTGAACGACGATGAAACGCTGCTGGTGCAGTCGGGCAAGCCGGTCGGCGTCTTCCGCACCCACGCCGACGCGCCGCGCGTGCTGATCGCCAACTCCAACCTCGTGCCGCGCTGGGCGACCTGGGAGCATTTCCAGGAGCTGGACCGCAAGGGGCTGGCGATGTACGGCCAGATGACCGCCGGGTCCTGGATCTACATCGGCAGCCAGGGCATCGTCCAAGGCACCTATGAGACCTTCGTCGAGGCCGGGCGTCAGCATTACAACGGCAGCCTGACGGGCAAATGGATCCTGACCGGCGGTTTGGGCGGCATGGGCGGCGCGCAGCCGCTGGCCGCCACCATGGCCGGGGCCTGCATGTTGGCCGTCGAATGCCGCCCGAGCAGCATCGAGATGCGCCTGCGCACCGGCTATCTCGACCGCCACACCGCCAGCCTGGACGAGGCGCTGGCCTGGATTCAGGAGGCCTGCGCGAAGGGCGAGGCGATTTCGGTCGGCCTGCTGGGCAACGCCGCCGACGTCTTCCCCGAACTGGCCCGCCGCGCCGCCGTCGATCCGTCGGTTCGTCCGCACATCGTCACCGATCAAACCTCCGCCCATGATCCGGTCAACGGCTATCTGCCGCAGGGCTGGACTCTGGCCCAGTGGGACGCCGCGCGGGAAAGCGCCCCGGCGTCGGTCGCCGCCGCCGCCCGCAAGTCGATGGCCGTCCATGTCGAAGCCATGCTGGCCTTCCACGCCATGGGCGTGCCGACGGTCGATTACGGCAACAACATCCGCCAGATGGCCAAGGAAGAGGGCGTCGAGAACGCCTTCGACTTCCCAGGATTCGTCCCCGCCTACATCCGTCCGCTGTTCTGCCGGGGCGTCGGTCCCTTCCGCTGGGCCGCCCTGTCGGGCGATCCCGAGGACATCTACAAGACCGACGCCAAGGTGAAGGAGCTGATCCCCGACGACGCGCACCTGCACAACTGGCTGGACATGGCGCGCGCGCGCATCCACTTCCAGGGCCTGCCCGCGCGCATCTGCTGGGTCGGTCTGGGGCAGCGCCACCGTCTGGGGCTGGCCTTCAACGAGATGGTGAAGTCCGGCGAATTGAAGGCCCCCATCGTCATCGGACGCGACCATTTGGACAGCGGCTCCGTCGCCAGCCCGAACCGCGAAACCGAAGCGATGAAGGACGGTTCGGACGCCGTGTCGGATTGGCCGCTGCTGAACGCGCTGCTGAACACCGCCAGCGGGGCGACCTGGGTCAGCCTGCACCATGGCGGCGGCGTCGGCATGGGCTTTTCCCAGCATTCCGGCATGGTCGTGGTCTGCGACGGCACCGACGAGGCGGCGCGGCGGGTTGGCCGCGTGCTGTGGAACGATCCGGCCACCGGCGTCATGCGCCACGCCGACGCGGGCTATGACATCGCCATCAATTGCGCGAAGGAGCAGGGCTTGAACCTGCCGTTCCTGAAGTAAACTGACGCGGATGACCGCCCTCTTCCGCGCGGCGCTACTGGATGCACACATCTTTGGTTTAGGCAACTCATTGGAAGAAAAAGAATTTTTCTCCGTCATTCCCGCGCAGGCGGGAATCCAGACTTACCCATAGGGTTCGTCTGGCAAACTCTGGATCCCCGCCTGCGCGGGGATGACGGAAAATCCGTTTTATCCCAATTGGTTGCAGCAAGAAAAAGATGTGTGAATCCGGTAGCCCGCGCGGCGGGAGAGGGCGGCCAAAACGAAAAAGCCCCGCCGTCCATTCGGGAGGCGGGGCTTTTTTGGTCCACCGGATGGCGGCGTCGGTCAGTCGCTCGCTTCGGCGACCTGAACGATCCGCTCCACCCGGACCTGCGCCACGCCAGCGCTAATCAAGCCGAGCTTTTGCGCGGCCCGGCGGTTCACGTCGATGATGCGCTTGCCGTGGAACGGGCCGCGATCATTCACCACGACCACCACCGATCTTCCGGTGCGGATGTTGGTCACGCGCAGCTTGGAGCCGAACGGCAAGGTCCGGTGCGCCGCCGTCATGGCCTTGGCGCTGATTTTCTGCCCGCTCGCGGTCTTGCTGCCGTCCTTGTAGTCGTACCAAGACGCCTGACCGATCTGGACGGTCGGTTTGTGCTTGGGTTTTGCGTGATGCGGCTGTGCGGCGGACGCCGACAGAGACAGGCCCCCGAGGAGAATGGAAAGCGCCGCGATCCGCACGACACGAGAAAAGTCCGGCTTCCTGGTCTTGCCGTTTTGCGGCGCAGAGGGATGCCTGATGGCTGTTCCCGGCACGTCGGCCTCACAATGTTGTTCATCCAAAAGGCCACGCATGAGGACATGCTGTGGCGCAACAAAGCGCACTGTTGGCTATTTGAATGGATGAGTCAACATTTTCGGGATCATGCCCCTTTATTGTTGCAGCGCCACGCACAATACGAAGGGGATATGACCCAAACCAAGCGTCTGATTTCATGGCGGAATTGGACAGCCCTCTTGCCCGATCATTGGCTCGCTTCATGAGTCGATTCTTCAATGCTATGGACGCTTCGCGTCGCGATTCCGCAAGGGCGTGTCGATTGTCTGCGGACCTTCGCCCCGGCGGTTGAGGTCTGCCCGATTGACGAGTTTCTTGGACTTGAGCGGATTGGAGCGGCGGCGAGGTTTTTGTACGAGCGCGTTTGCGCAAGACGATTCCGGCCCAGCCTCGCTTGCGCAAACGACCTGACCACCGAATGACGCCGCCCTATGGAGCTTTTGCCCGCGCTTTCCCGCCAGCCCCGGGGCATCCGGTCGTTGACGGGATCCGGACGGACCAGTATCGTACTTATGAGTAACATGCATTCTTTTCAGTAAAACCCCGCGCGCACGCGCTCCCTGCTATCCCCTGTTGAGGAGATTTCCGTTCCATGAACGACGCCGACGCGCCGGTCCTGCTGTCCCGCGAGGGGGATGTGGCGTGGATCCGCTTGAACCGCCCGACCGTTCTCAACGCTTTGGACGAGCGGATGGCCGCCGCCCTGCGCGACGCCTGCCAAGCGGTGGCGGACACGCAAGGGAAAGGTGGCGCGCGCTGTCTGGTGCTGGCCGGGAATGGCCGGGGCTTCATGGCGGGCGGCGACGTGGCGCGCTTCCACGACGATCCGGCGGCGGCCCCGGCGGTGGCGACGGCGATCATCGACTTGCTGCACGAGGCGTTGCGGATTCTCGACCGGCTGGACATGCCGGTGTTGGCCTCGGTCCATGGCCCGGTGGCCGGGGCGGGGATGAGTTTGGCCTGCGCCGCCGATCTCTGCGTCGCCGCCGACGACGCGCTGTTCACCACGGCCTACGCCCGGCTGGGGACGACGCCGGACGGCTCCGGCACTCATTCCTTGCCGCGTCTGGTGGGAACCCGCCGGGCGCTGGAGCTGGCGCTGCTGTCCG
Organism: Azospirillum sp. FG154; assembly: GCF_057809575.1. Classification (NCBI taxonomy): domain Bacteria; kingdom Pseudomonadati; phylum Pseudomonadota; class Alphaproteobacteria; order Rhodospirillales; family Azospirillaceae; genus Azospirillum; species Azospirillum sp. FG154. Next base: position 106,095 of record NZ_JBMDKF010000004.1, on the reverse strand, counting down.
ACCGGGTGGACGCCGCCGAGGCGCTGCGGCTGGGGTTGGTCAACCGCGTGGTTCCCGCCGCCGCTCTGGCCGATGAAACCCGCGCGCTGGCCGAACGGCTGGCCGCCGGGCCGACGCGGGCCTACGCCGGGATCCGCCGTCTGATGCGGCAAAGCTGGACCGCCTCGCTCGACGAGCAGCTTGACGCCGAACGCGCGTCTTTCCGCGCCTGCGCCGCGACCGGGGATTTCCGCGAGGGCGTGTCCGCCTTCCTCGCCAAGCGCAAACCGACGTTCCAGGGCCGCTGACGGCCCGTTCCAACAATCAGAAACGCACCGGGAAGGATCACCAGAATCATGAAGCAGGACATCGTCATCGTCGGCGCCGCCCGCACCGCCATCGGCGCCTTTGGCGGCAGCCTCAAAGACGTGCCGCTGACCACGCTGGCCACCACGGCGGTCAAGGCGGCGCTGGAACGGTCGGGGACCGCGCCCGACAGCATCGGCCATGTGGTGATGGGCAACGTCATCCCGACCGACACCAAGGACGCCTATCTCAGCCGCGTGGCGGCGATTGACGCCGGGATCCCGCTGGAGGTTCCCGCCTTCAACGTCAACCGTCTGTGCGGTTCCGGCCTTCAGGCGATCATCTCGGCGGCGCAAGCCATCGCGCTGGGCGACGCGGACGTCGCCATCGGCGGCGGCGCTGAATCGATGAGCCGTGGCCCCTACATCATGCCGACGGCGCGCTGGGGCGCCCGTCTGGGCGACGGCGCGCTGGTCGATTACATGAACGGCATTCTGCACGACCCGTGGCAGAAGATTCACATGGGCGTCACGGCGGAAAACGTCGCCGCTCGCTATGGAATCAACCGCGACGACCAGGACGCGCTGGCGTTGGAAAGCCAACGCCGCGCCGCCCACGCCATCGCCGAGGGCCGCTTCAAGGATCAGATCGTCCCGGTCGAGATCGCCACCCGCAAGGGTGTCGTCCGCTTCGACACCGACGAGCATGTCCGCGCCGACGCGACCCTGGACTCGCTGGCCAAGATGAAGCCGGTCTTCAAAAAGGACGGCACGGTGACGGCGGGCAACGCGTCGGGCCTGAACGACGGCGCCGCCGCCGTGGTGCTGGCCGAGGCGGGCCGCGCCGCCGCCCTTGGCCTGAAGCCGCTGGCCCGTCTGGTCGGCTACGCCCACGCGGGCGTCGAGCCGGACCATATGGGCATCGGCCCGATCCCGGCGACCCGCAAGGTGCTGGAACGCACCGGCCTGACCATCGCCGACCTCGACGTCATCGAATCGAACGAAGCCTTCGCGGCGCAGGCCTGCGCGGTGGCGCGCACGCTGGGCTTCGACCCGGCCAAGGTCAACCCCAACGGCTCGGGCATTTCGCTGGGCCACCCAGTGGGGGCGACCGGCGCGATCATCACGGTGAAGGCGATCCACGAACTGCACCGCGTCGGCGGGCGCTACGCCCTGGTGACGATGTGCATCGGCGGCGGCCAGGGCATCGCCGCGATCTTCGAGCGGGTGTAAGGAAAATCTTACGGGCTGCGCCTCAACGCGGGCGCAGCCCGTTCAGCAGAAGCGCGATGGAGTGCTGGGCCACCGCGTCGGCGTCCAGCGCGCCGTCGGGCTGGTACCAGCGGGCGATCCAGCTCAAGGCGCCGGACAGGGTGAAGGCGGCGATTTTCGGGTCGCAGGTGGTGATCGACCCCTCGGCGACGCCGCGTTCGATCAGGTTGCGGAATTTCAGGTCGATGCGGCGTTTGAGCGCGCGCAGGGTGCGGCGGCTCTCTTCGGTCAGCGGTTCTTCGCCGACGCGGATCACGCACATGCCAAAATCCATGGTGACGACGCCGACATAGGCGGTCATCACCGCCACCAGCTCCTCATACGCGCTGCCGCCATGGCCGATCACGTCGTTTGAGGCGGAATCGAGCCGTTCCAGCCCGATGCGCACGCACTCGAACAGGATCTCTTCCTTGTTCTTGATGTAATAATAGATCGTCGGTTTGGTGACGTTCAGCCGCCGGGCGATGTCGTCCAGCGACGTGTTGTAATAGCCGACCTCGTTGAACGCCTGCGCCGCCGTCCGCAGGACGGCGATTCGCTTTTCTTCCCGTTCGTTCCGTCGATCGGTGGATGATTTCCACGGCGATTCCGACATCGTGCGTTGGCTCCTGTGCCGCAATCGCCCTTCCTTCCCACCTCGTCCCCCGGATGTCCAGCCCCAGCGTGGCCGATTGTGCGGCAAAATGGTGGTTTGGCGAATTGTTCGTAGCACGCCCTTGTGCGTCATCCTACTTTTAAGTAACGTTCCTTCCAAGAAGTACAAAAGCGCGGGCCGCCGGTGGCCACGCGCGCGAGCCGGGAGGACAAACAACCATGGACAGCATCGTTGCCGCGCGGGGAACCAGCATCGGCGGCGCTTTGGCGCGGGCGGCCCGCCGCCACGGCGACCGGGTGGCCCTGCGTTACGCCGAGCGGGCGTGGAGCTTCGCCGCGTTGAACCAAGCGGCCCGGCGGGTGGCCGGACGGCTCCGCGATCTGGGCTTGCGGCCCGGCGACCGGGTGGCGGCCTTCGGGCGCAACTCCGACGCCTATGTGGTGGCGTGGCTGGGCTGCGCCGTGGGCGGCTTCATCCATGTGCCGGTCAACTACGCCCTGACGGGGGAGGAGCTGACCTACATCCTGAGCCAGTCGGGCGCGCGTCTGGTTTTGCGCGACGGCGATCTGGCGGGCGTGCTGGACAGCGTCGGCGATGGCGTCGCGGTGGAATGGACGGGCAGCTTCGCCGAGGGCGCGGCGGCGGACGGCGCAGCCTTCGACGCGCTGGCCGTGGCGCTGGATCCGACCGCGCCCGAACATGAGGGCGCGGCGGTCGAGGCCGACACGGTGGCGCAGCTTCTTTACACCTCCGGCACCACGGCGGCGCCGAAGGGCGCGATGATGACCCATGGCGGCCTGTTGGCGGAGTACCAGAGCGCCATTCACGATTGCCGTTTCTCAGGCGCCGACCGGGCGCTGGCGGCTTTGCCGCTGTACCATTCGGCGCAGATGCATGTTTTCCTGATGCCGCAACTGATGGTCGGGGCGATGACGCTGCTGATCCAGGCCCCGGCGCTGAAAACCTGCCTGGAATTGATCGAGGCGCACCGCGTCACCTCCTTCTTCGCGCCGCCGACGGTGTGGGTGGGGCTGCTGCGGCACGCCGATTTCGACGCGCATGATCTGGGATCGCTGGAAAAGCTCTATTACGGCGCCTCGATCATGCCGGTGCCGGTGTTGCAGGAGTTGCGGTTGCGTCTGCCCAACGCCCACCCCTTCAACTGTTACGGCCAGAGCGAAATCGGCCCGCTGGCCACCGTCCTGGCGCCGGAGGAGCATGAGGCGCGTCCGGCCTCCGCCGGGCGTCCGGTGCTGAACGTCGAAACGCGGGTGGTCGATCCCGATATGAACGACGTGCCGGTCGGCCAGCAGGGTGAAATCATCCACCGCTCGCCGCAATTGATGATCGGCTATTGGGGCAAGGAGAAAGAGACGGCGGAGGCCTTTTCCGGCGGCTGGTTCCATTCCGGCGACGTCGGCGTTCTGGATTCGGGCGGCTATCTCACCATCGTGGACCGCATCAAGGACGTCATCAACACCGGCGGCGTGCTGGTCGCCAGCCGCGAGGTGGAGGAGGCGCTCTACACCCACCCGGCGGTGGCGGAGGTCGCGGTGGTCGCCTTGCCCGATCTGAAATGGATCGAGGCCGTCGCCGCCTTCGTCGTTCTGCGCGAGGGCCGCAGCGCCGACGCGGAGGAGTTGATCGCCCATTGCCGGGCGCATCTGGCCCCGTTCAAGCTGCCCAAACAGGTGCGTTTCGTCGACGCGCTGCCGCGCAACACGGCGGGCAAGCTGCTGAAACGCGAGTTGCGCCGCGCATACGCGGATTCGGCGTCGTGAGCGTCTATCAGCCGCCGCTGCAAACGCTGCGCTTTCTGCTGAACGCGGTGTTGCGCGCGCCCGAGGCGCTGGCCGAAGCGGGGTGGGAGGATCTGTCCGCCGATCTGTTCGACGAGGTTCTGACCCAGGCCGGGCGTCTGGTGACGGACCGGCTGCTGCCGCTCAACCGTTCGGGCGACGAGGAAGGCGCGGCGGTGGTGGACGGGGGCGTGCGCACCCCCGCCGGTTTCGCCGCCTTTTGGCAGGTTTGGCGGGCGGGCGGCTGGGCCGGGTTGGCCGGGGATCCGGCCTATGGCGGGCAGGGGATGCCCGCCGTGCTCGACACGCTGGTTACGGAAATGCTGTGCGCCGCCAATCTGGCCTTCAGCATCACCCCTGGTTTGACCCAGGGCGCCATTCGGGCGCTGGCCGCCCATGGCGACGCGGCGATCAAGGGCTGGTGCCTGCCGCCGATGATCGCCGGGGAGTGGACCGGCGCCATGGCGCTGACCGAACCGCAGGCGGGCACCGATCTTGGCCTGCTGCGCGCGCGGGCGGAACCGGATCCGGCGGGCGGCTTTCGGTTGACCGGCCAGAAGATGTTCATTTCGGCGGCCGATCATGATTGGACCGACAATCTGGTTCATCTGGCGCTGGCCCGCCTGCCCGACGCGCCGTCGGGAACGCGGGGAATCAGCCTGTTCGTCGTGCCCAAGCGTTTGGCCGACGGCGCGCGAAACGGCTGGTCGGTCCTGTCGGTGGAACGCAAGATGGGGCTGCACGCCTCGCCGACCTGCGTCGTGTCCTATGACGGGGCGTTGGGCTGGTTGGTGGGCGCCCCCCATCGCGGCCTGACCGCGATGTTCACCATGATGAATCACGAACGTCTGTTCGTCGGGCTTCAGGGCGTCGGCGTCGGCGAATGCGCCGCGCAATCGGCGCTGGCCTACGCGCAGGAACGTTTGCAGGGCCGGGCGCCGGGCAATGGCAAGGGGGGCGACCAAGCCGCCGATCCGATCATCCGCCATCCCGACGTCCGCCGCATGGTGTTGACCGCGCGGGCGCTGACCGACGCCGGGCGGGCGCTGGCGGCCTGGACCGCCTTGTGGCTCGACCGGGCCGAGAAAAGCGCCGATCCGTCCTTGCGGGAGGCGGCGGAGGATTGGGCGGCGCTGCTGACGCCGATCATCAAGGCCGCCGGGACCGATTTCGGGTTCGAGGCGGCGGTGTTGGCCCAACAGGTGATGGGCGGTCACGGCTACATCCGCGACAACGGGGTCGAGCAACTGGTCCGCGACGTGCGCGCCACGCAGATTTACGAGGGCGCGAACGGCGTCCAGGCTTTGGATCTGGTCCAGCGCAAGTTGACCCTGCATGGCGGGCGTCCGCTGGCCCGGCTGGTCGCGGCGGTGGAGGCGGCGTTGGCCGATCTGGCGGCGGATCCCGCCACGGCGGCGCTCGCCGCGCCCCTGCGCGACGGGCTGGAGCGCCTGCGCGCCTGCGCGGCGTGGCTGACGGCGGCGGAACGCGGGCCGCGCGACGCGGCGGCGGGGGCCAGCGATCTGCTGCGGCTGGCGGCTCTGGTCGTCTATGGCTGGATGTGGGCGCTGATGGCCGTGGCGGCGGCGCGGCGGCCCGCTGGCTATGACCCGACCTTTCTCGACGCCCGCGTCGGTCTGGCCGGATTTTTCATGGAACGGCTGTTGCCGGAAACGGCGGCGTTGGACGCCCGCCTGCGCGGCGGCGACGCCAGCCTGAGCGGGCCGGGGCTGGCCGAGGATTTGGCGGCGCTTCAGGGTTGAACGCCGCCGCAGGTCAAACACCAGACAAAAACAGACAAGATGGGGGAGAACGCTTCATGACGCGGATTCTTTTGGCGGCTGGCGCTTGCGCGCTGGCGATGATGGCGGGAACGGCGCACGCCGAGATCTCGGACAACCGGGTCAAGATCGCCGTGCTCAACGACATGACCGGCCCCTACGCCGACCCGACCGGGCTGGGATCGGTCGAGGCGGTCCGCATGGCGGTGGCCGAGTTCGGCGGCGTGGTCGGCGGCAAGCCGATCGAGGTCGTTTTCGCCGACCACCAGAACAAGCCCGACGTCGGCGCGGCCCTGGTCAACGCCTGGATCGACTCTCAACAGGTGGACGTGGTCGTCGATGTTCCCACCTCGTCCGTCGCGTTGGCGGTGCAGGAGATCACTCGGCGCAAGAATCGGGTGTTTCTGATTTCCGGCGGCGGCGCGGCGCAATTGACCGGAACCTCCTGTTCCCCGACCACCGCGCAATGGACCTACGACACCTACGCGCTGGCCCAAGGCATGGGGAGCGCGGGCGTCCAGGCGCTGGGCGGGAGCTGGTATTTCCTGACCGTCGATTACGCCTTTGGCCACGCGCTGGAAAAGGATCTGACGGCGGTGTTGAAGGACAACGGCGCGACGGTGCTGGGCGCGGTGCGGCACCCGCTGAACAGCGCTGATTTCTCCTCCTACATTTTGCAGGCCCAAGCGTCGAAGGCGAAGGTCATCGCGCTGGCCAACGCCGGGGGCGACACCACCAACGCGATCAAGCAGGCGCAGGAGTTCGGCGTCGCCCAGGCTGGCCAGACCCTGGCCAGCCTGCTGATGTTCCCGACCGACATCCATTCCCTGGGGCTGGCGGCGGCGCAAGGGTTGGTGATGATGGACGGCTGGGATCCCAACCGCGACGACGACAGCCGGGCCTTCGCCGCCGCCTACCGGGCCAAGACCGGGCGGATGCCCAGCATGCTCCAAACCGGCAGCTATTCGGCGGTGCGCCATTATCTGAAGGCGGTCCAGGCGACGGGCAGCGACGAGGCCGGAACGGTGATGGCCCAAATGCGGGACACGCCGGTCAACGACGCCTTCGCCAAGGGCGGGCGTCTGCGCGTCGATGGCCGCATGGTCCACGACATGTATCTGATGCAGGTGAAGACCCCGGCGGAATCGACCGGCCCGTGGGATTACAGCAAGGTTCTGAAGACCATTCCGGGCGATCAGGCCTTTCGCCCCTTGGACAAGGGCGGTTGTCCGCTGGTGAAATAATCGTCGCAGAAAAAGCCGTCCGCGCCGGGATGGTCTCCTGGCGCGGGCGGTTTGGATGGATGGGGATCAGGCGGCCCGCACGGTGTTGAGGAAGCCGCTGACCTCGGTCCCCAGGGTTCCCGCCTGTTGCGACAGATGCTGGAAGGCGTCGAGCACCTCGCGGGCGACCTTGCCGCTTTGATCGGCGGACGCGGTGACGCCGACGATGGAGGCCGACACCTCGTTCGTGCCGCTGGCCGCCTGCTGGATGTTGCGGGCGATTTCGCGGGTGGCCGCGCCCTGCTCCTCCACCGCCGAGGCGATGGATCCGGCGATCTGGTTGAGCTGGGTGATGACGTTGGCGACGCTGTTGATTTCGGTCACGGTCTCGCCGGTCGCCGATTGCACGCCCGCCACTTGGGCGGCGATTTCCTCCGTCGCCTTGGCGGTCTGGCTGGCCAGTTGCTTGACCTCCGACGCGACGACGGCGAATCCCTTGCCGGCCTCCCCGGCGCGGGCCGCTTCGATGGTGGCGTTCAGCGCCAACAAATTGGTCTGGCTGGCGATGGAGTTGATGAGATCGACCACCGCGCCGATGCGCTCCACCGCTTGGGCCAACCCGGCGATGCGGCTGTTGGCGCGTTCGGCCTGCTGCTCCGCCGTCGCCGCCATGGCGCTGGATTTGGCGACCTGCCCGGAAATTTCGTTGATCGAGGCGGCGAGTTCTTCGGACGCCGAGGCCACCGTCTGCACATTCACCGCCGTCTGTTCCGTGGCGGTCGCCACCGCCGTGGCCAGCCGGTCGGTTTCCGCCGTCGCGTCGGTCATCGCGCGGGCTTGCTTCTCCATCGACGCGGTTTTTTCGGCGACCGAGCGGATCACGCCGCCGACCGTGCTTTCAAAGGTCGAGGCCAGCCGCTCCATCGACTGGCGCTTTTCCGTGATCGCCCGCTGTTCGGCGGCGGCCTGTTCGGCTTCCAGCCGTTGTTTGGCGACGGCGTTGTCCTGGAACACCTGGACCGCGCGGCCCATTTCGCCGATCTCGTCGCCGCGCCCGGCTTCCGGGAAGGACAGATCGAGGCGCCCGGCGGCCAGAGCCGCCATCTTGCCGCTCAGCCCCCGCACCGCGTCGCTGATGTTGTGCCCGGTCCAGGCGATGGCGGCGACCACCGGCAGGGCGAAGCCGATGACGATCAGCATCAGCCACATGGCGTGGCGGCGAAATTCGGCTTGCAGATCGTCAATGTAGACGCCGGTGGCGATGAACATGTCCCAAGGAGAGAAGCGTTTTACGTAAGACGCCTTGGGCGACGGTTCGGTCTGTCCGGCGCGTGGAAAAGAATATTCGACCACGCCTTCGCCTTGGGGGTTTTTGGCGACGCTGGCCATTTCGAGGGCGAAGAGTTTGCCATTGCCGTCCTTCACCTGGGCCATGGATTTTCCGACCAGATCCGGGCGCGACGGGTTGATGACGTTGATGACGTCCATGTCGGCGACGATGATGTAATCGCTTTTGTTTTCGCCATAGCGCATGCCGTTGACGACGAAGCGCATGCGGTTGAGCGCCTCGTCCCGGCTCATCGCGCCTTTCCGAACCTCAACATCGAAGGTGGAGGCCATGCCGTGGACGGTTTCCACGACGGTGCGCAGACTGGCGATGCGGTCGTTGTACATTTGTTTGTAGCCGAGCCACAAGCCGCCGCCCGCCACCGTCACGACGGCCAAGCCGGTCAGGGCGACCAAGCCCATCAGCTTGGCTTTCAAGGACAGCGTTTTCATGGTTTTCCCCCGGCATTTTCGATGTTCCAAAGGGGGAAGAGCAAAATTTAAGCCAAAGTGCGAGGCAAACGAACGGATTGTTTTTTGCGTTGAATCCAGTTTTCCTGGTTGTTTGCAACAAATATGGGGGCTGAGCGTGGAAAGCGCGGTGGCGGGCCGTGGCGAACGCGCAATTTGCAGCGCACATTGGAGGCGCGCGTTCTCACTTTGCAAAATCGCTGGCGTGACGAACGAACGGGCCGACGCGAACCGTCGCCCGTCCGTCGCCGCGCGACCGATCACCCGACCGGGCGTTCCACCAGGATCACGCGGAAGTCGTTGACGTTGGTCCGCGTCGGGCCGGTGACGACCAGATCGCCCAACGCCTTGAAAAAGCTGTAGCCGTCGTTGTTCGCCAGAAAAGCTTTCGCGTCCAGGCCCAGGGCGGCGGCGCGCGCCAGCGTGTCGGGGCGCAGGATGGCCCCGGCGTTGTCCTCCGTCCCGTCGATGCCGTCGGTGTCGAAGGCGGCGGCGTGGATTCCGGGATGGCCGTCCAGCGCCACGGCGAGCGCCAGCAGGAATTCGACGTTGCGCCCGCCGCGCCCGGATCCGCGCACCGTCACCGTGGTTTCGCCGCCCGACAGGATCACGGCTGGGGCGGGGGCCGGTTGGCCGTGGCGGGCGATCTGCCGGGCGATTCCGGCATGGACCTTGGCGACCTCGCGCGCTTCGCCTTCGATGGCGTCGCCCAGGATGACCGGGGAGAAGCCGCGCGCGCGGGCCAGCGCCGCCGCCGCCTCCAGCGCGTCTTGCGGGGTGGCGATGAGGGTGGTGACGACGCCCGCCAAACGCGGATCGTCCGGCTTGGGCGTCTCGTCCGCTCCCTCTTCCAAATAGGCGGCGACGGCGGGCGGCGGGGTTATGCCATGCTTGGCCAGAATGGCGCGGGCGTCGGCGAAACTGGTCGGGTCCGGCACGGTCGGGCCGCTGGCGATCACCGACGGGTCGTCGCCCGGCACGTCCGACACCAGCAGCGACACGACCCGCGCCGGGTGCGCCGCCGCCGCCAACCGTCCGCCCTTGATCGCCGACAGATGCTTGCGCACGCAATTCATCTCCGCGATGTCGGCCCCGCTTTTCAGCAGCGCCTTGCCGACCGCGCGCTTGTCCTCCAGCGACACGCCGGGCGCGGGCAGGGCCAGCAGGGCGGAGCCGCCGCCGGAGATCAGGCACAGCACCAGATCATCCGCCGTCAGCCCCTGGACCATCGCCAGAATCCGCGCCGCCGCGTCCTGCCCCGCCGCGTCCGGCACCGGGTGGCTGGCCTGCACCACCTCGATCCGGCTGGTCGGCAGATCATGGTCGTAGCGGGTGACGACCAGCCCGGACAGCGGCCCCGGCCAATGATCCTCCACCGCCTTCGCCATGGCGGCGGCGGCCTTTCCGGCCCCGATCACAACGGTGCGGCCCTTGGGCGGGGGCGGCAGGGCGCCGGGAAGCCGCGTGTCGGCGGTCACGGCGGACAAGGCGGCCTGGAACAGATCCGGAAGCAGGGCGTCGGGGAGCGGGGCGTCGGCGGTCATGCGGACTCGGGGTTTGGTTGGTGGTTGGGCGTGGTAGAATGCACCAGATTGTTTTGAACGCAAACGGCGAGACGGCCCACGCCGCCACCTTGTCACTGCGGAATGAAATTGACCTTTACGTAAACGTCATCTAACTTTCGCGCCACGGATGATCCGTGATCCCAGCGCCATGAAGAGCGCTCCTGTCCGCCGGAGGAACCGCCCCGTGAGCCAGCCCGCCGCCAGCCCCTACCCGCATCTGCTCGCCCCGCTCGATCTTGGCTTCACGGTGCTGAAAAACCGGGTGCTGATGGGGTCGATGCACACCGGCCTGGAAGACCGCCGCCGCGACTTTCCCAAGCTGGCCGCCTATTTCGCTGAACGGGCGCGCGGCGGGGTCGGGCTGATGGTGACGGGCGGCTTCGCGCCCAATGTGGAAGGCTGGCTGTCGCCCTTCGGCTCGACCCTGGCCCGTCATTCGACGGCGCAGGCGCACCGGGTCATCACCGACGCGGTTCACGCCGACGGCGGCAAGATCGCCCTGCAAATCCTCCACGCCGGGCGTTACGCCCACAGCCCGCTGTCGGTCGCGCCCTCCCGCATCAAATCGCCGATCACCCCCTTCACCCCGCGCGCCCTGACCAATTGGGGGGTGGAGCGCCAGATTCGCGCCTTCGTCCGCTGCGCCGCCTTGGCGCGCGAGGCCGGGTATGACGGGGTCGAGGTGATGGGGTCGGAAGGCTATCTCATCAACCAGTTCCTGGTGACGCACACCAACCAGCGCACCGACCGCTGGGGCGGATCCTATGAGAACCGCATGCGCTTCCCGGTGGAGATCGTGTCGCGCATGCGCGAGGCGGTCGGGCGCGACTTCATCATCATCTACCGCCTGTCGATGCTCGACCTCGTCCCCGACGGCAGCCGTTGGGAGGAGGTCGTCCAACTGGCCAAGGCGATCGAGGCGGCGGGCGCCACCATCATCAACACCGGCATCGGCTGGCACGAGGCCCGCGTCCCCACCATCGCCACCAGCGTGCCGCGCGGGGCCTTCGCCTGGGTGACGCAAAAGCTGAAGGGCGAGGTCTCGATCCCGCTCTGCGCCACCAACCGGATCAACGCGCCCGACGTCGCCGAGGGCATTTTGGCCGACGGCTGCGCCGACATGGTGTCGATGGCCCGTCCGCTGTTGGCCGACCCGGACTTCGTCAAAAAGGCGGCGGCGGGCCGTCCGCAGGCGATCAACACCTGCATCGCCTGCAACCAGGCCTGTCTGGATCACGTTTTCTCGCGCAAGCTGGCGAGCTGTCTGGTCAACCCGCGCGCCTGCCACGAAACCGAATTGCCCAAGGCCGCTCCGGCGGCGCGGCGCAAGCGGATCGCCGTGGTCGGCGCCGGCCCGGCGGGCTTGAGCTGCTCCACCGAACTGGCGGCGTGCGGGCATGAGGCGCATCTGTTCGACGCGGCGGCGGAGATCGGCGGCCAATTCAACATGGCCAAGCGGATCCCCGGCAAGGAGGAGTTTCACGAGACCCTGCGCTATTTCGCCAACCGGCTGGACGAAACCGGGGTGATTCTGCATCTGGGCCGCAAGGTGACGGCGGACGAGCTGGCGCGCGGCGGCTTCGACGATGTGGTTCTGGCGACCGGCGTCCGCCCGCGCGACCCGAAGATCCCCGGCCAGTCGCACCCGATGGTGCTGAGCTACATCGACGTGCTGCGCGACGCCAAGCCGGTGGGGCGCCGCGTCGCCGTGGTGGGGGCGGGCGGCATCGGCTTCGACATGTGCGAGTTTCTGTCCCAAGACGGTCCCTCGCCCAGCCTGGACATCGATTTGTGGCGGCGGGAGTGGGGCGTGGGCGACCCGTCCGCCGCGCGCGGCGGCGTCGCTGGGATTCGCCCGCACGTCGCCCCGGCGGAACGCCAGATCACCCTGCTCCAGCGCAAGGCGAGCAAGCCCGGCGCGGGTTTGGGCAAGACCACCGGCTGGATTCACCGGGCGCAGTTGAAGATGAAGGGCGTCGAGGCGCTGTCCGGCGTCAATTACGAGCGCATCGACGACGACGGCCTGACCATCAGCTTTGGCGAGACGCGGGAAAAACCGCAGCTTCTGGCGGTGGACACCATCATTCTGTGCACCGGCCAGGAGCCGCTGCGCGAACTGAGCCACCCGTTGGAGGCGGCGGGAATCCGCGTCCATCTGATCGGCGGGGCCGACGTCGCGGCGGAGTTGGACGCCAAGCGGGCGATTGGCCAGGGGCTGCGGCTGGCGGCGACGCTGTGACGGCGGACGGTCGGCGCGTGATCGTTTGGCGCGTGACCTTTCGGCGCTTTCTGGCCATCGCGTGTTTGATCCGTGTGCTCTATGCTCCCGACGCCAGCGGCGCGCGCGCCGAGCCTTGCCAGGAGTCCTGATATGAACGTCATCGCGACAGAAGTTCCCTTCACGCTTCCCATCGGCTACCGCGACGCGGATGGCGCGCTGCACAAGGACGGGGTGATGCGTCTGGCCACGGCGGGCGACGAGATTCTGCCGCTGAAAGACCATCGGGTGCAGTCCAACCCGGCCTATCTGATCGTCATCGTCCTGTCGCGGGTGATCGTGCGTTTGGGAACGCTCGACATGATAAACACCAAGGTCGTCGAGGATCTGTTCGCTCAGGACTTCGCCTATCTGCAAACACTCTACAAAACCATCAACAATGTGGAAGACGAGGCGGAGTAAGCCGCGCGCTGACGATCACCGTTCCATCTTGGTGGAAAGGACGATGGACGACATCGTTTTTTCCACCCCCGGCAGCCGTCCGATGGCGTCGAGCGCGGCGGGCAAATGTTTATAACTGGTTAACGTCTCTGTGCGACCCTTCAAAGAGGGAATCAAAGCGAGGGTGCCGCCATGCTTGTCCACGCCGTAACCGATTATCTGGTCAGCAAAGGGCGCAAGCCCACCGGCGAGGCGATGACCCAACTCAGCATTCAAAAGATGCTTTATTTTTCGCAAGGTTGGCACCTTGCCATCCGCTCTGAATCGCTGTTTACGGAAGAGTTGCGGGCGTGGCGGCATGGTCCGGTGGTGCGCGAGATCTACAGCCGTTTCCGCCATTTTGGCAATCGGGAGATCGGGGAAGAGGCGATGCTGACCCGACCCGACGGCATTTTGTCGAAGGCGACGATGGATTTTCTGGATCGGATTTGGGACAGCTACAGCGGTTACACCGCCCCGCAATTGGTCGGGTTGACCCATCAGGAAGGACCGTGGAAGACCGTGCGCGGCCCCTTGGGCAAGGACGCCGACAGCGACGATCCGATTCCTGAAGAGCTGATGATTGAGCATTTCTCCGGCCTCTACGCGTCGGCTCTTCGTCCTGGGCGGTTGGATTTCGATGGCGACGCCCTGGACGCGTTTGAGCGGCTGACCATGGTTCAATAATGACCAAGCAGCCCTGTCTGACGCATCCCGACGTTCATGATTGGGTGCGTCGTTGTGACAAGACGTCGTTTGGTCTTTTGCGCTCCTTTGACGCTGCGGTCGCTGCTTTGGCGGACGCGGCCATTCCATTGGCGGTCAAACCCGGTCAGCGGGTGTTTCGATATTCCCCATCGGCCCCCGTTCCCGGCGCCTATGAAATTATTTTGCTGTATGAGGTCGAAGGCCCCTATGTGAACATTCAGGGGGTTGGCGTTCCATTTCTGAAGATTCGCTTCACCGCCAGCGTGGTGCGCTGACGATCACCGTTCCATTTTGGTGGAGAGGACGATGGACGACATCGTTTTCTCCACCCCCGGCAGCCGTCCGATGGCGTCGAGCGCCGCGTCCATCGCGTCGTGGCTGTCGGCGCTGACGGTGGCGCACAGGTCATATTGGCCGCTGATGCTGTGCAGGCGGGTCAATTCCGGCATCTTGCGCAGGGCGTGCACCACCCGGTCGGCCAGCTTGGCGTTGACCGTCATCATCACCAGCGCCGACACGCCGCGCCGGGGGGCGCTGTCGCTCAGCCGCACCGTATAACCGGCGATGGCCCCCGTCCGCTCCAGCCGGGCCAAGCGATCCTGAACGGTGGAACGCGACAAACCCAACGCGCGGCCCAACGCCGCCGTGCTGGTGCGGGCGTTCAACGTCAGCAGGTCGATGAGCTGGCGGTCGGTGTCGTCCATCGGCGCGGCGGGGGTCACGTCATGCGGGGTGGAGGTCGTGTCCCGCTTGATATCCGGCGGTGCGTCCAGCGGCAAGGCCGCTGGCGGCTCCGTCATTCGGCGTTCAGCGCCGCCCAGGCCTCGACGAAGCGCTTGGCTCGCACGGCGATGTGCTCCACCGGCAGGCCGGGGCTGTAGAGCGCGCCGCCCAGCCCGAACCCGGCGGCTCCGGCGTCGCGATAGGGGCGCATGGAGTCGGGCGTGATTCCGCCGACCGGCAGCAGGCGCAGGTCGCGCGGCAGCACGGCGCGCAGGGCCTTGACGATGGCGGGGGGAATCATCTCCGCCGGGAACAGCTTCAGCGCGTCGGCCCCGGCGGCGAGGGCGGCGAAGGCCTCCGTCGCCGTGGCGACGCCGGGGGTGCAGATCAAGCCGTGGGTTTTGGCGGCGCGGATCACCGCCGTGTCGGCGTGCGGCATCACCACCAGATCGGCCCCGATCCCGGCCAGACGCTCGACCGCCTCCACCGTCAGCACGGTTCCGGCCCCGACCAGCGCGTCGGGCGGCAGGCGGCGGCGGATCGCGGCGATGCTGGCGAAGGGATCGGGCGAGTTCAGCGGCACCTCAATCAAGCGGAACCCGGCGTCGTAGAGCGCGACCCCGACCTCCTCGGCCTCGACGGGTTTCAGGCCGCGCAGAATGGCGACCAGGGGCAGGGTGGAAAAGGCGCGGTCGAAGCGGGCGGCGATGTCGGTCATGGATCGGTCCTTGGCGGTCAGGCGAAATCAGGGCGCGGCGGCGATCAATCCGGCGGCGGCGGCGAATTGGAACAGCCCGCGCGGGGCGGTGTTGCCAAGCTGGGCGGCGACGGTCGCGCCGAAATGGTCCAGCGCGCGGGCGTAGCGGCGGCACAGCCCGGCGTCGCCGATCAACAGCAGCGGCGCGCCGTTCGGCCAAACCCGATGCAGCATGGCGAGGCTGGCCGTCAGCTCATGCCCGATCAACAGGCCGGACAGGTAATGGCTCAACGCCTCGGGCGGCAGGCGGCGGGTGAGGCCGAGCGTGCGGGTGGCGAAGAGTTGGCGCGGCAGCGCGCCGGGTTCACCGTCGCGGGCGGCGTCCAGGCCCAGGGCGAAGGCGGCGGCCTCGTCCTGCGGGCTGGCGACGCCCTCGGCGGGCATCAGCCGCCCAAGCAGCGAGTGGTTTTTCAGCACGGCGAACAGCTCGCCGGTCATGTGGGTGGCGAAGCCGACGATCTTGCCGTCGGCGACCCGCACCCATTTGGAATGGGTGCCGGGCATGGCGACGCAGGCGTTGGCGGCCCAATCGGGGTTTTCGGCGAGCGCGCCCGCGATCTGCACCTCTTCCCCCCGCATCACGTCGGGGGCGGCGTCGGGCGGGTCATACAGCACGCCCGGCGCGATCAGCAGGCGCCGCCCGTCGGCGACCTCCACCCACGCCGCGTGGTCGGCCAGATTGCGGGCGTCCGCCGGGCAGGGGACATAGGGGGCCTCGACCCAGCCCTGGGCGCTGCCGACCATGCCGCCCGCCACCACCGGCAGTTCCGGGCAGGCCGACAGCCAATCGCCGCACAGCGCGGCGAAGGCGGCCTGGAACCCCGCCGCGCCGGGTTGCGGCAGATGTTGGATGCCGTGCGGGCTGGCGCGTTCGGCCAGCACGCCGCCCGCCTCGTCCATCAGAAAGCCGCGCAGGCTGGAGGTTCCCCAATCCAGCGCGACGAGAACCGGCGAGCCGGTGGAATCAAGGTGGTCGGTCATGCCGCAGTCCATCCCAAATCACAGGAAATCGCGTCCGCCGCCGCGCGGACCAGGGGGCCAAGCGCGCGCATGCGGTCGTCGGGCATATAGGGGGTGGCGCTGGCGACGCTGATCGCCCCCGCCACGCCGCCGCGCGCGTCGCGCACCGGGGCGGCGACGCAGCGGATCCCCAACTCATTCTCTTCCAGATCGAAGGCCCAGCCCCAGGCGGCGTAATCGGCCATCCGCGCCGCGAACTCCGGCCAGGGCGGCGGGCGGGGCCGGTCGGTATCGGCGGCGGGAGCGGGGGCGGCGGACTCCTCCGGGCAGGCCCGCGCGTGCAGCCCGGCCCAGCGCGCCGGATCCAGGCCCAGCATCAACGCCTTGCCGATTCCGGTCGAGGCCAGCGGCATCCGCAGCCCAGCGCGCGAGCGCATTTCCAGCCCGCGCGTTCCGGCGATCTTGTCGAGATAAAACACCTCGTCCCCCTCGGCCACGCCCAGATGGACGGTGTCGCCGGTCTGGCGGGCCAACGCCTCGATGCGCGGGCGGGCGACGGCGACCAGCGGGCGCTGCTCCAACGCCTTCTGCCCCAGTTGGATCAGCTTCGATCCCAGCAGATAGCCCTTGTGCGGGATGTGGTGCAGATAGCCCTCGGCGACCAGACTGGTCAGCATCCGATGGGTGGTGCTGCGCGGGGTTCCCAACCTTGCGGCGATCCCCTTCACATCCCCCACCCCCGCCGCCACGCATTCCAACAGCGTCAACCCCCGCAGCAAGGTCTGCGTCCCGGCGGGCTTGGCGGGGGCGTCGGCGTCGTCAAGGGGTATGGGGGCGGTCATGGGAGGGGGCGCGCGTCGTCCAGGAATGGCGCGATGCTAAGGCGAGGGATGAGCCTGTGTCAAATAGTAAACATATGTCTCATATAATGGGATGTTTAAGACCGATCACGCCGCCCTGTGCAGGCGGCCGTCCTGCAAGCGCAGGGTTTGGTCGGCCCAGCCGGTCAGCGGGTTGTGGCTGGTGGACAGGATGGCGGTTCCGCTGGCGCGGGCCATGTCGGACAGAACGGCCAGGGCGTGGGCGGCGCGGACCGGGTCCAGGCCGCGCAGCGGGTCGTCCAGCAGCAAAAGCCGGGGGGTTCCGGCCACCAGACCGGCCAGAGTCACCAACCGACGCTCCCCCGCGCTGAGCGATTGCGGCGGGCGGTCGGCCAGCGGGGCGAGGCCGAAACGGTCGATCGCCTGTTCGACCCGCCGCCGCCGGTCGGGCGGGCGCAGCCCGGCGCGGGTCAGGGCGAAGCCGATCTCCGACCACACGGTTTCCCCGAAAAAATGCCGGGGCGACTCTTGCGGCAGAAAACCCACCCGGCCCGGCAGGTCGCGCGGCGCCGGGTTGTCCACATCCATCACGGTGACGCTGCCGCCCGCCACCGGCGCCGCCCCGATCAGGCAGCGCAGAAGCGTGCTTTTCCCCGCCCCGTTCAGGCCGCAAATGTGGGTTCGCCCGCCCGCCGCGACGCTCAGGGTCAGCCGGTCGAGCAGCGGCGCGCCATCCTCGCGCAGCACCCGCAAATCTTGCGCCCGCAGCACCGCCCGCCCGGCGTCGGCTGCGGCGGGGACGTCTGGATCCGCCGACTCCCCCGCCCAGGCCGGGGCGGCGGCGCCCGCTGTTTGCGGAAGCGGCATGCGCAGATGGACGCTGCACAGACCGACCGCCCCGCCCTCCGCGTGGGCGGTCAGCAGGATGATTTTCCCCTCGCTCAACCGCCGCCGGATCGCCGCGCGCAGCCGCTGCGCGCCGTCATGGTCCAAGGCGGCGAACGGCTCGTCCAGCAGCAGAACCACCGGATCGCGGGCCAGCGCGGCGGCGATGGCGACCCCTTGCCGCTCCCCCATCGACAGGCTGTCCGCCCGGCGCGCCGCCAAGCGGCTCAGCCCCATGTCGGCCAGCGCCCCGGCGATCCGCCGTTCCCGTTCCCCCTCGCCCAGCGGCAGCCCGCGCAGCGCCCACCCGACGGTTTCGGCCACGTCGCCGCGCGGGGCGTCGGTGTCGGCGACGTGCGGAACCAGGGCGACGGGGCAGGCGGCCCCCACCGGCACGGCGACGCCGCCATCCACCGCCAACACCCGGCCATCCCACCCGGCGACGCCCGCCAGCGCCTGCAACACCGAGGTTTTGCCGGTTCCGGTCGGCCCGGAAATCAGCCCGCATTGCCCCGCCGTCAGATGAACCCGGCCAAGCCGAACCCACGCGGTCCCGTGCCCGACGATGAGGATGGGAGGCTGCATCGCCAATCCTTTCTGAACCCGCCAGCCCGAACCCGCCAACCGCGTGGGGCGCCGCTGCGGCAATCGCTATATTCAACAGGATATAATGATTGTGTGCGGCGCACAAGACGGCTCGCCGCTCCGCCATTGCCCATTTCTTGACCACGCCCTTTTCGTGATCGTTTGAAAGTCTTTTCAGCCGGGCGGATCTGGTGGACAGTTCATGGTGGTGAAACACTGGAAGGGTCGCAGCGTCCCCGCCACCCGAACGAACCAGCAGGATTCGGCCCATGCGCGAAAGCCTTCGCTTTTATCTGGGGGATGAGTTGCGGGAGATCCGCGACGTCGATCCGACCCTGACGGTTCTCGACTGGCTGCGGCTGGACCAGCGGCGCACCGGCACGAAGGAGGGCTGCGCGGAGGGCGATTGCGGGGCCTGCACCGTGGTGGTCGGGCGGCTCGATTCCGATGGGGCGCTGCGGTACGAGGCGGTGAACGCCTGCATCCGCTTCCTCGCCACGCTGGACGGTTGCCAGTTGTTGACGGTGGAGCATCTGCGCGGGCCGGACGGCGCGCTGCACCCGGCGCAACAGGCGATGGTCGATTGCCACGGCTCGCAATGCGGCTTCTGCACGCCGGGCTTCGTCCTGTCGCTGTTCGCGCTGTATCTGAACGAGGAGCGGCCCGGCCCCGAGCGGATCAACGACGCGCTGGCCGGGAATCTCTGCCGCTGCACCGGCTATGAACCCATTGTCCAGGCGGCGCGCCGCATGTATGAGTTGGGCGACCGCGAGGCCGACCAGGCGGGCGACCGCTTCGCCGACCGCGCCGCGACCGTCGCGCGGCTGGCGGCGCTGGCCGACGCCGACTGTCTGTCGGTCGGCGCGGCGGGCCGCCGCTTTCTCGCCCCCGCCACGGCGGACCAATTCGCCGACCTCTACGCCGCCAACCCGGAGGCCGTCATCGTCGCCGGGGCGACCGACGTCGGGCTGTGGGTGACGAAGTTTCAGCGCGTGCTCGCCACCGTGCTCTACATCGGACGGGTTCAGGAGTTGCGCCGCGTCGTGGATCGTGGCGACGCGCTGGAGATCGGCGCGGGCGTCACCTACCGCGACGCCGCCGCGCCCATCGCCGCGCTCTACCCTGATTTCGGCGAGTTGATCCGCCGCATCGGCGCGGAGCAGGTGCGCAACGTCGGCACCATCGGCGGCAACATCGCCAACGGCTCCCCCATCGGCGACAGCCCGCCCGCCTTGATCGCGCTGGGGGCGTCGATCCGGTTGCGGCGGGGGGCGGAGCGGCGGGTCTTGCCGCTGGAAGACTTCTTCCTCGCCTATGGTCAGCAGGACCGCCGTCCGGGCGAGTTCGTCGAGGCCATCCTGTTGCCCAAACCGCAGCCGGGCGAGCGGTTCCGCGCCTACAAGATCGCCAAGCGTTTCGACCAGGACATTTCCGCCGTTTGCGGCGCTTTCCGCCTGCGGTTGGACGCGGACGGGCGGGTGGCCGATCTTCGCGTCGCCTTTGGCGGCATGGCCGGAACGCCCAAGCGCGCCAGCGGCGCCGAAGCGGCGCTGATCGGCCAATCCTGGACCGAGGCCAACGTCCGCGCCGCGATGACGGCGTTGGCGACCGATTTCACCCCGTTGTCGGATTGGCGGGCCAGCGCCGCCTACCGCAGCGCGGTGGCGGCCAATCTGCTGTTGAAGCTCTATGTCGAGACGACCGACCCCGACGCCGACACGCGGCTGGTCGGCGACCGGAGGCTTGCCCATGCCTGACGCCGCTCTCCCTGTCCCGACCATCTCGGCCATCGTGGGGGGCGTCCACACCCCGCGCCCGCACGAAAGCGCCCACAAGCATGTCAGCGGCGAGGCGGTTTACATCGACGACATCGCCGAACCCGCCGGGCTGCTGCACGTCGCCCTGGGCTTGAGCGCCAAGGCGCACGCGCGCGTCACGGCGCTCGACCTGTCGCGGGTGCGCGCCGCGCCGGGGGTGGCGGTCGTCGTCACCGCCGCCGACGTGCCCGGCGTCAACGACGTCGGTTGCATGGGCAAGGGCGACGAGCCGCTGTTCGCCAGCGATCTGGTCCAGCATGTCGGCCAACCCCTGTTCGCCGTCGCCGCGACCACCCGCGACCAGGCCCGCCGCGCCGCCGCGCTGGCCGACGTGACCTATGAGGAGTTGCCCGCAATCCTGACCATCGCCGCCGCGCGCGACGGCGCGCGGACGCTCGTCACCGCGCCGATGACCCTGACGGTGGGCGACAGCGCGGCGGCGCTGGCCGAGGCGCCGCGCCGCCTTAATGGGCGGCTGGCGGTCGGCGGGCAGGAGCATTTCTATCTGGAAAGCCAGATCGCCCTGGCGATCCCCGGCGAGGATGACGAGGTGCTGGTCCATGTCTCCACCCAGCATCCGACGGAGGTCCAGCACATCGTCGCCCACATCCTGCACGTCCCCAACGGGGCGGTGACGGTGGAGGTGCGGCGGATGGGCGGCGGTTTTGGTGGGAAGGAGACGCAAGCCAACCTGTTCGCCGCCTGCGCCGCCCTGATCGCCAAAAAGACCGGGCGCGCCGCCAAGCTGCGCCCCGACCGCGACGATGATTTCCAGATCACCGGCAAGCGTCATGATTTCGAGATCGACTACACGGTGGGCTTCACCGACGAGGGCCTCGTCACCGGGGTGGAGATGCTGTTCGCCGCGCGGGCGGGCTACGCCGCCGATCTGTCGGGGCCGGTGACGGACCGCGCGCTGTTCCACGCCGACAATTGCTACCACTACCCCGCCGCCCGGCTGGAATCGCTGCCGCTGAAGACCAACACGGTGTCGAACACCGCCTTTCGCGGCTTTGGCGGGCCGCAGGGCATGGTCGCGGCGGAACGGGTGATCGACGAGATCGCCTTCGCGCTGGGCGAGGATCCTTTGACCATCCGCAAGCGCAATTTCTACGGCGTGGAGGATCGCAACCTCACCCCCTATCACCAGATCGTCGCCGACAACATCATCCCCGAACTGGTGGCGGATCTGGAAGCCGACTGCGGTTATTGGGACCGCCGGGCCGCCCTCCGCGCCCACAACGCGCGCAGCCGGATCTTGAAAAAGGGGTTGGCGCTGACCCCGGTGAAGTTCGGCATTTCCTTCACCGCCACCCATTACAATCAGGCGGGCGCGCTGGTCCATGTCTACACCGACGGCAGCGTTCAGGTGAATCACGGCGGGACCGAGATGGGGCAGGGGCTGCACACCAAGGTGGCCCAGATCGTCGCCGAGGAATTCCAGATCGACATCGCCCAGGTGCGCCCGACGGCGACCACCACCGGCAAGGTGCCCAACACGTCCGCCACCGCCGCGTCCTCGGGGACCGATCTGAACGGCAAGGCGGCGCAGAACGCCGCCCGCGCCATCAAGGAACGCTTGACCGCCTTCGCAGCCGAACGCTGGGGCGTCGCCGCCGACGCGGTGGTCTTCACGCCGGGGCGCGTCCAGGCGGGCGGCCAGTCGATGAGCTTTCCCGATCTGGTCCGCGCCGCCTACATGGCGCGGGTGCAACTGTCGGCCACCGGCTTTTACAAGACGCCGAAGATTCATTGGGACCGCGCGGCGGGGCGGGGAACGCCGTTCTTCTATTACGCCTATGGCGCGGCGTGCAGCGAGGTCACGGTGGACACGCTGACCGGCGAATATGTCGTGGACCGGGTGGACATTCTGCATGATTGCGGACGCTCGCTGAACCCGGCCATCGACAAGGGCCAGATCGAGGGCGGCTTCGTCCAGGGCATGGGCTGGTTGACGATGGAGGAATTGTGGTGGGACGGGCAGGGCCGCCTGCGCACCCACGCGCCCAGCACCTACAAAATCCCCGCCTGCGGCGACCGTCCGCGCGTGTTCAACGTCCGTCTGCTCGACAACGCTCCCAACCGCGAGAACAGCGTGTTCCGTTCCAAAGCGGTGGGCGAGCCGCCCTTCATGCTGGGGATGTCGGTGCTGCACGCGCTGTCCGACGCGGTGGCCAGCGTCGCCGATCATCGTTTCTGCCCGCAACTGGACGCGCCCGCCACGCCGGAACGGGTGTTGGCGACCATCGGGCGGCTGCGCGCCCGCGCCGCCGCCGAGATTGCCGGGGCCTGATGACTGGGTTGTCCGAGACGCTGGCCGACTGGCTGGCGCGCGGCGAGGCGGCGATTCTCGTCACGGTGGCGGAGACGCGCGGCTCAACCCCGCGCGAGGCCGGGGCGGCGATGCTGGTGACGGCGCGTGACAGTCGTGGCACCGTCGGCGGCGGGCGGTTGGAATGGACGGCGGTGGAGCGCGCCCGCGCCATGCTGGCCGAGGGCGTCGCCGCCGACCGGCTGGATCTGCCGCTGGGTCCGGCCATTGGGCAATGCTGCGGCGGCCATGTCCTGTTGACGCTGGAACGCGCCGATGTCGAGACGGTCGCGGCGCTGGCCGAAGGGGAACGCCGCGCGGCGGACGCCAGTCCGACTTTGCTGCTGTTCGGGGCCGGGCATGTGGGAAAGGCGATGGCGGCGGCCTTCGCGCCGTTGCCGCTGCGCCTGCGCTGGATCGATTCCCGCGCGGGCGAGTTTCCTGAGGTCATTCCGTCGGGAGTCGAGCGGATCGTCACCGAACGACCGCTCGACCATCTGGCCCAGGCCCCCGCCGGGGCGGGCTATCTGGTGCTGACCCACAGCCACGCGCTGGATTTCGATCTGACCGACGCGGCGCTGCGCCGGGGCGACGCCGCCTATGTCGGCCTGATCGGCTCCGCCACCAAGCGCAGCCGGTTTGAGCGCTGGAGCGCCGCCCGCGCCTATGACCCAGCCTTGCGCGCCCCGTTCCACCTGTCGCGGCTGACCTGCCCCATCGGCGCGGCGCTGACCGGGGACAAACGCCCGGAGGTCATCGCCGCCCTGGTCGCGGCGGAGCTGTTGGTGGCCTTCGCCGCGCGCGGTTCGTAAGCCCCCTCGACCGCCGCCGAAGCGGAAAGCCGAGGGGGCGGACTCTCCAATCAGCCCAGATCGAACTTGATGCCCTGGGCCAGCGGCAGGGCCGCCGAGTAGTTCACCGTCGCGGTCTGGCGGCGCATGTAGGCCTTCCAGGCGTCGGAGCCGGATTCGCGCCCGCCGCCGGTTTCCTTTTCGCCGCCGAAGGCGCCGCCGATTTCGGCGCCGCTCGGGCCGATGTTGACGTTGGCGATGCCGCAATCCGACCCAGCCGCCGACAGGAAGCGCTCAGCCTCGCGCAGGTCGGTGGAGAAGATGCAGGAGGACAGGCCCTGCGGAACGCCGTTCTGCAAGGCGATGGCCTCCTCCAGCGTCTCATAGGTCAGGACATAGAGGATCGGCGCGAAGGTCTCATGACGGACGACGTCGGTCTGGGCGGGCATTTCGACGATGGCCGGGGTGACGTAATAGCCGTTGGGGAAACGGTCGGTCAGGGTGCGTTCACCGCCCGTCACCACGCCGCCCTCGGCCTTGGCCTTGGTCAGCGCGTTCTGCATGGCGGCGAAGGCGTCGGAATCGACCAACGGACCCATCAGAACGCCGGACTCCAGCGGGCTGCCGATGGGAACGGAGGCGTAGGCGGCCTTCAGGCGCGGCAGCAACGTCGGCGCGACGTCCTTGTGGACGATCAAACGGCGCAGCGTGGTGCAGCGCTGGCCGCAGGTGCCGACGGCGGAAAACAGGATGGCGCGCAAGGCCATGTCGAGATCGGCGGACGGCGCGACGATCATCGCGTTGTTGCCGCCCAACTCCAGAATGCTGCGGCCAAAGCGTTCAGCCACCACCTTGGCGACTTCCCGGCCCATGCGGGTGGAGCCGGTGGCCGAAACGATCGGCAGGCCGGGATGGGCGACCAGCGCCTCGCCCACGGCGCGACCGCCCTGGACGACCTGATTCAGATGGGTCGGGGCGTCGCCGAAGCGGGCGACGGCGCGCTCGAAAATCACTTGGCAGGCGGCGGCGGTCAGCGGGGTCTTTTCCGACGGCTTCCAGATCACCGGATCGCCGCAGACCAGCGCCAGCGCCGCGTTCCACGACCACACCGCCACCGGGAAGTTGAAGGCGGAGATGACCAGACACGGACCCGCCGGGTGCCAGGTCTCGCGCATCGCGTGGCCCGGACGCTCCGACGCGATGGTCAGGCCGTAAAGCTGGCGCGACAGGCCGACGGCGAAGTCGCAGATGTCGATCATCTCCTGAACTTCGCCCAGACCTTCCTGATAGATCTTTCCGGCTTCCAGCGACACCAGACGGCCCAGATCCTCCTTGGCGGCGCGCAGCTCCTCGCCCAGCAGGCGGACCAGCTCGCCCCGGCGCGGGGCGGGAACGGTGCGCCACGCCGCGAACGCGCGGGCGGCGTTGGCGACGAGGTCCGGGACCAGCGCCGGATCGGTTTCCGCCACGGTGGCGAGCGTGGCGCCGTCCACCGGCGACCGCGCGGTCAGACCGGCGCCGGTCGAAGAGGTGAGGCCGAAACGGGAAAGGATGTCGCTGTGCTGCACCGGGGTGGTTCCTTCTGACGAACAAGAACGCCCTCTCCCGTTTCGGGAGAGGGAAGGGGCCCGCCGCGACGCGGCGGGAAGGGTGAGGGGTGATCGGTCGCGAAAGCTGGCGATCCTTGTCGGCCCCCTCACCCTCCCCACCTTCGGCGGGTCCCCTCCCTCTCCCGAGACGGGAGAGGGACTGGATGGTTAGCGCTTCGCGCCAGCGGCGCGGATTTCGGACAGGGTTCGGGTCGGCGTCAAGGCTTCCGGGTCGATGACGACGTGCAGGATCGCGGGCAGGCCGGACGCGCGGGCGCGTTCAAAGGCCGGGGCGAACTCCTCCGTCCGCCGCACCGTTTCGCCATGACCGCCATAGCTGCGGGCCAGCGCGGCGAAATCGGGGTTGCGCAGCGCGGTGCCGGACACCCGGCCCGGATATTCCCGCTCCTGGTGCATGCGGATGGTGCCGTACATGCCGTTGTCGATGACCAGCACGATGACGGCCGCCCCCTCCTGCGCGGCGGTGCCGAACTCCAGCCCGGTCATCTGGAAACAACCGTCGCCGGCGAAGCAAATCACGTCGCGTTCGGGAAACTCCAGCTTCGCCGCCAGCGCGGCGGGCAGGCCGTAGCCCATCGAGCCGCAGACCGGCGCGGCTTGCGTGCCGAAGCGGCGGAAACGGTGGAAGCGGTGGATCCAGGTGGCGTAATTGCCCGCGCCGTTGGTGAAAATGGCGTCGTCGGCCAGCGTCTGGTCCAGCCAGCGCATGACCGCGCCCATCTGGACGTCGCCGGGGATGTTCTCAGGCGGCGTGCTCCACGCCTCAAACGCCGCGTGGGCGGCTTCGGCGCGGGCGGCCCAGGCCGGGTTCGGCGTCACGGCGACGTCGGCCACGGCGTCGAGGAAGCCGCCCGGCGTGGCGACGACGCCCAGCGTCGGGCGGTAGACGCGCCCGATCTCTTCGGCGCCGGGATGGACATGCACCACCGCCTTGCCCGGATCGGGAACGCCGAGCAGCGCGTAGCTTTGCGACGGCACTTCGGAGAAACGGTCGCCCAGCAGGATGACCAGATCGCTGTCGGCGACCAGCGCCGACAGTTTCGGGTTGATTCCCAACCCGATGTCCCCGGCGTAGAGCGGGTGGTCGTGGTCGAACAGCATCTGGCGGCGGAAGGTGACGGCGACCGGCAGCGCCAGCCGTTCGGCGAAGCCGCGCAAGGACGCCGCCGACCCCTCGGTCCAGCGCGAGCCGCCGACGACCAGCAACGGGCGCTCGGCCTTCGCCAGAAGCGCCGCGAAGGCGGCGACCTGCGCCGGGGTGGGGGCGCTGTCCACCGGCTCGGCGCGCGGGGCGGCGAGGACGTCGGCCACTTCGGTCAGCGTGTCTTCCGGCAGGGCCAGCACGACCGGGCCGGGGCGGCCCGCCATCGCGGTGTGGAAGGCGCGGGAAATCATTTCCGGCACGCGGTCGGCGCTGTCGATTTCGGCGACCCATTTGGCCATGCCGCCGAACAGCCGCCCGTAATCGACCTCCTGAAAGGCGTCGCGCCCGCGCATGCCGCGTTCGATCTGGCCGATCAGCACGATCAACGGGGTTTCGTCCTGCTGGGCGACGTGGATGCCCGACGCCGCGTTGGTGGCGCCGGGGCCACGGGTGACGAGGCAGACGCCGGGACGCCCGGTCAGCTTGGCCTGCGCCTCGGCGGCCATGGCGGCCCCGCCCTCGTGGCGGCAGACGACCATCTCGATGGGGCTGTCGTGCAGGGCGTCCAGCACGGCGAGATAGCTCTCGCCCGGCACGCCAAACACCCGCCGCACGCCCTGCGCCTCCAGCGCTTCGACGATCAACTGCCCGCCGGTCTTCATTCCGTTTCCGTCCTGTCTGTCCTGATCCGCGACGATACCGACGTTGCTCCGTCACGCGCCATCCCGCAACCGACTTTCTTTCCAGGGGTCATGAGCTGTGGTAATGATGAGGCATGGATCTGCAACGGCGACTCCTTCCTTCGATGAGCGCGTTGACCGCGTTCGAGGCGGCGGCGCGCACCGGCAGCTTCACGGCGGCGGCGAACGAGCTGTCGCTGACCCAAGGCGCCGTCAGCCGCCAGATCAAGGCGTTGGAGGAACAGATTGGCACGCCGCTGTTTGTCCGCAAGGACCAGCGCGTGACCCTGACGCCGACCGGGGCGCTGTACGCCGAACCGATCCGCGACGCGCTGCGTCAGATCGCGGCGGCGACGGTGCGGACCATCGCCGCGCCCAAGGGGGGCGAGCTGAATCTCGCCATTCTGCCGACCTTCGGCACCCGCTGGCTGGTGCCGCGCCTGCCCGCCTTTCAGGAGGCGCACCCCCATGTGGTGATCCATTTCACCACCAAGCTGGCCCCCTTCGATTTCCGCACCCACGACATCGACGCGGCGATTCATTACGGGCTGGGCGAGTGGCCCGACGCGGTTTGCGACCATCTGCTGGATGAAGAGGTGTTGCCGGTCTGCGCCCCGTCCTTCTTAAAGGCGCACCCCATCGCCGAACCGGCGGACCTCATCGCCCTGCCGCTGCTGCACACCAGCACGCGGGCCGACGCCTGGGCCGAATGGTTCGCCGCGCAGGGGTTGGCGGCGCGCACCGGCGCGGGGATGTTTTTCGAGCAGTTCATCACCACCGCCCAAGCCGCCGAGGCCGGATTGGGCGTGGCGCTGTTGCCGACGCTGCTGGTGCATGGCGAATTGCGCGAAGGGACGCTGATTCCGGCGCTCGACCGGCCCCACCGCAGCGCGCGGGCCTATTATCTGGTCCACCCGCGCAACAAGGCCAATCACCCGCCGCTCGCCGCCTTCCGCCGCTGGCTGCTGGACGCGGTGGGGAAGGGGCGCTGAGGGGCGGGGCGTTCTTACATCGCGTCGTCGTTGGCGTTGTCGCCTGTGTCGGCGCCTTCGACGATCAAGGCGTCGGCGGCGGTCGGTTGGATCGGCGACACCACGGCGAAGCTGGAGCCGTCGCTTTTGGGCCGCGCGAGGTTGAGCGGCGAGCCGACCACCAGATAATGGATGGTTTCGGCGATGTTGGTCGCGTGGTCGCCGATCCGCTCCATGTTCTTGGCCATGAACAGCAGATGGGTGCAGGGCGTGATGTTGCGCGGGTCTTCCATCATGTAGGTCAGACCTTCGCGGAACAGGCTGGTGTAAAGATCGTCCAGCTCCTCGTCGCGCTCCCAGGCGGCGATGGCCTTGTCGACGTCGCGCTCGGTGTAGGCGTCCAGCACATCCTTCATGATGGTTTCGACCAGACGGCCCATGCGCGGAATCGCCACCGCCGGGCGGACCAGCGGCATTTGCGCCAGCGCCAACGACCGTTTGGCGATGTTGGCGGCGTAATCGCCGATGCGCTCCAGATCGGCGGCGATCTTCAGCGAGGACACGATCTCGCGCAGATCCTGCGCCATCGGCTGGCGCAGGGCCAGCAGGCGCACGGCCTCGGCGTCGATGTCGCGTTCATAGGCGTCCAGCCGGGCGTCGGCCTGCATCACCTGCGTGGCCAGCCCGACGTCGCGCCGGGCCACCGCCTTGACGGCGGCCTCGACCTGGGCCTCGGCCACGCCGCCCATTTGGGTCACGAGGTTGGAGAGGCGCTGCAATTCTTGCGCGAAGGAGCGGACGATGTGTTCCGTGCTCATGAGTCGCCGACCTGCCCCATCCGTTTGTTCTCATGCGAACGCGTGCGAATTGGCGCACACGCGATGGCGTAGAATAGCCGGGGGCGATGACGCGGCGGTTGCGGCGATGTTGCGGTTTCATGACAATCCGCCCTTTGCGGACGATTGGTCCGCCGGTCGATTTCCCCGGCCACGCGATGGGGTTTGAAGTGGGTCGGTAACTTCGCTAAAGGATAGACGAAGCGATTCGTCCGTTTGACCGAGGGCTTACGCCCTCCGTCACAGACCAGGAGGTTTCAGCCATCATGACCGTGACGTTCCAGACGCCCTTGCGGGCGCTCGCCGT
Source organism: Azospirillum sp. FG154 (assembly GCF_057809575.1). Lineage (NCBI taxonomy): Bacteria > Pseudomonadati > Pseudomonadota > Alphaproteobacteria > Rhodospirillales > Azospirillaceae > Azospirillum > Azospirillum sp. FG154. The sequence goes on along the minus strand of NZ_JBMDKF010000004.1, from coordinate 77,175 downwards.
CGGCGCCCTGCTGTGGCAGCTTGGCGTTTCGACCGCCGCCGCCGGCCCCGTCGCGCTGGTTGAGGACGTGTCCGACGGCGTGGCGGGCGTCCAGCCGATGGATTACCTCAACGCCGGTCAGACCGTGGCCTTGGCGGCGGGGCAGAACCTGACCCTGAGCTACCTTGATTCCTGCGTCAACGAGACGATCACCGGCGGCAACGTCACCATTGGTACGCGGGAATCGGCGATCTCCGGCGGAACCATCGACCGTCACACCCTGCCGTGCGACGGCGGCAAGCTGTTGCTGGCCGCCAGCGAAACCGGCAAGGCGGGGGTGACGGTGTTCCGCAGCGTCACCGTCGCGTTGCCGGGGGCCAAGCCGAAAGCCGATCTGACGCTCTACAAGACCCGCCCGCTGCTGGCGCTGACCGCGCCCGGCCCGGTGAGTTTCGAGCGGTTGGACGAAGCGGCGCCGCCTGTCGTCATCGACGTTCCCGGCACGATGCTGGACACCGCCAAGGGCGGCGCGGCGCCGGTTCCCCCGTTGGTTCCGGGCGGGCTGTACAAGATCGTCGCCGGGGCCAAATCCTATGTCGTCAAGATCGACCCCCAGGCCAAGGACGAGGCGGGTCCGGCGCTGGGCCGTCTGATCCGCTTCTGATTCCGGCCCGCGTGTGACGATCCGGCTGTCCCGGCGCTTTCGCCTGATCCTTTTGGGAGCCATGACGCCGCTGCTGGCGGCGTTCCTGGTCCTGAGCTTCAGCGCGTCGTTGCAGGGGCCATCCATCGACACGCTGTACCGGCTGCGCGAGGTGGCGCATGGGCCGAAGCCCGCCCCGAACCCGTCGCCGGTCGTCGTCGTCGGCATCGACGAGGAAACCTACCGTCGCCCGCCCTTCGTCGGCACGCCGCAAGCCCTGTGGGGGCCGAAGCTGGGCAAGGTGTTGGCCGGGATGCTGGATGGCGGCGCGGCGGCCATCGGGCTTGACCTTGTCCACCCAACCTCGGTCGAGACGCTCATTCCAGGCTTTGAGCGCGAATATCTTCTGACCCTGCGCCGGGGCGGCAAGGAGGGGCGGTTGGTGCTGGCCAAGGTCCAGCATCAAAGCAACCCGCTGATGCCCTATCGCGGTTACATGATCGCGGCGGGGGCGGGGAACGTCCGCTCGGTCAATCTGGTGGAGGATCCCGACGGCGTGCTGCGGCGGATTCCGGTCACGCTGCTCGTCACCGACCCCAACGGCGGGAACCCGCGCCCGGAACCCGGCATGGCGGCGGAAGTGGCGTCGCGCGCGCTGGGCGCCCCGGTGGTTCGTGGGGAGGATGGTTGGACGAGTCTTGCGGGCTATCGGCTGCCCGGCGGGACGAGCAACCGCATGCTGGTCAACCACGCCACCACGGCGGGGGCCATCCCGACCTATTCGCTGGCCGACCTGTTCGCCTGCGCCGAGGCGGGCGACGCCGCCTTTTTTGAAAAACACTTCAAGGGCAAGGCGGTGATGGTCGGCACCGTTCTGGACGTCGAGGACCGCAAGCTGTCGTCGAACCGCTGGGTGACGAAGCCGGAGGGGCTGAACCTGCCCGAACGCTGCGCCCTGCCGGTGATGAGCGACCTGTATGTCGAGGGGCTGCGCCGGGATTCGATCCCCGGGGTCTACATCCACGCGGCGGCCATCTCCAACCTGATGACCCGCGACGGGCTGGCGGAAACCGGCAAACCGGCCAGCATGGCGCTGGTCCTGCTGTTGGCGGGGCTGGCCGCCGCGATCACGCTGGCGACTCGCCCGGCGCTGGCCGCTCTTGGCCTGCTGGTCGTGCTGGCGCTGTGGAGCGGGGCGGCGGTGGAAAGTTTTCAGAACGGGCTGGTTCTGCCCTATCTGCAAGGCGTCGTCGCCATTGGTTTGGTCTTTCCGTTGCTGCTGGGCTTTCGCTTCGCCGTGTTGGACCGCGACCAGCGGCGGATCCGCAACGCCTTCAAGCTCTATCTGCCCGGCTCGCTGATCGACGACATGATCGCGTCCGGCCAATCGCCCAGCCTGGGCGGGGAAGAGCGCGACCTGACCATCCTGTTCTCCGACATCGCCGGTTTCACCAAAATGTCGGAAGGGATGGAGCCGGAGGCTCTGGTTCTGGTGCTGAACCGCTATTTCACCGTGATGACCGACATCGTCGAAGCCCATGGCGGCTTTGTCGACAAATACATCGGCGACGCGGTGCTGGCGGTGTTCGGCGCGCCCTACGCGCTGGACAACCACGCCCGCGCGGCGGTCAACGCCGCCTTGGCGATGGCCCGAGCGATGGAGGACGACCCGACTTTGCTGGCGACCGACAGCGGGCGCGGTTCCGCCCGCATAGGGCTGGCGACCGGGCCGGTTCTGATCGGCAACATCGGCTCGCCGCGCCGTTTCAACTACACGGTGATGGGCGACACGGTGAATCTGGCCTCGCGGCTGGAGGGGGCGAACAAATATTACAGCACGCCGATGATGGTCAGCGGTGAAACGATGGCTCATCACGGCGACCCGGCCGCCTTCCGCGCGCTGGACGTCGTCCAGGTGGTGGGCCGCAACGAGCCGGTGGCGGTCTATGAGCCGCTGTCCGACGCCCGCCGGGCCGATCCGGAGGATGGCGCCCGCCGCGCCGCCTACGCCCGCGCGCTGGCCGATTGGCAGGCCGGGCGGTTCGACGCGGCGGCGGCGGGATTCCGCGCGCTGGCCCCGTTTGACAGCGCCGCCGCCGCCATGCTGCGCAAGGCCGACGCGCGGGTGGGTCGCGCGCCGGAGGCGGGTTGGACCGGCGTGACGGCCCTGACCGAGAAATAGCCGATGCGCCGCCTCCGCTTATCCCGTCCCCGTCCGTCTCGCTGCGGTCTGTCCGCCGCTCTGCTTCTCACGTCGCTCTGCGGCGTGTTGACCGCGCCGTTGGCTTTGGCGCAGACCGCGCCGCCGGTGGTTCTGCCGCCCTCGCTCGACCCCAACCGGCTGGAGCAGCGCTTCGAGCGTCCGTTGACGCCGCAATCCCTGCCCGAAATCGAGATGCCGGCGCCGGAGAAGGCGCCGCCCCCCAAGGACGCCGAGCGAATCACTTTAACCCTGACCGAGCTTCAGATCAGCGGCAACAGCGTCTACGACGTCGAAGCCCTGTCGCCGCTGTGGCGCGACCTGCTGAATCGTCCGGCGACGCTGGCTGACCTCTACGGCGTGCGCGACGCCATCACCACCAAATACCGCAACGCCGGTTACGTGCTGTCGCAGGCCATCGTTCCGGCCCAGCGAATCCGCAACGGCGTGGTGCGGTTGGAGGTGGTGGAGGGGTATGTCAGCGACGTGGTGATCCAGGGCGAGGCGCGCGACCGTCTGGGCCTGCTGCGGCGGATGGGCGAGAAAATCAAGGAATCCCGCCCGCTGCGCATGGCCGACATGGAGCGTTACGTCCTGTTGGCCGATGATCTGCCCGGCGTGGCGGTGAAAACCGTGCTGGAGGCCGCGCCCGACACCCCCGGCGCCTCGCAATTGACGATGACGTTGGAGCGCACGCCGTTCGACGGATCGCTGGCGCTGGACAATCGCGGCACCCGCTCCGTCGGGCCGCTGCAACTGACCGGGGTTCTGAACGTCGAAGACCAGTTCGGCCTGTTCGAGCGGACGACCGCGCAGGCCATCGGCGCGCAGCAATGGCGCGAGTTGCGCTATCTGGATCTCGGCCAGTCGGTCCCGCTCGACGCCGAAGGCACGACGCTGAATTACGGCGTCCGCCGCTCCTGGTCGCAGCCGGGCGACAGCGTGCGGTCGTTGGAGCTGGACAGCCTGACCTCTTCCGTCCGCGTCGGCCTGTCGCATCCCTTTTTGCGCAGCCGGGCGGAAACCCTGCGCGGGGAGATGACCTTCACCGTTCGGAACAACCGCACCACGGCCTTGGGCGATCCTCTGTCGGAAGACCGGCTGCGCATCCTGTCCGCCGATGTGTCCTACGACGTGTCCGACGATTGGGATGGTAGCAACGTCCTGTCGCTGCAACTGTCCAAGGGGCTGGACATTCTGCACCCGACCCGCAGCGGATCCGCCGGTTTGACCCGCTCGGGCGGGCGCAGCGATTTCCGCAAGATCAACCTGACCGCCCAGCGCAATCAAAAGCTTGGCGACGCCCATATTCTGGTGCTGGCGGGCGAGGCGCAATACAGCCCCGATGAGTTGTTGTCGTCGGAGGAATTCGGCGTCGGCGGCAAGGCCTATGGCCGGGCCTTCGACTCCTCGGAGATCAGCGGCGACAGCGGTTTTTCCGTGCGCGGCGAGCTTCAACGCATTTTGGAGGTCTCGCAGGACGGGCCGGATTATGCGATGATTTACGGCTTTGGCGATTATGGCGCGGTGTGGAATTACGAAAGCGGATCGCGCCATGGCCGCCGGTCCTTGGCCTCGGCGGGGGCGGGGGTGCGCTTTGGACTTTTCAAACGGTTCGACGCCAGCCTGGAACTCGCCAAGCCGTTCATCGCCGTTCCCACCAGCACGCTGGATCGTGGGATGCGGATCTTTTTCAATCTGTCCACGCGCTTTTGACCGCAAGGTTTGCACAGGATGAGGACGCACCAGCCGCCGCGCCGCATCTCCCGCCGCGCCGAACCGCGCGTCGCCGCGCGGCTGCGCGGCGCGACGGCGTTGGCCGGGCGGGCCGGAATGGTGATCGTCGCGGCCATGCTGGTTCCGGGAGCCGCCTTCGCCAACCCGGAGGACGGGGTGGTGACGGCGGGAAGCGTGGCGATTCGTCCGGGCGGGCCGGGACAACTCGACATCGTGCAGACGACGCAAAAGGCGATCATCGACTGGCGGCGTTTCGGCGTGAAGGAGGGGGAACACACCCGATTCCAGCAGCCTGACGCCCAATCCATCACGTTGAACCGGGTGGTCGGGCCGGATCCCTCGGCGATTATGGGGCGGCTGTCGGCGAACGGGCAGGTCTGGCTGGTCAACCCGAACGGCATCCTGTTCGGGCGCAACGCCCAGGTGGACGTCGCTGGTCTGATCGCCACCACCCACGACATCCGCAACGATGATTTCCTGGCCGGTCGCTACAATTTTGAAGGCCGGTCGGGATCCACCGCGACGGTCGAGAATGAGGGCGTCATCACCGTGGCCCAAGCGGGCCTGGCCGCCTTCGTCGCCCCCGGCGTCGCCAATCGCGGCGTCATCGAGGCGCGGTTGGGCGAGGTGACGTTGGCGTCGGGGCGGCGTTTCGTCGTCGATCTGTTCGGCGATCAAAAGATCAATCTGGCGCTGGACGCCAAGACCGACGCGCGGCCCGTCGGGGCGGACGGCAAGCCGGTTGACGCCCTGGTGCGGAACGACGGCCAGATCTTCGCCGATGGCGGGCGGGTCCGCCTGTCCGCCGCCGCCGCCAAGGGGCTGGTGGACAGCGTCGTCAACATGTCGGGCCGCATCCAGGCGCGCAGCGTCGAGGAGCGCGACGGCGAGATCATCCTGAGCGGCGATCCCGAAGGCGGAACGGCGCGCGTGTCCGGCACGCTGGACGTGGCGGGCGCGGACGCCAAACGGACGGGCGGCGCCGTCACCGTCACCGGCGACAAGGTCGAACTGACCGGAACCGCGCGGGTGGACGCCAGCGGCGCGGCGGGCGGCGGCGCGGTTCTGATTGGCGGCGATCTTCAGGGCGGGCGGGCCGACGCCGCGACCTACGCCCTGTACAACATCCGACCGGGCCGCAAGCCGGTTCCCCCCGCCCGCAATCTGACGGTGGAGGACGGCGCGGTCATCGCGGCGGACGCCACCAGCCAAGGCAAGGGCGGCAAAGTCATCCTGTGGTCGGACGAGGCCACCCGCTTCGACGGCGTCATCACGGCGAAGGGCGGGCCGTCGGGCGGCGACGGCGGCTTTGTCGAAACGTCGGGCAAACTGACGTTGCGCGCGCGCGGCGTGGTGGACGCCAGTTCCAAGGGCGGGTTGGCCGGTCACTGGTTGCTTGACCCGCGCAACGTGACGATCACCAACACCGGCTATGACCTCAGCGCGGGCGGCGTGTTCGATCCGGCGACCGACGATCAACAGGTTTACGCGTCGTCCATCGTCGCGGCGCTGCAATCGGGCAACGACGTCACCGTCACCACCGGCGGCACGGGGACGCAGACCGGCAATCTGTTCGTCACCAGCCCCATCGCCGTCACGCTGACCGGCGGCGACCGCAGCCTGACCTTGAAATCGGCGAATGATCTGTTCGTCACGGCGAGCATCACGGCGGCGGGCGACAACAAGCTCAACCTGACGCTCAACGCCAATTCCGACGCTGCCGACAGCGGCGCGGTCGAAATTCAATCGTCGGTTTCGCTCACCACCAACAACGGGGCGCTGACCATCGGCGGCGGCGCCAACCCGGCGACCACGGCGGCCAAGGGCGACGCCAGTTCCAGCAAGATCGGCGTGCTGTTGACCAGCGCCGCCATCAACACCGGGACCGGCGCCGTCTCGATCCGGGGCGAAGGCGGCGGCTACACGAGCGGCGGCAACATCGGGGTCAAGGTTGACGGCGGCTCGATCACCACCACATCCGGCGGCATCGCGATCACGGGGCAGGGCGGTTCGTCGAGCGACGGCGCCAACACCGGAATCCAGGTGAGCGGCGGGGCGACGATCACCACGGATTCCGGATCGCTCACCCTGACCGGGACGGGCGGCGTCGGCGTGACGACGGGATCGAGCAGCGGCGCCAACAACGGCGTGCATCTTTTGGGCGGTTCGGTGGTTCGGACCACCTCCGGCACCCTTGTCGTCAACGGCACGGGGGGAACCGGGGCGGGCGGTTCGGGGGGGGCCAATCACGGCGTTCATCTGGCGACCGCGTCGGAAATTCGCTCCACCACCGGGTCGGTGGCGCTGACCGCCGTCGGCGGCAACGCCGGTTCCCTGAATGAGGGGTTGCGTCTGGAAGGCGCGTCCAAGATCTCTTCTTATGGCAGCGCGCCCATCAGCATCGACGCCTCGACCCCCGACACGGTGAACTCGGTCGCCATGACCGCCGGGGACGCCAACAACACCATCGGCGGGGCGTCGGCCACCGGCAACATCACCTTCACGCTCGACAGTTTGGAGGCGAACAGCATTGGCGCGGTGCAAAGCGCCGGGGCTTTGACCATTCGTCCCAGCACGCTGTCCACCCCGGTCAACGTCGCCACCGGGTCCACCGGGCTGCAACTGAGCAGCGCCGCCCTGGGGGCGCTGCAAGACGGTTTCGGGTCGATCACCATCGGACGATCGGACGGGACCGGCGACATCAACGTCGGAACCGCCTCTTTCATGGATCCGCTGCTGATGGCGACGGGCGGCAACATCACGGTGTCGTCGTCGCTGGGGACCGGATCGGCGAGCCATGCCGGCTCCATCACCTTGCAAGCGGGGGGCGACGTCGCCATTCTGGGCGCCGGCCTCAGCGCCTACGGCGAGGCGATCACCCTGAACGCCGACCGCGACGCGACCAACGGCGGCGCCATCGAGACCAGCGCCGCCGTCATCAACAGCCATGGCGGCGCCATCATCATGGGCGGCGGCGCCAATCCATCCACCACGGCGGCCAAGGGCGGCGTCACCCGCGCCTATGGCGTGCGCCTGTCGGCGGGGTCGGTGTCGTCGGAAGGCGGAAACATCGTCATCAACGGCGAGGGCAAGAACGCCGATGAGGGGAGCGGCGTGCATTTCGCCAATGGTCTGACGTTGGATTCCGGCGCGGGAACGATTCAGATCAAAGGCAAAGCGGTGGCGACCACCGGCACGGTGGGCGGCGTGGTCATGGACGCCAACGGCAACGCGATGACGATCCGTTCGTCGGCGGCCACCGGCGCCGCCATTCAGATCGAAGGGGACGCCAGCGCCGCGAACGCCACCGACGCCTATGGGATCGGGATTCGCGACGACGTCGACATCAAGGCCACGGGCGGCGGCGGCGTCACTCTGACCGGCAAGGCGGGCCGCTCGGTGACGACCGGGGTCGCCGGGGTGTCGATCGCCCAGTCGGGCGGTTCGCCTTACATCGAAGCGGCTGGCGGCCCGATCAACGTGACTGGAACGGCGGGGTCCGATTCAGGGTCGCTTGGCGTCGCGTTGAGCGGCCCGGTCAAGATCGGCGTTGGCAGCCAAACCGGCGGCAGCGCCTCCAACATCACCCTGACCGCCGACAGCATGAATCTGGCCCAGACCAGCGGCGCCGAAATCAAGAGCAGCGGCACGTTGACCTTGCGACCGGAAACGACGTCCACCAGCATCGGGTTGGCGGGCGGGGCTGGGGGCTTGTCGCTGTCAAGCGCGTCGCTGGGCACGCTGGCCAGCGGATTTTCAGAGATTGTGATCGGTCGGTCGGACGGAATCGGCGCCGTCACGGTGGGCGGTTCAGCCAGCTTTTCCAGCAATCTCAAACTTCTGAGCGGCGGAACCGCCAGCGGCGGCATCGCCATCAACGGCGCCCTGTCGGTCGGCGGCAATCGCCTGACCCTGAACACGACCGGCACGGTGTCCCAGACCTTTGCGATATCGGCGGATTCGCTGGAACTTTTGGGAGCTGGCGGCAACCACACCCTGACCGGGGCGAACGCGGTCAACACCCTGGCGGGGTCTGTCGGTCGTTTGTCCTTCCACAACGTCAAGGGCTTTGTCGTTGGAACGGCGGGCGGTTCCAGCGGGTTGACGGTGGAGAGCGGTTCCCGCCTGTCGTTGGCGGCGGACAGCGGGTCGGTGACGCAGACCGCAGCGATCCAGGCCACCGATTTGCAGGTGGTGGGCGGCGGCGTCACCTACACGCTGGACCATTCGGGCAACGCGGTGGACAATCTGGCGGGCGCGGTCGGCACGCTGACCTTCCGGGACAGCGTCAGCCTGAACATCGGCGCGGTTGGCGAACGCAATGGCCTGGAGGTCGAAGGAACCACCCTGCGGCTGACCTCCGACGGCGGTTCCATTCAGCAAACCCAGTCCTTGCGGAACGTCGGAACGCTGATCCTGACGGCGGGCGGCGGCGGCATCGCGTTGGACAGCGCCGGGATCGCCAACACCATCGCCAATTTGGGCGAGGTTCGGCGGGCTGGCGCGTTTCGGCTGTCGGACAGCGCGGGTGGGTTGACGGTGACGGATTCCGTGCTGGCCGACAGCAGCGACGTGTCGATCCGAACCGTTGGGGATCTGACTCTGGCGTCCGGCGCGTCGATCACGGTCGGGGGGGCGCATGATTTGGTGTTGGCCGCGACCGGGAATTTCATCAACAGCGGAACCGCGTCCGTTCTGTCGGTCAGCGGCGGACGTTGGTTGATCTACGCCGCTGATCGCGCCGCCATGCAATTGGGCGGCTTGGCCGGGAACACGATCTACAGTCAAACCTACGCCAGCTTGCCGCCCGCGTCGGTGACGACGACGGGCAACCAGTTGATTGTCGCCAGCGCGGATCCCGCGTCGGGCGGCTCTGGCACGTCGGAGACCCCTCCGTTGGTTTCGCCGCCGGTTTCGCCGCCCGTTTCACCGCCCGTGACGCCGCCGGTTTCGCCACCCGTTTCACCGCCGGTTTCTCCCCCCGTGTCGCCGCCGGTTTCGCCTCCTGTTTCGCCGCCACCTTCCCCGCCGGTCGTCGCCGCGCCGGTGGCGGTCAGCACGACGGTGACGAGCGCGCTCGTCCAGTCGGTGTTGCAAACCGTGAACACGGTGGTGGCCGCCACCCCACCACCACCTCCTCCGCCGCCGCCGCCAGCGGCAGCCGTGGTCGCCAATGGGACGACCAGCGTGGCGGCGTCGCGCGGCGCAGAGCCGAAAACCTTCCTGGCTGCGTTGGAGAACAGCGGTTCGTCCTCCTCGGCGTCGCAAACCGACGGGACGGCTCCGGCAAACGGCGCTGCGGGCGCAGGCTCGTCTGCGAACGCGACTCAATCCCCATCTGGCGCGACCAGCGGAGGGCAAACCGCGAGCGCGCCGTCGCCTGAACCAACAGCGCCGCCGGTTGCCCCACCGCCACCGGCCCCGGCGACCGTGGCGCTGGCGGGCGGCGGCACGGCGACGTTCACCTCGACCGCGACGGCGGCTTATACGACGGGCGCCACCCTGTCGCAGCCCGGTCCGCAGGTGTTGAGTTCGCCGGTGGTGCAGGCGGCGGCCGGCAACATGGTCCAGGCGGCCAGCGGCGGAACGATCACCCAAGCGGTGACGGCGGTCGCCAGCAGCGGCATGACGATCACCGAGCAAAAGGCGGTGTTCCAAAACGTCCCCGTCGCCACCATCGTCGGCGGCCTGGTGAACAGCCCCGACCCGGTGGCCAAGCAGGTGGGCGGGTTGCTGCAAACCACGTCAAACAGCGGTCGCGCCGCCTACGCCGAGGTGAAATCGGTTTTGAGGCTCGCTGGTTACGATCCGGCGGCGACCAAGACCTATCTGGCCATGTACCAGCGGGTGCGGCGGGAGCAGCGGACGCGCTCGCTGGCCGGGGCGTTGCGGCAGTTGACGGCGGATCCTTCGGCGTCGGATTTGTTCCCCTCGCACAGGGCGGACGGCACGCCGCCGCCCAGCATCGTCGAGTTTTCCAACGCGGGCGCGCGGCGGACGCGCGCCATTGTGCGCGGCCTGATTGAAAGCAACGAACGGGTGGCCGAGGCGCGCGTCAATGGGCAATGGGTCTTTGTGGACGAACAAGGCCGTTTCGGCGCCAATCTGACCGTCGCCCCTGGCCAGACCGAGGCGGTTTTGACCGTGACCGACGACACCGGCGCGATGTCGGAACGGCGCATCGCCGTGTCGGCGCCGCCCGCCGCGTCGGCGGCGCCGACCTTGCCCGATGGGCGCAAAATCGCGCTGATGATCGCGGTGGACACCTACCGCAACCCGGAGATTCCGGAACTTGGCACCCCCGCCGCCGACGTGGCGGAGGTCAGCCGGGCCTTGAACGAGCGCTTGGGTTACGAGACCCGCGTGTTGCGGAACCCGACCAAGGCGCAGATCGCCGACGCCCTGCGCAAGCTGGGGCGCGAGGTGACGGAGCAGGATCAGGTGATGGTCTATTACGCCGGTCACGGCTATGAGCTGGCGGAAACCGGAACCGGCTATTGGCTGCCGTCGGACGCGGAAACGACCAGCGCCCGCAACTGGGTGTCGAACAACGACATCGCCCGTTTTTTGAACCGGATGCCCGCCAAGCAGGTGCTGTTGGTGTCGGACAGTTGCTATTCCGGCGCCTTCACCAAGGAGCAAAAACTCGACGCTTCGACCCGCGCCCGCACGGGCGAGGAACTGCGGCAACGCCGGTCGGTGATGGCGCTGTCGTCGGGTGGGGACGAGCCGGTGGCCGATGGCGAGGTGAATTCCCCGTTCGCCACCGCCCTGATGACCCGCATCCGCGCCCTGCCGCGCGAAAGCGGCGGGTTCGACCTGTATGAGCAGGTGCGCGAGGACGTCACCCGCGACGTGCCGCAAACCCCGCAATACGGGGTCATCAAGGCGGCGGGCTATGACGAAGGCGGCGATTACGTGCTGTCGCCGACGCGGGCCGCCATCAACTGAGGGTCTGGGCTTCGCGCGCCTTCGCGATCAACGCGGCGTACCAGCGCGACGACGCTTTGGGCGTGCGTTTCAGCGTGGTGAAATCGACGTGGATCAGGCCGAAGCGTTGGCCGTAACCGCTGCCCCATTCAAAATTATCCAGCAGCGACCACAGGAAATAGCCGCGCACGTCGGCCCCTTGGTCCATCGCCGCCCGCATCGCCGCGTTGTAGATGGTCAGGTAATTGACGCGGTGCGGGTCGTTCACCGCGCCGTCGGCCCCCACCACGTCGCTGCCGCCGCAGCCGTTTTCCGTCACCACGATGGGCAGCCGGTAGCGGCGCTGGATGGTCAGCAGTTCCTCGCGGAAGGCGTCGGGGAAAATCGCCCAGCCCACGCCGTGGGTCGGCGAATCCGGCGGCGCGTCGCCCCAGCCATAGCCCCAGACCCGCGACGGGTCGGCCTTGGCGAAGATCGGGCCGTAATGGTTCAGGCCGAACCAGTCGGTCGGTTGGGCGATGCGGGCCATGTCGCCCGCCTGGACATAGGGTTCGATGTGGTCGGCGGTCTGCGGCGGGTAATGGCCGAGAATCTGCGGGTCGCAGAACACCAGATTCCAATGCTCGTCCAACAGGGCCGCCGCCGCGCGATTCTCCGCCGTGTCGGTTTCCGGGATGACGATCTGCCGGTTGTGGATCGCCCCGATGGAGGCGTCGGGAACCAGCGCCCGCAACACCGCCACCCCGTCGCCATGGGCGAGGTTGACGTGGTGGATGGCGCGCAGATGCTGGGCGCGGTCGACGATGCCGGGGGCGGCCCAGGGAATCGCGTAGCCGAACAGGGTGAAGACGGAAAATTCGTTGAAGGTGATCCAACGCTTCACCCGGTCGCCGTAGCGTTTGGCGCAGAGCGCGGCGTAATCGGCGTACCAGCCCGCGCAATCGCGGCTCGACCAGCCGCCCAGATCATGCAGGGCCTGCGGCAGATCCCAATGATACAGGCACAGCCACGGCTCGATCCCGGTTTCCAGCAGGCGGTCGATCAGGCGGTCGTAGAAATCCAAGCCCGTCTCGTTCACCGCCCCACGCCCGCGCGGCAGCACGCGCGGCCACGCCACCGAAAAGCGGTAGGCGTCCACCCCCAACCCCTTCATCAGGGCGACGTCTTCCTCCCAGCGGTGGTAATGGTCGCAAGCGACGTCGCCGGTGTCGCCGCCGACCACGCCGCCTTGGGTGCGGCAACGCGTGTCCCAGACGCTGGGGCCGCGCCCGCCTTCGGCGGCGGCGCCTTCGATCTGGTAGGCGGAGGTGGAGACGCCCCAGACGAAACCGGGCGGATAGGGGTTCGTCGTCATGCGTCCTCCCGGCGGGGGGCTTTGGATATGGGGGCGATCAGGCGATGGTGTTGATGGCGCGGCAGCGGGCCTCGAACCCGTCGGAAATAAATTCGGGGCGCTTGTAATAGCCCTTCATCCAACTGGCGAGCAGGCACAGTTCTTCCAGCTTCACCAATTCGTCCAGCGTGCCTTCGGGAAAGCGGATGCCAAAGCTGTCGGCGATGATCTCCAACACCTCTTCGACCTTGTCGATGGTCAGGCCGATGTCGGTCTCCAGCGTCGCGTTCCGGGTCAGCAACGCTTCATCAATGCCATAATCGTCGCGAATGAGTTTCACGATCCAACGGAACATGTGCATCCAGTTGGAGATGCCCTCGATCGATTTGCTCATCACGACACTCGTTGCGGTTCCCGGAGGGGAAGGGCGTTTGAGAGAACGGGGCTAGGCCGAACGGCGAGGACTATACACGACCGCATCGCAAGAAGTACTCAGGATCATCACCAGTTCCCTGCGCGCGGCGGCAAAAAAATGGTGGACTTTTGCCACCCCAACGGGCGGGTTGGAGTCACTTTGATAGGAATGTTGGGGTGTGCTCCCCCCTTTTCGCTGAAAAAGCGCCAATTTTCAGGGCGTCAACCCGCCGATGGGCCGCGCGCGCCTATGCCGCGCGCCGGGGAATAACCGCGAATCGCCAGGGCGGCGAACAGCAGGGTCGATCCGGCGACCACGGCCAACGCTTCGACTTCGATCTGGCCGTAAAGGGCGAATCGGACCAACTCGACGCCGTGGGTGAAGGGGTTGATGCGGCACAGCCACCACAGCAATTCCCCCGCCTCTTCCATCCGGTAAAGCGGGTAGAGGGCCGAAGACAGGAAGAACAGCGGGAAGACGACGAAGTTCATCACGCCCGCGAAATTCTCCAACTGGCGGATGGTGGAGGCCAACACCATCCCCAGCGCCCCCAGCATCAGGCCGTTCAGCAGCAGCGCCGGAATCACCGTCAACGGCGCCCACAGCGGCAGGGCGATGCCGTAAAGCCGGACGATCAGCAGAAAGGCGGCGACCTGAACCACCGACACCGCCACCCCGCCCAGCAAGCGGGCCACCAGCAGAAAACCGCGCGGCAGCGGGCTGGTCAGCAGCACCCGCATGCTGCCCATCTCGCGGTCATAGACCATGGACAGCGAGCCTTGCATGCCGTTGAACAGTTGGATCATGCCGATGAGTCCCGGCACGATGTAAACCTCGTAGGGGATGTAGGTCTCATAGGGCGGGATGATGGCGACGCCCAACGCGGCGCGGAATCCGGCGGCGAAGACGAACAGCCAGACCAGCGGGCGGACCAGCGCGCCGAAAAAGCGCTCGCGCTGGTGCAGAAAACGCAGCAATTCCCGCGCGACGATGCCGTACAGGGCGATTCCCCAGCCGGTCATGCGGCGGCTCCATCATTTTGGATCGCCGTGGGGCGGGCGGTCAGCCGGTCGAAGCTGTCGGCGATGTCGGCCCCGCCGGTCTGCGCGTTGACCGCCGCCACCGTGCCGCTCGCCCGCACGGTTCCCCGGTGCAGCACGACGACGGAATCGGTCGCCGGGTCGATCTCGTCGATCAAATGGGTGGCCCACAGTACGGCGACGCCGTCTTGCGCGCACAGCGCGTGGATATGGGCGATCAGGCCGCGCCGGGCCGGAATGTCCAGCCCGACCGTCGGTTCGTCCAGCAGCAGCAGAGCCGGACGGTGCAGCAGGGCGCGGGCGATCTCCACCCGGCGGCGGTGGCCGCCGTTCAGCGCGCGGATCTTTTCGCCGCGCCGGTCGGACAGCGCCAACCGCTCCAACTCCCCGTCGATCCGCCGGTCGGCCTCGGCGCGCGGGATGCCGTGGAGCGCCGCGAAGTAACGCAGATTCTGCGTCACCGTCAGGTCAAGGTCGAGGGTGGGTTGCTGAAACACCACCCCCATCCGGGCGAGAGCCTTGCCCGGCTCGCGGGTCAGGTCATGGCCATGCACGCGGATCGTCCCGGCGGTTGGCCGCAACAGCCCGGTGGCCAGCGCGAACAGCGTGCTTTTCCCCGCGCCATTGGGGCCAAGCAGGATGGTGACGGCGCCGGACGCGGCCCGCAGGCTGACGCCGTCCAGCGCCGGAACGCCGGGGCGGTAGGCGTGCCGCAGATCCTCGATCTCCAACGCCGCGTGAGTCATGCCCGCTTGCTCCCCCTCATCCTTTGACGGCCACGCCCCAGGGGAAGCGGCCCACCTTGACGGATTTGGTGACGGTCAGGCTGTTGACGTCGATCACCGACACGTCGCCGCTGACGCCGTTGGTGGTGTAGAGCGTCTTTTGGTCTGCCGTCAGCGCCATTTGCCAGACGCGGCGGCCCACCAGCAGATAGTCTTTCACCTCATAGGTCTTGGCGTCCACCACGGCGACGTGGTTGGCCGGGCCAAGGGCGACGAAGGCGTAACGGCCATCGTCGGTCAGCTTGACGCCGACCGGCTGGATCTTGTCCTTGGCCACGCCCTTGATCTTGAAGTCGATGGTTTTCTGCACTTTGCGGGTGGCGGTGTCGATGACGCTGACCGTGCCGCCGATTTCCGACGACACCCACAGCATCCCGCCATCCTTGTTGAACTGGGCGTAGCGCGGGCGGGCGCCGACCAGCGTGTTGTCGACCACGGCGCGCTTTTCCAGATCGATCCAATGGACCATGCTGGTGGTTTCCGAGGTGTTGACCGCCCATTTGCCGTTCGGGCTGACGTCCATCCCCTCCGGCTCCACCCCGACGTCAACCTGGAAGGCGACCTTGCGGTTCGGCACGTCCACCACGGTGACGACGTTGCTGTCCTCATTGGCGATGAACAGATTGGTCCCGTCCGGCGACAGGGCGAATTGTTCGGGATCCTCGCCCGAGGGCAGATTGTGGACCAGCTTCTTGCTGGCGAGGTCGAGCACCTGCACGGCGTGGTCGTCGCTGGCGCAGATTAAAAGCTGCGCGCCGTCTTTGGACAGGGTGATGCCGCGCGGGCGTTTGCCGACCTTGATGGTGTCCGTCACCATGTTGGTTTTGGCGTCGATCACCGACAGGCTGTTGTCCTTCTCGTTCGACACATAGATCGTCTGGGCGTCGGCCCCCTGCGCCAGCGCCGCGCAGAACAGGCTGGCCAGCAGGGGGGGGAGCGCGTGGCGGCGGATGGCGCGGGTGGCGGCGCGGGTGGTCATGGCGTTTTCGATCCTCGTGTCTTGCAGAGCGTTTCCGGTTGGTCGAACCCCAGCGTGTCGAGTTCGGTTCGGGGGTGCAGAAAGCCGTCCTGCGGCGACACCGACACCAGGGAGCGGTCGGCGGCCAGCAGCACCGGCTGGCGCAACTGCCCGTCCCAGGCCCGCAGGCTGAAGGGCGTTCCGCGAAAGGCGGACAGGGTGAAGGCGGGGCCGTTGATGGTGGCGATCAGCCGATCCGGGTCGGCGGAACGGGCCTGCGCCGCCGCTTCCCCGACCACACGGACGGCGGTCCAGGAATTGTGGTCGCGCGCGGTCATCGGGCGTTTGGCCGCCGTTTTGAAGCGGGATTGCAGTTGCGCGGCGCCCCATTGTTCGTGGGTGCGATGCCAGACGGTGGGAACCAGCCCTTGCGTTCCGGCGACCGGGCGGGGGTCGGTCGTGCGGTAGGCCAGATAATCGCCGAACTCGTCCACCTCGTCGGCGACCACCAGCACGTCGTAGGCCTTCACCTGGGTGAAGACGGGGATTTCCGCCTCGGCGGTGCGGTTGACGTCGCTGTCGGCGGTCCAGGTCTTTTCCGCGACGATCTGCGCGCCAAAACGTTTGGCGGCGCGGCGGATCGCGGCGGCGTAAAGCGCGTCCTCCGGGCGGCGGCCCGTCACCAGGAACCAGCGGGTCCAGCGCTTTTTCACCAGATATTGCCCCAGCGCGTCGGCCAGCATGGCGCGGCTTGGCCCGACATTCAGCAGATGCGGGGCGCAGGATTCCGCGCGCAGGGAATCGTCGGGCGCGTTGGGGTTCAGCAACAGCAGGCGCGCGGCTTCGGGCAGCGCCGACAGGGCGGCGACGGTCGATCCCGGCGCGTCCACCACGATGAAACGCGCACCGCGCCCGGCCAGTTCGCGCAGGGCCGCCGCCGCGTCGCCATCGGGCGGCACCTCCACCGAATCCAGCTCGAAGCTTTGGTTCAGGAATTTGCCGGTGGTGGCGTTGTCGGCTAGCGCCAGCCGCGCCCCGGCCAGCCCGTCATCGGCGGGCGGCTCGTCGGGGTTGGCGACCGACGGCGGCGGCTCGGGCGTTTGCGACAGATAGCCGATGCGGATGAGATCCGCCGCCGCTGACGAAACCAACCCAAGCAGCAGGCTCAACGACAGCGTCAGAGCGGCGCAGAGCCGGGGGGCGGGCGGGGGAGCGGTCATGGCGTCCGTGGCGTGGAAAGAATGGGCGGGGCGAACAATTGGCCCATCACCCTATCGGGCAAAGCCCCCGGTCGAAATGAGACTATGGGAGGATGCCCGGGCGTTTGGTCCGGCGTCGCGCCGCCTTGTACGAAAGTCCAATTATTCGCTGTGCAAACGAAGGCGTATGGTCGGCGTCCAGACCACGCCGCTTCGGCTTGACGCCCATGGGATACCCGCGCATGCCCGTTTTGACTCGTCGCCGCCTTCTGTCCGGTCTCGCCGTCGCGGCGGCGGCCCCGCTGGGGTTGGCGGGCCGTCCGTCGCTGGCCCGTCCGTTGGACGACGTGGCGGCGCGCGGGCGGCTGCGGGTGGCGGTTTACCGCGATTTTCCGCCCTTTTCCTTCCGCAAGGACGGGGTGTTGACCGGAATCGACGTCGATGTCGCCGATCTGATCGCCAAGAAACTTGGCGTGCGGTTGGATTGCGCCGACCAGATGGCCGGGGAAACCGTGTCGGACGATCTGCGCGTCGCGGTGTGGCGCGGCAGCCTGTTCGGCGGGGAGATCGCCGACATCATGATGCACGCCCCCTATGACAAGGAATTCGGCGAGCGCAATCGAGAGGCTGTGCTGTTCGCCCCCTATCACCAGGATGGCTTCGCGCTGGCCCGCAACCCGGCGCGCGTCCCGTCGGCGATGCTGGCGACCTTGCCCGACGAGCCAATCGCGGTGGAAAGGGACAGCGTTCCGGACTTTTTCCTGTTGGGCCTGCAAGGCGGGCGGCTGCGCAACCGGCTGATCCATTGCCGGACGCCGGAAGCGGCCATGGAGAAGCTTCTGGCGGGGGAAGCCTCGGCGGTGCTGGCCCCGCAAAGCCAGATCGAGGCGGCGCTTGGCCCCCGCACGACGGAGTTCCCGGTCACGAGCGTCATTCTGCCCGGCATGATGGCGTCGCGCTGGAACGTCGGCTTGGCGACCAAGGAAAACGCCCGCGACCTCGCCTACGCCGTCGGCGACGTCAT
Organism: Azospirillum sp. FG154; assembly: GCF_057809575.1. NCBI lineage: Bacteria > Pseudomonadati > Pseudomonadota > Alphaproteobacteria > Rhodospirillales > Azospirillaceae > Azospirillum > Azospirillum sp. FG154. The sequence goes on along the minus strand of NZ_JBMDKF010000004.1, from coordinate 58,932 downwards.
CACGGCGATGATCGAGGATGGGACGATGGCGGCGATTTTCCATCGCTATGGCGTCACCCACACCCCGCCGCCGCTGGTGGACTGACGGACGCGGCGGAACAACAACAATGACATAAGGGGAGGAATGGCCGATGACCGGACGATGGGCGAACGGCGCGATGGCGGCGCGCGGTGCGGTGGTCGGTCTGGTTGTGTCGGCGGGCGCGGCCCTGGCCGCGCCGCCCGATCCGGCCAATCCCCCCGATCCGCTGGGGTCGGTGATGTGGGAGGCGCTGCGCGACCAGTATTTCGCGGGTGCGCCCATTCAATTCGACGACCGGGTGAAAATCCGCGCCCCGCTGGACGCCGAGGACACCCGCGCGGTTCCCATCGCGGTGGACGCCACCGCGCTCGATCAGGTGGTGGAGGTGGCGGCCATCGCCGACCTCAACCCCTTTCCCTTGGTCCTGCGCTATCACCCGATGGGGGCCGCGCCCTACATCGCCACCCGCATCAAGATCCAGCAGGCGACCGCCGTGCATGGCGCGGCGCGCACCGCCGACGGCGTGTGGCATGTGTCCGGCGTGATGGTGGACGCGGCGGGCGGCGGGTGCAGCGCGCCGCCGCTGTCCTACGCCACCAAGGATTGGGCCGATCATGTCGGCGAGGTCCAGGCGCGGGTCTGGCGGACGGATGAGGGCAAAGCGGCGCGGCTGCGGTTGCGCGTCCGTCACCCCAACGACACCGGGCTGGTTCCCGGCATTCCCGCCTATTTCGTCGAAAGCCTGAGCGTCCGCGCCCGTCTGGACGGCGGCGTCAGCGATCCCGAACTGGCCCGCATCGACAGTTTGGAGCCGGTGTCCGAGGATCCCGTCTTCCTGCTCGACCTGCGCCCGCCGCCGGGGGCCACCGCCTTGATCCTGCGCGGGCGCGACAACCAGGGCGGGGAGATTTCGGCGACCGTGCCGATGCCCACGCTAATCCCCGCGCCTGACCTGAGCCGGAGCCTCGGCCAATGATCCGCCCCTTTCTGCGCCGTTTGGCGCTGGCCGCCAGCCTTGTCGCCCTGTCCACGGTCGCGCTGTCTACGGCCGCCTTCGCCGCCGGGCCGCTCCGCTATGATCTGACGCCGACGCGCGTCGGTCCCGACACCTATGTGTTCGTCGGTTCGACCGAACATTTCACCCGCGCCAACGGCGGAAACATCCTGAACGCCGGGTTCATCGTGACCAGCGACGGGGTGATCGTCATCCAGACCGGCCCGTCGCGCCGCTATGGCGAGGAGATGCGCGCCGCCATCCGCCGCGTCACCGACAAGCCGATCCGCAAGGTCTTCATCAGCAACCTGCACCCCGATTATTTTCTGGGCGCGCAGGCTTTCACGGACGTTCCCATCGCCGCCCTGCCCGGAACCATCGCGGGCATTCAGGAGGAGGGGCACGGCATCGCCGACAACATGTACCGGCTGGTCGGCGACTGGATGCGCGGAACCGAGGTGGTGATCCCGACCGAGCCGGTGTTCGGCTCCACCGTCGTGTTTGGCGATCACCGGCTGCGCCTGATCCCGCTGAACGGCCACACCGCCGCCGATCTGGCGCTGTTGGACGAAACCACCGGCATCCTGTTCACCGGCGGCGTGGTCTTCTGCGACCGCACGCCGACGACTCCGCACGCCGAAATCGCCGCCTGGCTGAAGGAGTTGGACGCGCTCGACGCGCTCGACGGGGTGCGTCTGGTCGTGCCCAACCATGGCCATATCCGGCCCGACAAGGCGTGCGTTGGGCAAACCCGCGATTGGCTGACCTGGCTGGACGGGACGCTGCGCGCGGCGGTCGAGGCCGGGTTGGACATGACCGACGCGCTGGAGCTGCCGATCCCCGACCGCTTCGCCGGGTTGGACGTGCTGCGCGCCGAATACCGCCGTTCGGTCGCCCATCTCTGGCCGAAGATCGAACGCGAAAGCCTGCCGCGCGTCCAGTGACGTTAGCGACTGCTACTATCCGACAATTTACCCCGCCAACCGTCCGCCTACACTGCCGATCGTGTGACACGAAGCGGTTTTCCAAAAAGCCGCCGCCCATCACCCGCCGTTCCGCCCGACCCGACCCGCCGACCCGCACGTCGGCGGACACGGTCGCGCCATGCCCGGACGGCGCCCGCGCAACCGGCCTAAAGCACCATCCGTCTTGGGCACCACCAGTCTTGGGAGGCAACCACATCATGAAGCGTCTGGTATCCACATTCGCCCTGGCCGTCGCGATGACCGCCGCCGGGATGACCGCCGCGTCCGCTGGCGGCCCGACCAGCGAGGATTTGCTGAAAAGCGCCACGACCACCGATTCGGTGCTGACCTACGGCATGGGGCCGCAGGCCCAGCGCTTCAGCCCGTTGACCGATCTGAATCCCGACACGGTCAAGAAGCTGGTCCCGGTCTGGTCCTTCTCCTTCGGCGGCGAGAAGCAGCGCGGGCAGGAAGCTCAGCCGATCATCTATGACGGCACGATCTACGTCACCGGCTCCTACTCCCGCCTCTACGCGGTGGACGCGCGCACCGGCCACAAGAAGTGGCAATACGACCATCGTCTGCCCGACGGCATCATGCCCTGCTGCGACGTGGTCAATCGCGGCGCCGCCATTCTGGGCGACAAGATTTACTTCGCCACGCTCGACGCCCGTCTGGTCGCGCTGAACCGCGAAACCGGCAAAGTGATCTGGAACAAAAAGCTGGCCGAATACAAAGAGGGCGCGTCCAACACCGCCGCCCCGTTGATCGTCGACGGCAAGATCATCACCGGCAATTCCGGCGGCGAGTTCGGCGTGGTCGGCATGGTCGAGGCGCGCGACGCCGAGACCGGCGAGTTGATCTGGCAGCGCCCGACCGTCGAAGGCAACATGGGGACGCTGAACGGCAAGGAGTCCACCGTCACCGGCACGCTGAACGCGAGCTGGCCGGGCGACCTCTACAAGACCGGCGGCGGCGCGACGTGGCTGGGCGGCACCTACGACCCGGAAACCAAGTCGCTGTTCTTCGGCACCGGCAACCCGGCCCCGTGGAACTCGCACCTGCGCCCCGGCGACAATCTCTACACGGCCTCGACTCTGGCGATCAATCCCGACAATGGCGAGATCAAGTGGCACTACCAGACCACGCCGCACGATGGTTGGGACTTTGACGGCGTGAACGAGTTCGTGTCCTTCGATCTGAAGAAGGACGGCAAGATCATCAAGGCGGGCGGCAAGGCCGACCGCAACGGCTTCTTCTACGTCATCGACCGGACGACGGGCAAGCTCATCAACGCTTCGCCCTTCGTCAGCAAGATCACCTGGGCCAAGGAAATCGACGTGAAGACCGGACGTCCGGTCTACAACGACGACAACCGTCCCGGCGCCCCGACGCAGGGCGAGGCGCACGACGCCAAGGGCAAATCGGTCTTCGCGGCTCCCGCCTTCCTGGGCGCGAAGAACTGGATGCCGATGGCCTACAACCCGCAGACCGATCTGTTCTATGTCCCGGCCAACGAGTGGGGCATGGACATCTGGAACGAGCCGATCACCTACAAGAAGGGCGCGGCCTATCTCGGCGCCGGTTTCACCATCAAACCGCTCTATGACGATTACATCGGCGCCCTGCGCGCCATCGATCCGAAGACCGGCAAGATCGTCTGGGAATACAAGAACCCGGCCCCGCTGTGGGGCGGCGTTCTGACCACCGCCGGAAACCTGGTCTTCACCGGCACGCCGGAAGGCTTCCTGAAGGCGTTCGAGGCCAAGACCGGCAAGGAAGTCTGGAAGTTCCAGACCGGCTCGGGCGTGGTCGGCAGCCCCGTCACCTGGACGATGGATGGCGAGCAGTATGTCGCCGTCGTGTCCGGCTGGGGCGGCGCGGTGCCGCTGTGGGGCGGCGACGTCGCCAAGCTGGTGAAGGACATCAACCAGGGCGGCTCGCTCTGGGTCTTCAAGCTGCCCAAGGCGTGATCCCCCGTCTGGTTGCAATGGGCTTGTTGTGAGCGTCGCGGCGGGCCGGATTCGTTCGGTCCGCCGCAACGCATGAAAAGAACAAGAATTATCCGATGAACGGAAAATCATACCATAGTCCAATTAAGAAAAGACCGTGGCGCTGGTAAATTCTGGACATGATCCTGACCGCTGAAAAGCGACCACGCACGACAAGGAACGCCAGACCGATGAACACCCGGCTTTGCCAGATCGCCGTTGCCGCCTTCTTGATTGGCGCGAGCGCCTCGACCGCAGTTTTCGCCCATGGCGACGTCACGCCGCAGGCGGTGGACACCACCGGGCTTGATAAGCTTGGGGCCAAATGGAAGGACAGCAACCCCTATCGGGGCAACCCGCGCGCCATCGAAATCGGCGCGTCGGCCTTCAACCAGAATTGCGCGCGCTGCCACGGGCTGGGCGCGGTGTCGGGCGGCATCGCGCCGGACCTGCGCTATCTGGAAAAGGACGACGCCGGGGACGAATGGTTCAAGGAACGGGTCATCAACGGCTCGATCCGCAACGGCGTGACCTACATGCCGCAATTCGGCGACGCGCTGGGGCAAGAGGCGCTGTGGTCGATCCGCTCCTGGCTCGACACCGTGCGCGCCGACTGACGCCGCGCGCCGACCGATCCGACCGTCTGTTTTTGAAAGGGTTCGCCATGCTTCGCAAAGCCGTTTCCCGCCTCGCCCCCGCCGCGCTGTCGCTCGCCCTTCTGATGGGCGCGTCGGCGGTCCACGCCGCCGACCACGCCACGCCCGAACAGGCCAAGGCGCTGGTGGCCGAGGCCGTCGCCTATCTGAAGGCCAAGGGGCCGGAGGAAGCGACCAAGGCCTTTCACGACGCCAAGGGCAATTTCCGCCGGGGCGAGCTGTATGTCTTCGTCTTTGACGGGGCCGGGCGCTACGTCGCCTCGGGCGGCAACCCGCGTCTGGCCGGGACCGACGCCGCCAACCTGAAGGACGCCGAAGGCAAGCCCATCGTCCAGGCGATGATCGCCGAGACCAAGGACAAGCCGAACGCGGTGATCGACTATGTTTGGCTGAACCGCCAGACCAACAAGGTCGAGCACAAGCATTCCTACGTCACCCGCGACGGCGGTTACATCGTCGGGGCCGGAACCTACGATGATTGAGCGGCTTCGGTTGGATCGGGCGTGACGGCATGAGGATCCCCGCGCGGGCGCGTTGGCTGGTGGGCGTGGCGGCGTTGTTGCTCGTCGTCCTGTCGTTGCGCGTCGGCCCGGCGGGCGCGGCGGATCGGCCTGTGGTTCGCGTCGGCGTGTTGAAGTTCGGCACGGCGACATGGGAACTCGACACCGTTCGCGCCAATCATTTCGACGACGAGGCGGGGATCACCCTGCAACTGGTCGAACTGGCGGGCAACCCGGCGACGCAGGTGGCGCTTCAGGCCGAGGCGGTGGACGTCATCGTGTCGGATTGGCTGTGGGCCTCGCGGATGCGGGCGGCGGGAACCGCGCTGTCCTTCATCCCCTATTCGACGGCGGTCGGCGCGCTGGTGGTTCCCAACGCGTCGTCGATCCGAACGGTGGGCGATCTGAAGGGCAAGCGCGTCGGCGTTGCGGGCAGTCCGCTGGACAAAAGCTGGCTGCTGTTGAAGGCGGCGGCGCGCGACCGGCATGGTTTGGCGCTGGAACGCGATGCGCAAGCCTTTTTCGCCGCCCCGCCCTTGCTGAACCGCAAGCTGGCCGATGGCGAGTTCGACGCCGTGCTGACCTTCTGGCCCTTCGCCGCGCGGCTGGAGGCCGAAGGCATGCGGGTGGTGGCGAACGTCGCCGATCTGCTGGCGGCGCTGGGCCTGTCGGCGGAGGTTCCCGCCTTGGGCTATGTCTTCCGCGAGGCGTGGGCGGTGAAGAACCCGGCGGCGCTCGCCGGATTCCAACGGGCGACGGCGCGGGCCAAAACCCTGTTGGCCGAGTCCGACGCCGCTTGGGACCGGCTGACTCCGCTGATGCAGGCGGAAAACGAAACCGTGCGCCTGCGTCTGCGCGACCGCTACCGCGAGGGGATTCCCCGCCGCTGGGGCGCGGAGGAGCAAGCGGCGGCGGCCCGGCTTTACACGCTGTTGGCCGGTTTGGGCGGGCGCGATCTGGTCGGCGATTCGCCGGTCATCGCCGACGGGGTTTTCTGGCCCAACCTTGGCCCATGAGCGTGCCGCGCGCCCTGTTTCCCCCGCTGTCGCTCGCCCTGCTGCTGGGGCTGTGGGAGGTCGCCGCGCTTTGGGGCGGCGGACGGGTGTTGCCCACGCCGGGGGCGGTGGCCTTGGCCTTGGCGCGCGAGGCGGAAAGCGGCGCGCTGCTCCATCATCTGGGCGTCACCCTGCTGCGGGTTCTCGCCGCCTTCGTTCTGGCCCTGTCGGTCGGGGTGGCGCTGGGCGTGCCGATGGGGCGTTCGCCGCTGTGCGACCGGCTGTTCGGGCCGTGGCTGGTGTTTTTCCTCAATCTTCCGGCGCTGGTGGTGATCGTTCTGGCCTATGTCTGGTTCGGCTTGACCGAAGCGGCGGCGGTGGGCGCGGTGGCGGTCAACAAGATCCCCAACACCATCGTTCTGGTCCGCGCGGGCGCGCGAACCATCGACGAGGGGCTGATCGAGATGGCGCGCGTCTACCGCATGTCGCGCCTGGACCGGCTGCGTCATGTGCTGCTGCCCCATCTGGCCCCGACCATCGCCGCCGCCGCCCGGTCGGGGTTGGCGCTGATCTGGAAGATCGTGCTGGTGGTCGAGCTGCTGGGGCGCGGCGACGGTGTGGGGTTCCAGATCAATCTGCTGTTCCAGACCTTCGACGTCGCCGGAATCCTCGCCTACAGCGTCGCTTTCGTCGCCGTCATCCTGCTTCTGGAATATGGCGTCTTGCAGCCCATCGAGCGGCGCTGTTCGCGCTGGCGGCGGTCGCATGCTGAGGCTTGAGATCCGCTCCAAACGCTTCGGCGCGGTGGAGGCGCTGCGCGATTTCGCCCTGACCGCCGGGCGGGGGGAGGTGGTCGCCCTGGTCGGCCCGTCCGGCTGCGGCAAGACCACGGCGCTGGGCATCGTCGCCGGGCTGGATCGTGATTTCGCCGGAACGCTGAGCGTCGCGCCCAGCCCTGACGGGCGTCCACCCCGGATTGGCATGGTGTTTCAGGAGCCGCGCCTGTTGCCCTGGCGCACGGTGCGGCAAAATCTGGCGCTGGCCCTGCCGCGCGCGTTGCGCCGCGATCCCCGGATCGACGCCACGCTGGCGTTGCTGGATCTGTCGGCGTTGGCCGACCGTTTTCCGGGGCATTTGTCGCTGGGCATGGCGCGGCGGGCGGCGCTGGCGCGGGCCTTGGTCGTCGATCCCGATTTGCTGTTGCTGGACGAGCCGCTGGTGTCGCTGGACGAGGTGACGGCCCAGCGGTTGCGCGCGTTGTTGGCGCGGGTGCTGGACGGGCGGCCCAGAACCGCGCTGCTGGTCACGCACAATCTGCGCGAGGCGCTGGCGCTGGCCGACCGTTTGCTGATTCTGGCCCCGGCGCCGGGCCGGGTGGCGGCGGAGATCCCCATCGCCACGCCGCGCGCCGCCCGCGACGACGCCATGATCGAGGCGCTGCGCGCCGATCTGCTGGCGCGCGCCGACCCCGTTTTTCGTCTGTTGGCGTGACGTGACTCTCAGGGGGGATGGGTGATGGTTGCTGGATGGCCAATTCAGGTCATGGGCCGGGCGGCGTGCGTGGTTCTGGCGCTGGCGGCGGTCCCGCCCGCCCGCGCCGCGCCGGTGGAGGAGCCGACGGGCTACCGCCTGTCCGATTACCGCGCGCCAACCCCCGCCGGGCTGACGGGCGCCGTGACGCTCGACGCCGACGGCGTGCGCGCCCTGCTGGAGCGGGGGGAGGCGCTGCCGCTGTTCGTCCAACGGCTGGACCGCAGCCCGACCTTGCCCGGCGCGCCTTGGCTGCTGTCGAAGCCCTACCGCCAGATACCGGGCGGCGTCTGGTTGCCCAACGTCGGGCTGGGCGCGCCCGATCCGGCCACTTTGGCGTGGTTTCAACAGCATCTCGACCGTTTGAGCGGCGGCGACCGGGCGCGCGGGCTGCTGTTCTATTGCCTGTCGGATTGCTGGCTGTCCTGGAACGCCGCCAAACGCGCGCTGTCCCTGGGCCACACGCGGGTTTACTGGTTCCCCGCCGGGATCGACGGCTGGCTGGAAGCCGGTCTGCCGAGCGAGGAGGCGACGCCGCTTCCCGGCCCCTGAAAACGGCCCCTAAAGCCCCCTATTGCACCATGGTATCATGGCGGGATCCGGCCCCCGCCCACTAGTATGACGACCGACCAATCATCCTGGTCGGCAACAGTCAGATCGTGGGAGAAACCGCTATGAAGTCCTGGCGCAAACCGAAGACCACCGAGATCGCCGTCGGCACGGAAATCAACGCCTACGCCTGCGCCGCGCTGTAACCACAGCCGGATGACACGGACGCTGTGACCGGCTTTCCGGCTGGAACCGGACGCGGCGTCCACCCCTCTTCGCGCGCTCCCCCAACACGCCGGTTTCAAAGGCCGCTCCCATGAAAATTCTCGTCCTTGGCTCGGCGGCGGGCGGTGGGTTTCCGCAGTGGAATTGCGGTTGCGTCGGCTGCCGCCGCGCCCGATCCGGCGACCCGGCGGCCAAGCCGCGCACGCAATCCTCGCTGGCGGTCAGCGCCGACGGCGAGCGTTGGGCGCTGCTGAACGCCTCGCCCGATCTGGGGGCGCAACTGCTGGCCTCGCCCGCGCTGCATCCGCCGCTTCCTCATACGCGCGGCAACCCGATCGCGGCGGCGGTGCTGACCAACGCCGACATCGACCATGTCGCCGGGCTGTTGACCCTGCGGGAATCCCACCCCTTCGCGGTTTACGCCACGGCGCGGGTTCAGAGCGTTCTGGCGGCCAATTCGGTGTTCAACGTGTTGAACCCGGCCCTGGTCCCGCGCCGGGTCATGACCCTTGGCGCGCCCTTTCAGCCCGCCGACGCCGACGGCGTTCCGCTGGGGCTGGAGATCGAGGCCTTCGCCGTTCCCGGCAAGGTGGCGCTGTATCTGGAGGATGAGGCCGCCGGTCCCTCCTTCGGGTCGGTGGCCGAAGACACGGTGGCTCTGCGCGTCCGCCCGACGGACGGGTCGAGCGAGGGGTTTTTCTACATTCCCGGCTGCGCCGCGCTGCCGGGTTGGCTGGCCGACCGGCTTTACGGCGCGCCGCTGGCGCTGTTCGACGGCACGACCTGGACTGACGACGAGATGATCCGCAGCGGCGCCGGCGTGAAGACGGCGGCCCGCATGGGGCACATGGCGATGTCGGGGCCGGACGGCAGTCTGGCCGCCTTCGCGCCCCTGAACATCGCCCGGAAAATCTACATCCACATCAACAACACCAACCCCGCGCTGCTGGAGGACTCGCCCGAACGGCGGGAGGCGGAAGCGGCGGGCTGGCGCATCGCCCAGGATGGGCTGGAGCTGACGTTATGAGCGATTTCCTGTCGGTTGACGCCTTCCGCGATGCCCTGCACGCCATCGGCGCGCGGCAATACCACGACCTGCACCCCTTTCATCAATTGCTGCACGGCGGCGGTTTGAAAAAGGGGCAGATCCAGGCCTGGGCGCTGAATCGCTTCTATTATCAGGTGTCGATCCCGCGCAAGGATCTGACGATCATGGCGCGGATGGACGATCCGGCTTTGCGCCGGGCCTGGATGCAGCGGGTTCTGGACCATGACGGGCTGACCCAGACCGGGGCCTTGGACGAAACCAAGGTCGGCGGCATCGAACGGTGGTTGCGGCTGACCGACGGGCTGGGGCTGGACCGCGATTACGTGCGCTCGCTCGACGGGTTGCTTCCGGCCACCCGCTACGCCGTGGACGCCTACGTCCATTTCGTGCGCGACCATTCGCTGTTGGAGGCGGTGGCGTCTTCCCTGACCGAGCTGTTCGCCCCGGCCATCCACCGCGAGCGCATCGCCGGGTTCGAGCAGAATTACGCCTTCGCCAACGACAGCACGCTGTCCTATTTCCGCAAGCGGCTGGACGAAGCGCCGCGCGACGTCGAGTTCGGCCTGAATTACGTGCTGACCAACGCGCGCACCGCCGAACAGCAGCAACAATGCCTGCGCGCCCTGCGCTTCAAGACCGAACTGTTGTGGGCGCAGTTGGACGCGCTGCACCACGCCTACGTCACGCCGAACCTGATTCCGCCTGGCGCCTTCGTTCCCGACGACATGGCGCCGACCGAGTACCGGCGGTGAGCGCCGCCGCCCTCATCGACGAGGCGGCGCGCGTTCGGCTGGCGGCGGGGGTGATGCTGCGGCATGACCGTCGGCGCGGCCAATGGATGCTGATGGCCCCGGAACGGCTTTTGGTGCTGGACGACATGGCGCTGGCCGTGCTGCGCGCCTGCACGGGGGCCGAGGATGATGTGGGCGGCGCCATCGACCGCTTGGCGGCGGAGTATGACGCCCCGCGCGGCGAGATCGCCGCCGACGTGCTCGACCTGCTCAACGATCTGCGCAACAAGGGGTATGTCGCCGCATGACCTGCGCCCTGCCGTCCCTGGCGACCGCCGCCGAACCCGCGCCGCCCTTCGCCGTTCTGGCCGAACTGACGCACCGTTGCCCGCTGCGATGCGCCTATTGCTCCAACCCCGTCACGCTGGAACCGGCGAGCGCGGAGCTGGACACCGCCACCTGGAAACGGGTGCTGGACGAGGCCGCCGACGCCGGGGCCTTGCAGGTGCATTTTTCCGGCGGCGAACCCTGCGTCCGCAAGGATCTGGAGGAGCTGGTCGCCCACGCGACCGAGGCCGGGCTGTACAGCAACCTCATCACGTCCGCCGTGCTGCTCGACGCGGAACGGCTGGCGCGGCTGAAGGCCGCCGGGTTGCAGCATGTCCAGATCAGTTTGCAGGACAGCGAGGCGGAGGGGGCCGACTGGATCGGCGGCTATCGCGGCGGCCACGCCCGCAAGCTGGACACGGCGCGGCGGGTGGTGGACGGCGGGTTGGCCCTGACCATCAACGCGGTTCTGCACCGTCACAACATCGAACGGGTCAACGCCTTCATCGACCGGGCGCTGGAACTGCGCGCCGGGCGGATCGAGATCGCAAACGTCCAATATTACGGCTGGGCCTTGGAAAACCGCGCGGCGCTGATGCCCTCGCGCGAGCAGCTCTTGACCATGGACGCCGCCGTGCGCGCCCGGTTGCCGGAACTGGCCGGGCGGCTGGTCGTCGATTACGTGGTTCCCGATTACTACGCCCGCCGCCCGAAATCCTGCATGGGCGGCTGGGGGCGGCGTTTCATGAACGTCACCCCGGGCGGGCGCGTTCTGCCCTGCCACGCGGCGGAAACCATCCCCGGCCTGAGCTTTGAGACGGTGTTCGACCGCAGCCTGTCCGACATCTGGCGCGACGGCCCGGCCTTCGCCCATTACCGGGGCACCGCCTGGATGCCGCAACCCTGCCAATCCTGCGATGACCGGGAAGAGGATTGGGGCGGCTGCCGCTGTCAGGCGCTGGCGCTGGCGGGCGACGCCGGCGCCGCCGACCCGGTGTGCGAACTTTCCCCCTCCCACGCCGCCGTGGCCCTCCTGCGCGACCGCGACGCCGCCGCCCTGGGCACGCCCTGGCGCTATCGCGGCGGGTGAGGGGGCTGAATTGGCGGATTTTCCCTCTCCCTTTCGCGACAGCGGCTCCTGTTACGGATGTTTGACGCCAGAAGAAAATCAGGCAGCCGCGCGCGCTACGACCGACGCCACCAAATCCGGGTTTTCCTCGATCAGCAGCAGGAGCGTGCGAGTGCCCGAGTCGGGTTGAAAGCGGCCTTGTTCCCAATCGCGCACCGCGCCCAAAGTGAACCCGAAGCGTTCGGCGAACTCGCGTTGCGTCAGACGGAGCTTGAACCGAATGCCGCGCACGTTCACTCCGCCCGCTGGGTGGACCGGCCGAATGGCCGAGGGGGGGGCGTCCGACAGATCGGGCGCCGCGTCGGGGTTCTCGGCAATCTGGCGCGCAATGTCGTCGTCGGTCATCGCGTCAATCGCAGCCCAATCGGTCGCCGCAATAGCGGCGCGCTCCCGATCCGTCAGATCCTTGTCAGCCATGATCCTTGACCTCCTTCTTGCTGGCCTTGCGCAGCGAGATGATATGCCGCCACCCTGCCCGAGGGGTGTAGGTGCAGACGAACATCCGCCCATCGACGTAGCCAAAGGCGTTGATCCGTCGTTCCCCATACTCGCTCCGGGTGTCGTCCAATTCCGCGACGATGTTCTTGAACAGCAAAGAAGCAAGATCAAAGCTGACCTTGTGCTTTTCAATATTGCTCAGATACTTCGTTTCATCCCAGCAGAACATGACGACATTCCGTATTGACGCCCCATCATACGGGCTTTCCGTACTGCGATCAACATCACTATACGGGTTTCCCGTACTTTTTGGGCGCCGCCGAGACTCTGGCTCACGCCGCCGCCTTCTCCCCTCCCGCGCGCAGCCGTTCCGTCAATTCCCGCCAGCGCGGTTCCACCGCCGCGACGGCGCGCTGTTTGACCGGGCCGAAGCCTCGGATCTCCAGCGGCAGGGCGGCAAGCTCCACGGCGAGCGGCAGGCGATCCGCTGTCAGGGTGGCGGCGATGTCGGCCACCGTCGCTTCATAGCGGGCGATCAGGGCGCGTTCCATCTTGCGTTCGTCCGTATGGCCGAACGGGTCGAAGACGGTGCCGCGCAGCCGTTTCAAGCGGGCCAGCCCCCGGAAGACCGGCAGGATCCAGCGCCCGAACGCCAGCTTGCGCGGCTCGCCCGCCGCGTTGCGGGCGCGGGACAGCAGCGGCGGGGCGAGGTGGAAGACCGGGGTCCAATCGCCCTCGAATTGGTCGTGCAGGCTTTTGAGGAAGGCGGGGTCGCCGTGCAGGCGGGCCACCTCATATTCGTCCTTGCAGCTCATCAGGCTGAAGGCGGCGCGCGCCACCGCGTCGGCCAACGCGGTGGAGGCGGGGGCGACGCGCGCCTCGGCCCTTCGGGCGCGTTCGACCAACGCCCGGTAACGGTCGGCGTAGGCGCGGTCTTGATAAGCGGTGAGGAAATCGGCGCGGCGTTCGATCAGGCTGGCCAGATCGGCGGCGGGCGGCTCCTCCGCCGCGCCCAGATCGGCCAAGGCGGCGGGCTGGTGGGCGGCGAGGCGGCCAAAGGCGAAGGCGCGCTGGTTGGCGGCGACGCCGGTTCCGTTCAACTCGATGGCGCGGGTCAGCGCCTCCAACCCAACCGGCAACAGCCCCTTTTGAAAGGCGTAGCCGAGCAGGAAGACGTTGGCGAGGATGCTGTCGCCGAACAGCGCGGCGACGCGGCGGTTGGCGTCCACCACCTCCACCCGATCCGGCCCGGCGGCGCGGCGCAGGGCGCGCAGCAGGGCGTCGGCGTCGGGCAGTTTGGCGCCATCGCGGGTGAAGGCCCCCGTCGGCGCGACATAGGCGTTGGCGATCACCCGCGTCCGCCCCAACCGCACCGTGCGCAGCGCGTCGGGCGCGGCGGCGACCATGGTGTCGCAGGCCAGCACCAATTGCGCCTGAGCCGGGTCGATGCGGGCCTGATGCAGCCGCGCCGGATTGCGCGCCACCCGCAGGAAGCTGCACACCGCGCCGCCCTTCTGCGCGAAGCCCATGAAATCCAACACCGACGAGGCCTTGCCCTCCAGATGCGCGGCCATGGCGAGCAGCGCGCCGATGGTGACGACGCCAGTGCCGCCGACGCCGACGATCAGGATCTCCGCCGGGTCATCGGCGGCGACCGGCAAGGGGGGCGGCAGAGCGGCCAGCGCGTCGGCGAAGCGGGCGGCGACCGCCGCCGGGTCGGGCTTGCGCAGACGTCCGCCCATCACCGACACGAAGCTGGGGCAAAAGCCATCGACGCAGGAGTAATCCTTGTTGCAACTGGATTGGTCGATCTGGCGCTTGACGCCGAACTCCGTGGCTTTGGGCAGCACCGACAGGCAGTTTGATTTCTTCCCGCAATCGCCGCAACCCTCGCACACCCGGTCGTTGATGACCAGACGGCGGGCGGGATCCTCCAGCGTGCCGCGCTTGCGGCGGCGGCGTTTTTCCGCCGCGCAGGTCTGTTCGTAAATCAACGCGGTGACGCCGGGGATCGCCCGCAACTCGCGCTGCACGGCGTCGAGATCGTCGCGGTGATGGATGGTGGTGAAGGGGGCGAGGCCGGAGCGTGGACCGTATTGTTCCGGCGCGTCGCTGACCAGGGCGATGCGGGTCACGCCCTCCGCGCTCAATTGCCGGGTGATGGCGTCCACGGAAATCGGGCCGTCCACCGGCTGGCCGCCGGTCATGGCGACGGCGTCGTTGAACAGGATTTTGTAGGTGATGTTGATGTTGGCGGCGACGGCCTGCCGGATCGCCAGACTGCCGGAATGGAAATAGGTGCCTTCGCCCAGATTTTGAAAGATGTGCGGGCGGGTGGAGAAGGGGGCCTGCCCGACCCAGCTCACCCCCTCGCCCCCCATCTGGGCGAGGCCGACGGTGTCGCGGTCCATCCAGGAGGCCATGAAATGGCAGCCGATCCCGGCCAACGCCTGGCTGCCGTCGGGCAACTTGGTCGATGTGTTGTGCGGGCAGCCGGAGCAGAAATAGGGGGTGCGGATGGCGGGCGGCTTGGCGATGGCGTCGGCGGGCAGGAGGGCGGCCAGACGGTCGGTCGCATGGCCGACGACGGGATGGTCGGGGACACGGCGGCGCAGCCGTTCGACCAGCGCCTTGGCGACGATCCAGGGGCGAAGCTCCCCGGTGGCGGGCAGCAGCGGCGCGCCCGCCTCGTCGGTTTTGCCGACCAGCGCGCGCGGGCGCTCGCCGTCGGGCAGATGGTAGAGCAGATCCTTGAGCTGCCCTTCGACCAGCGGGGCCTTTTCCTCGACCACCAGAATCTCTTCGGCCCCGCGCGCGAAGGCCAGGGCGCCGTCCGGCTCCAGCGGCCAGGACAGGCCGATCTTGTAAACCGACAGGCCGATCTCCGCCGCCTCATTTTCGCCGATCCCCAGCAGGCGCAGGGCCTCCATCAGATCAAGATGGGCCTTGCCGGTGGTGACGACGCGCAGCCAGCCACCCCGGCCCAGAACCGTCCGGTCGATGCGGTTGACGCGGGCGAAGGCCTTCACCGCCGCGATCTTGGCGGTCAAACGCTCCTCAATCCGCAGGCTGGGCAGGTCGGGCCAGCGGTTGTGCAGGCCGCCCGGCGGCGGGGTGACATCAACCGGGGCGAAAGCGGCGTCGAGCGGAGGAAGCTGGACGGTCGCCCCGCTCTCGACGCTTTCGGAAATCGCCTTGAAGCCGACCCAGCAGCCGGAAAAGCGCGACAGGGCGTAGCCGTAGAGGCCGAAATCAAGATACTCGCGCACGCCCGACGGGTTGAGGACCGGCATCGACCAGGCGACCATCGCCAGATCGCTTTGGTGCGGCATGCTCGACGACACGCAACCGTGATCGTCCCCGGCGATGGCCAGCACGCCGCCGCGCGGGGAGGTTCCATAGGCGTTGGCGTGTTTCAGCACGTCGCCCGCCCGGTCCACC
This sequence comes from Azospirillum sp. FG154, assembly GCF_057809575.1. NCBI lineage: Bacteria > Pseudomonadati > Pseudomonadota > Alphaproteobacteria > Rhodospirillales > Azospirillaceae > Azospirillum > Azospirillum sp. FG154. The sequence continues at coordinate 43,391 of NZ_JBMDKF010000004.1, read as the reverse complement.
CCCGGCCCCTTGCCGTACCACAGGCCGAACACGCCATCGACGGTGGCCTCGCCGGAGGATTCCACCCGCTGGCTGCCCATCACGGCGGTGGCCCCCAGATCCTCGTTGACGCCGGGAACGAAGGTGATGGCGTGGCGGTCAAGATGCGGGCGCGCCTGCCACAGCGCCATGTCCAGCCCGCCAAGCGGCGAGCCGCGATAGCCGCTGACGAATCCGGCGGTGTTCAGCCCGGCCCGCTGGTCGCGGTCGCGTTGGAGCAACAGCAGGCGCACCAGCGCTTGCGTGCCGGTCAGGAACACTTGCCCTTGCGCGCGGGTGTAACGGTCGTCCAGGCGATAGCTCTGGTCGATGCGCGCCGGTTCGTCCCACAGGCCGCCGCCCGCCATGCCGTCCATGTCTCGTCCCTCGGTTCTTTGGTGCGTTGAACCGAGTGTGCGCCGAACCCGCGCGAAGGATTGTGCGCGTTGGGGCCGGGTTGGCGGTCATCTGGGCATGGCGATGCGGATTGTTGGCAGTGCGCGCAAAAATCATGCGCGCTTCGGCGTGCGGCGCGAGAGGTCTACCCCGGATTGCGGGATTGGCGGATCAGATCGGCGTACCAGCGGGCGGACTCCTTGGGGATGCGGGCCTGCGTCGCGTAATCGACGCGGACGATGCCGAACCGCGTGCCGTAACCGCCGCCCCATTCAAAATTGTCCAGCAGCGACCAGACGAAGTAACCGCGCACGTCGGCCCCCTCCGCCCGCGCCCGGCCCATCATGCCGATACAGTCGCGCAGATAGGCGACGCGCGCGTCGTCGATCACCCGCCCGTCGGCGTCGGGCGTCTCGTCGGCCTTCGTGCCAAAGCCGTTTTCCGTCACATAGATCGGCAGCCGGTAACGCTTGGTCAGATCCAGCAGAACATCCCGGAAGGCGCTGGGGTCATAGGGCCAACCGACGTCGGTGCGCGGCATTTCGGGCGGCGGCGAGCCGAAGCCGAAGCCCCAGATCAGGCTGTCGTCCTTGCGGCCATAGACCGGGGCGTAGTGATTCAGCCCGAACCAATCCACCGGGCGGGCGATGCGCGCCATGTCGCCGGGTTGGACGTAGGGTTCGATGGCGGCGGCGACGCGCGGCGGGTAATGGGCGCGCAGTTGGGGATCGGGGAAGGCCCAATTCCAATGCTCGTCGAACAGGGCGGCGGCCTCGACATCCTCCGGCTTGTCGGTTTCCGGGCGCATCGGCTGGACGCTGTGCACCGCGCCGATGGAGGCGTTGGGAACCAGCGCCCGCAGAGTATCCACTGCCGCGCCATGGGCGAGATTGACATGGTGGATGACCTTCAGATGAACCGCCCGGTCGGCGACGCTGGGCGCCCCCCAGCCAAAGGCGTAGCCGAACAGGGTGAAGACGGAAAATTCGTTCACCGTCGCCCAGCGCTTCACCCGGTCGCCGTAGCGCTTGGCGCAGAGCGCGGCGTAATCGGCGAACCAGCCGACGCTGTCGCGGTTCGACCAGCCGCCCAAATCCTGCAAAGCTTGGGGGAAATCCCAGTGATACAGGCAGAGCCAGGGTTCGATCTTCGATTCCAGCAATCGGTCGATCAGCCGGTCGTAAAAATCCAACCCTTTCTCGTTGGGCGCGCCGCGCCCGCGCGGCAGAACGCGCGGCCAGGACACCGAAAAGCGGTAGGCGTCCAACCCCAGACCGGCCATCAGGGCGACGTCGTCGGCGTAACGGTGGTAATGGTCGCAGGCGACGTCGCCGTTCTCGCCATTGTCCACCCGGCCTTTCAGGTTGCAAAAGCTGTCCCAGACGCTGGGCGCGCGGCCATCCTCCTTCGCCGCGCCTTCGACCTGATAGGCGGAGGTCGAGGCCCCCCACAGGAAATCTTTGGGAAAGGCCGGGCTGTCGGTCATGGCGGAACGCCTTCCAGGGTGATGTCGTCCCATCAGCCTACCCGTTTCCCGTGCGGGGGGAAGGGGCTGAAAGGTCGCTGGCTCAATCGGCCATAATCGCCGCGATCAGCAGAGCGGCGGCGCGCTCCACCTCGTCCGCCGTGGTGGTGCGGCCCAGACCGAAGCGCAAGGTCGCGTGCGCCTCCTCTACCGACCGGCCCATCGCCAGCAGGACGTGCGAGGGTTCCGCCGCGTCGCTGTGGCAGGCCGATCCGGTGGACAAGGCCAGATCGGGCAGGCCGAGCAGCAGATCGGCGGCGTCCAGGCCGGGCAGGGTGACGCTCAGGCAACCCGGCAGCCCATCCGCCGGGCTGTTGCGGCGCAGCCCCGGCAAGGCGGCGGACAGGAGGAACCACAGCCGTTCGCGCAACCAGGCGATCCGCCGGGAGTCCTCCGCCGCGCGGTCGCGGGCCAAGCGGCAGGCCGCGCCCAACCCGACGCAGAGCGCCGTCGGCAGCGTGCCGGGGCGCAAGCCCCGCTGTTGTCCGCCCCCCGCCGATGGCGGGCGCAGCGCCGCCCCGTCGCGCGCCGCCAGCGCCCCGATCCCCATCGGGCCGCCCAGCTTGTGGCCGGACAGGCTGAGAAAATCCAGGCCAAGCCCGTCCATCGACAGCCCGCCGCCGCCCGCCGCCTGGGTCGCGTCGCTGTGGATCCGCGCGCCGCGCGCCCGCGCGACGGCGGCCAATTCCGCCAAGGGTTGGAGCGTCCCAACCTCGTTGTTCGCCGCCATCACGGAGACCAGCGCCGGGCCGGGCGCGCGGCCCTGCGCGCTCTCAAGCGCCGCATCCAGCGTCGCCGGGGCGAGGCGCCCGTCGGAATCCACCGGCAGGATCGTCACCGGGCAACCCCGCCGCCGCAATTCCGGCAAACAGCCCAACACGCTGGCGTGCTCGACGGCGGAAACCAGACAGGCCGCGCCCGGCGCCGCGCCGCCCAGCAGGGCCAGCGCGTTGGCCTCCGTCGCGCCGGAGGTGAAGAGAACCGCGCCCGGCGGCGCGTCGATCAGGGCGGCGACCTCCGCCCGCGCGGTTTCGATGGCGTCGGCGGCGCGCCAGCCGGGTCGGTGCGTGGCCTGCGGGTTGCCGACCGCCGCCGGGGAAAACCACGGCAGCATGGCGTCCAACACCAGCGGGTCGAGCGGCGTCGAGGCCAGATGGTCAAGGTAGATCGGCGTCGTCATCCGTTTTCCGCCATGCTCCCGCGCGTCGTCGAACCGTTGACAGGCGCCAAGCCGTCCGGTTACGCAAGGGTGCCGTCCCTTGTGGGGCGGCGTCCATACGCTTGTTCTCAGGGCAGGGTGAAATTCCCGACCGGCGGTATTCCGTTCTTCCGAACGGGCAGCCCGCGAGCGCCCATCGCCCCCGTGGCGGTGGGGTCAGCAGATCCGGTGCGACGCCGGGGCCGACAGTCACAGTCTGGATGGAAGAGAATGAGCTGATCTCGAAGGCGTCCGCGCAGCTGCGCGTGGGCGTCGTCGCGGATCCGCGCGCGGCGTTCCGGGGCCTCAACCTTGGCGCGCCGAACCCTCTTTTGCGCCCTGATTCAGGCTCGCCCAATCCAGGAGTGAGTGACATGAATCAGATCAACCACCAAGACAGCCTGCTCAGCCCCTTCGGCGATCCGCAGGAGCGGGTCGCCCGCGCGGTCGAGGCCGTCCGCAACGGCGGCGGCGTCATCGTCGTGGACGATGAGGACCGCGAAAACGAAGGCGACGTCATCTTTCCCGCCGACAGCCTGACGGTCGCGCAGATGGCCCTGCTGATCCGAACCTGTTCGGGGATCGTCTGCCTGATCCTGACCGACGAGCGTCTGAAAAGATTGGAGTTGCCGCCGATGGTGGCGTCCAACTCCTCGCGCTTTGGCACCGCCTTCACCGTGTCGATCGAGGCGCGGGTTGGCGTGACCACCGGGGTGTCCGCCGCCGACCGGGTCGTCACCGTCAAAACGGCGGTGGCCGACGATTGCCGACCGGAGGATCTGGCCCGCCCCGGCCATGTCTTTCCGATCCGCGCCCATCCCGGCGGTCTTGCCGTCCGCCGGGGCCACAGCGAGGCGACCATCGCGCTGATGCGGTGGGCCGGACGGACAGAGGCGGGGGTGCTGTGCGAGGTGACGAACCTGGACGGATCCATGGCGCGGTTGCCCGATCTGGTGGTCTTCGCCCGCGAGCATGGCTTGCCCATCGTCAGCATCGCCGATCTGGTCGCCGCTGAAACGGCGCAAGCCGCCGCCTGATCGGTCTTGACCTCTCTCGGACGATTGTCCTATTGTTCGATTGGGACAATTGTCCGAGAGCTTGGTCAAACCAAGGGGCAGGAATGAACGGCGCGACCACCCGCGAACAGATCGTCGAAGAAGCCGACCGGCTGTTCCATGAACGGGGATTTGACCATGCGTCTTTCGCCGACATCGCCGCCGCCGTGGGGATCTCGCGCGGCAATTTCTATTATCATTTCAAGACCAAGGACGAGATTCTCGACGCGGTCATCGCCCGACGTCGCGCCAACGTTCAGCAAACGCTGGAGCGATGGGAGAGCGAGGGCGCTTCCCCCGCCGACCGCATCCGCCGCTTCATCGGCATCCTGGTGACGAATCAGACGGCGATCATGCGTCGTGGCTGCCCGATTGGCACGCTGTGCGGCGAGTTGGCGAAGCTCGAACACCCGGCGCAGGTCGCGGCGGCGGGGCTTTTCATCCTGTTCCGTGACTGGCTGTCGCGGCAGTTCGCCGCCCTTGGCCGCGCGGAAGAGGCCGAGGATCTGGCCATGAGCCTGCTTGCCCGCAGTCAAGGCGTGGCCGTGCTGGCCAACGCCTTTCACGACGACGCCTTTGTTCAGCGAGAGGTGGCGGATCTGTGCGCGTGGCTGGACGACCAGCGCCCCGATCACGCCTCGGCCCGCTGACGATTCTTTTGTCTCAACGATCAGGAGGAGCACGTATGTTTGTCGTGACGCTGCGATTTTCCGCCAACAAGGTGCAAGCGCGGACGCTTATGGACGCGCACAACGCCTGGATCCAGCGCGGCTTCGCCGACGGGGTGTTCCTGCTGACCGGCGGTCTTGAGACGGGCGCGGGGGGCGCGGTCCTGGCCCACGGCGTCACCCGTGCGGATCTTGAGGCCCGCGTGGCCGATGATCCTTTCGTCGCCGCCGACGTGGTGCGGGCGGAGATTCTGGACATCGCGCCGGGCCGCGTCGATCCGCGTCTGGCCTTTCTGATGGGGTGAGCGATGAACGCGACGATTCCCGGCCCGGATGGCCGACCCCGCTGCCGCTGGTGCGCGGCGGCGCCCGAGTTTTTCGCCTATCACGACGCCGAATGGGGTTTTCCCGTCGGCGACGACCGGCGTCTGTTTGAAAAGCTGTGTCTGGAAGGCTTTCAATCGGGTTTGAGCTGGCGGACCATTCTGGCCAAGCGGGAGAATTTCCGCGCCGCCTTCCACGGCTTCGACATGGATCGGATCGCCGCTTTCACGGACGACGACGTGGCGCGCCTCTTGACCGACGCGGGCATCGTCCGTCATCGGGGAAAGATCGCGGCGGTCGTCAACAACGCCCGCCGCGCCCAGGAGTTGGTTCGGCAGGAAGGTTCGCTCGCCGCCTATGTGTGGAGTTTCGAGCCGTCCCCCGCCGATCTGCCGCCGCCGCAAACCGTCTCCACCTCGGCGGCGTCGGTCGCGCTGTCGAAGGATTTGAAAAAGCGTGGCTGGGCGTTCGTCGGGCCGACCACGGTCTACGCCTTCATGCAGGCGATGGGGCTGGTCAACGACCACGCCGAAGGCTGCGCCATCCGCGCGGAGGCCGAACGGGCGCGGGCGACCTTCATCCGTCCGCAGCGCTGACGGCGCGCGATTGCGCGCGAAATGGGCAAATACGGATTATTTTTCAGGCGCTTCCCGTGTTCTCGCGTGGGGAGGCGCCTTTTTCTCATCGCAGGGTGGTTCCGTGACGAATCAATGGTGGCTGGTCGGTTGAACCGCGTGCCATGATCGTCGCGTCGGGGGCTGTCGCCCCCTGTTGTTCCGGTCAGCCCGGTCCCCCTTCGCCCGCTTCAGCGCCGGGCCTTTCCTGTGGAGACTGTTCCATGCGCATTCGTCTGGGCTACGAGTTGACCTATTCCTTCGCCGCCCCGACTCCGATGATCGTCCTGCTGAACGTGCATTATTCGCGGGTCGCCGGTCTGGAAAGCCCCGATCACATTTTGCCCAACCCGCCGGTTCCCATTCAGGGCTACCGCGACAGCTTCGGCAATTGGTGCAGCCGTCTGGTCGCGCCCGCCGGTCTTTTTTCCCTGACCACGGACAGCGTCATCCGGGACGATGGTCAGCCCGATCCCATCGTGGTGAACGCGATTCAGCACCGTGTGGAGGATTTGCCGACGGACGCGCTGCTGTTCCTGTTGGGCAGCCGCTATTGCGAAACCGACGTGCTGGCGGACGAGGCGTGGCGGCTGTTCGGCGCGACGCCGCCGGGCTGGGCGCGGGTGCAGGCGATTTGCGATTTCGTCCACAACCACATCGTCTTCGGTTACGAGCATTCGCGCCCGACCCGCACGGCGGTGGAAGCCTACGCGGAGCGGCGCGGCGTGTGCCGGGACTACGCTCATCTGGCCGTCGCCTTCTGCCGCTGCATGAACATTCCGGCGCGCTACTGCACCGGCTACATCAGCGACATCGGCACGCCGCCGCCTTATTCGGCGGGGGATTTCGCGGCCTGGATGGAGGTCTATTTGGGCGGGCGCTGGCATGTGTTCGACCCGCGCAACAACGCCCGCCGGATTGGCCGCGTTTTGATCGCGCAGGGGCGCGACGCCGCCGACGTGCCGCTGACCCACACCTTCGGCCCCAACACGCTGACCGGCTTCCGCGTCTGGACCGACGAAATTCCGGGCTGAAATTTCGGTTGGACGGGGCGGGGTTATTTGCGCGGGGCGCGCGGCTTTTTGGCGGGGGGCGTCAGATCGGCGGGCAGTGGGCGCCACCCGGCGATGGTGCGCGCCCAGCGCCCCGCCTCGTCGTCGTTGTCCAGGCCGGGGATGTGCCGTCGCAGAATCAGCACCGCCGCCGTCACCCCGCTTTCGGTGTAGGCGGTGCGGATCGCGGCGGCCATGGCGTCATCGACGACGAACATCGGGTTGGGTCTTTCATCAAATCCAGGGGTGACGCGCGGCGCGGACGCCAAGCCACGCCGCGATCAGCAGCGCGCCCGCTCCGCCGACCAACATCAACGGATTCGCCGGGGCGCCGGGGGCGTCGGGTGGTCGGGATTGTCCATTCCAGGGCCGTTGCGCGATCAAATCGCGGGATCGTTCCTGCGCCCAGGCGGTTTGCGCCTGTTGGGCGGCGGCGATGGCCTCATCCGACCCGGACCGGGGGACGCCATTGAACAGCAGGACGCCGCCAACCACGGCGAACATCAGGCAACCCGAAAAAAGGATGGTGTTTCGTAATGTCATCGTCACCTGAACCTAGGCCTGTTGAGGATAAATTTCAATGTTTCCGCATGAGTTGACTGATAAAATTCAGAAATTCTTCTGAAAAATATTTCATGCCATTCGGTTTGATAGTGTTTTGAAATTCACCGAATTGCGCCCATAGTGATGAAATATCTTTGAAAACAACTGAATCGGCGATGACAAACGGCAAAGAGACGCCCTTCGCCTCGCGCGGCAAGGATGAACGGTGGGAGCGGGTGGCGTTTCTCACCGGCAAACTGGCGGCGAGCGTCGGTTCGGCGCGGGAAGCGAATCCGCATCCGCTGGGCAGCCTGTCCGCGCAGGGCTGGTTCGCCGGCTGGCAGGCTCACGACGGCGAGGCGGCTCCTTCTCCGCCCCGGCGCGTCCGCATCGCCGTGAAGCTCTCGCCCGTTCCCCGACCGATCCGACTGGAAAGCGACCTGACGATGGACATGATCGAACGACTGCCGGGCATGGGCGACGACGACCTTCGCACCCTGGGCGTCAACGCCGAACGGCTGGCCCTGACCGGCACGCCCAAGCAAAAGGCTTCGGCGCAGGCGGTTCTGCCCGCCATCCAGGCGGAAATCGCCGAGCGGCTGGCCAAGAAGATCGCGGCGGCTCCACCGAAAAGCGCGGCCACCTTGAAGCGGAAAGCCGCCGCCGCTGTCCGCCCCGCATGATTGTCTTGCGGCGGCCCCTTGCAAGTTGTGTCCGCACGGCTGGAGACGCGCCATGAATGGCCAGAAATACCATGTCGGCCAGATCGTCCATTTCGCCGAACCGGAGGTGAAGCGCGGCGCCCCGCGCGGCGACCACCGGGTCGAACGTTTCCTGCCGCCGGACGCGGGCGAGTATCAATACCGGGTCAAGGGGTTGGAAAGCGGGCGCGAACGGGTGGCGCGGGAAAGCCAGCTTGGCGGGCAGATGGCCGTCGAAACGCTGGCGCAAAGCCTGTATGAGGCGGAAAACGCGACGAAGGCGCCATGGGCGCAGCGTGATCGCACGATCCGCGCCCCGTGGCTGAAAGAAGCCCTGCGCCAGCTCGCCAGCCCGGAAAAGGTATGAGTCACGACCGATGTTTGAACGCAAAAGCCAACGCACTCTGACCTTCACCAAACCTTTCCGCTTGTCGAGCGTCGACGGCGTGCAGCCGCCCGGCGCCTACAGCGTCGAGATCGAGGAAGAACTGATCGAGGGGCTGTCCTTCCCGGCCTACCGCCGGGTGTTGACGGTCATCCTGCTGCCAGGGCCACCCGGCAGCGGGATCTTGGTGCAGGCCGTCACCGTCAACGGCGACGAGCTGGACGAAGCCGAACGGCTCGACGCGCTGCCGTAACGGCGATCTTTCCGCCGTTCACCGGCTGACCCGGTAATCCTCGCGGTGGATGGCGGTCAGCAGCGGGCCGTCGGCCTTGGCGATGCCCCGGTACATGCCCGAACAGTTGAAGGGCAGCGACACCCGGCCCTCGCGGTCCACGGCGACCAGACCGCCCGACCCGCCGATGGGGCCAAGCTGGCCGACCACCACCGCGTCGGCGGCCTCGAACAGCGATTGCCCGCCCCAGCGCATCCGCGCGGCGATTTCGTGGGCGACGACGTGGCGGATGAAATGCTCGCCATGGCCGGTGGCGGAAATCGCGCAAGTGTCGTTGTCGGCGTAGGTTCCCGCCCCGATCAACGGGCTGTCGCCGACCCGGCCCGCCGCCTTGGCCGTCATGCCGCCGGTCGAGGTGGCGGCGGCGACGTCGCCATGGACGTCGCGGGCCACGGCGCCGACGGTGCCGTGGCGGCGCTGCTCGTTCCCATCGTCGGGCGCGCCGGAGCGGCGGAAGGCGAGTTCCGCTTGCAGGGCGTCCCAGCGGGCTTGCGTGAAGAAATAGGGCGCCTCCTCCATCGCCAACCCGGCGCGGCGGCACAGATCCAGCGCGCCGTCGCCGATCAACAGCACATGGTCGGTGCGTTCCAGGACGGCGCGGGCGGCGAGGATCGGGTTGCGCGGGCCGAACAGACCGGCCACCGCGCCCGCCGCGCGGGTCCGCCCGTCCATGATCGCCGCGTCCATCTCCTGCGTTCCGTTGGCGGTGAAGACCGCGCCGCGTCCGGCGTTGAACAGCGGTTCATCCTCCAACGCCATGACGGCGGCGGTGACGGCGTCGAGCGCCGCGCCGCCAGCGGCCAGCACGTCGCGCCCGGCGCTCAACGCCACGCGCAATCCGGCGTGATAGGCGTCCTCCAACTCCGGCGTCAGTTGGGCCGGGTCGATGGTACCGGCCCCGCCATGGATGGCGAGCGCGAAGGGCTGCGGGGTGTCGTCATGGGTCATGATTCTGCGCTCAACGGAGGGAGGCCGACATGGCCGACAGGCTGTTGATCCAGCCGAGGATCCCGGCCATCCGGTCGGCGGTCAAGCGGATGGTGACGGGGTCGAGGCGGACGGCGACGGGAATCAGCGCCGCCAGATCGGCCAGCGCCGGGCTGTTCATTTCGATTTCAAGGCGGTAGGGGGCGCCGACGCTTTCCGGCGGGATGCGGAAGGGCGTGACGCGCGCCGCGCGTTCGACCGCGCGGCGGCTGGCCGCGCGCAGTCGGTCGCGCGCGATCATGGGCGCGACGGAACGGGCGGCGCGTTGGCCCAACGCCTGTTTGACCACCACCCGCTCAGCCTCGGGGAACAGCGGTTCGATCTCCTCGGCGAAGCGGTCGTCGCCCGACAGCAGGATCACCGGCACGCCGAGTTCGCCCGCATACGCGCCGTAACAGCCCGCCTCGCCCAGTTCCAGCCCGTTCACGCGGACCCGGCCAAAGGCGAAGCTGTTGGTGGTGTGGGCGAGAATCCCAGCGCGGCGGGCCGACCCGTGGAAACCCAGACACAGCACGCCCGCGAAATCCGGCTCCAACCCGGCGAACATGCCGTTGGGCTTGGGACGGCCCAAAATAAGGTCGGCGGCGGGGTGCAACTCGTCGGGCAGCAGATTGAGCATCGGGCCGTGGCTGTCGTTCACCAGGATCTCGGTGGCTCCGCCCGCCAGCGCGCCTTCGATGGCGGCGTTGACCTCGGCGGTCATCAGGCGGCGGGCGCGCTCATATTCCGGGTTGCCCGGCGTCACCTGGTTGGGGGCGACCACCCCGGCGACGCCCTCGATGTCGGCGGAGATGTAGATCTTCAAAGGCAGGCTCCCAGCGGTCAGCATAAGGCGATCAGAATGATGTGGTCAAAAGGGCGGACAGGCAGGGGCGGGTCGCGCCGTCCCGTCCGGTCACGGGGGCGGCGGCGACCAGCGCGTCGAGAACCGCCTCCTGCGTCGCCTCGGCCATCGCCTCGAACAGGGCGTCGATGCGGCGTTCGTTCAAGACGCGGAAGGGGATGCTGTCGGCGGTTTCGTCATGGTCGATCCGGTTGGCGGTGGTGAAGCCCAAGGCGATGTCGCCGCTGCCATGGCCCCAGAAGGAGCCGACGCGGGCCAACCCCACCCCGGCGCGGCGGATCACCCGGCGCAATTGCCGATGGTCCAACGGCGCGTCGGTGGCGGCGATGACGATGACGGATCCCTTTTCCGGATCGGAGTCCTGCGGCGGCGGGCCGACGCGCCGCCCGTCGGGCAGGCGCAACTCGCCCGCCCGCCCAAAATTCGCCAGCACCAAAACGCCCAGGTGACAGCGTTCGCCGTCCAGTTTCAAACGACGCGACGCTGTGCCGATTCCGCCCTTGAAGCCGAAACAGGACATGCCGCGCCCGGCCCCGACCGAACCGACGGCGACCGCCGACCCGTCGGGGGAGGCCAGGGCCTCGGCCAGCGCGGCGGCGGCGTGCGCCTCCGTCACCGCCATCGCCTGGATGTCGTTCAGGGGACCGTCGTTGCACTCCATCACCACCGGGTTGACGGTCGCGGTGGTCCGACCGATGTCGGGATTCGCGGTGATGGCGTGGCGGATCAGCGCGGTGGCGACCGTGCCGACCGACAGGGTGTTGGTCAGCAGGATCGGTGTTTCCAGCGTCCCCAACTCCTCCACCTGCGTCAGGCCGACGCTTTTGCCGAAGCCGTTCAGCACGTCGGCGGCAGCCACCGGCTTGTCGCGGTAGAGGTTGCCGCCGTGCGGCAGGATGGCGGTGACGCCGGTTTGCGTCGCGCCGTCGCTCAGCGTGCAATGGCCGACGCGCACGCCGGGAACGTCGGTGATGGCGTTGCGCGGCCCCGGTTTCAACCGCCCGCAGGCCAGCCCCAGATCGCGGGCGCGGCGCGGGGCGGCGGCGTCAGCGCAGCTTGGGGTCGAGGGCATCGCGCAATCCGTCGCCAAGCAGGTTGAAGGCCAGCACCGTGAGGAAGATCGCCAGACCCGGATAAAAGGTGACGTGGCTGGCGACGCCGATGTAGCTGCGCCCATCGGCCAGCATCGCCCCCCATTCCGGGCTGGGCGGCTGGGCGCCAAGCCCGATGAAGCTCAGGCTGGCCGCCGTCAGGATCGAGGTGCCGATGCGCATGGAGAGGTAAACGATCACGCTGGGCAGCGTGCCGGGCAGGATGTGGCGCAGCATCAGCATGCGGTCGCGCACGCCGATGGCGCGGGCGGCGTCGACATAGACCGCTTGCTTCAACGACAGCGTGCTACCGCGCACCAGCCGGGCGAAGACCGGGATGGAGAAGATGGCGACGGCGTAGACGACGTTTTCAATCCCCGGCCCCAGAACGGCGACGATGCCGATGGCCAGCAGAATGCCGGGGAAGGCCAGCAGCACGTCGCACAGCCGCATAATCAACGAGTCGATGAACCCGCCGCGAAAGCCGCTGATGAGGCCCAACGTGATGCCGACGATCCCGCCGAGCAGAACCGACAGCAGCCCGACCGACAGCGAAATCCGCGCGCCCCACAGGATGCGGCTGAAGATGTCGCGCCCATAGGAATCGGTCCCGGCCCAATGCGCCCAGGATGGCCCTTCGAGCACCCGGTCGTAATCGAAGCCCGCCGGGTCGTAGGGGGCGATCCAGGGCGCGGCGGCGGCGGCGAGCGCCAGCAACAGCAGGCTCAGCCCGGCGACCACGGCGGTGCGCCGCCGCAGGAACTTGCGCCAGAACTCGCCCAGCGGAGAGCGAATGGAATCGGTGGCCGTCGCGGCCTGCGCGGTCGTGCTCATGAGTAGCGAATCTCGGGGTTGGCCAGCGCGTACAACACATCGACCAGCAGGTTGATGAGGATGAATTCCAACGAAAACAGCAGGATTTCCGCCTGAATCACCGTGTAGTCACGGTAGGACACGCTGTCCACCAGCAGCCGCCCCAGCCCCGGCCAGGAAAACACCGTTTCGACGACGATGGATCCGCCCAGCAGAAAGCCGAATTGCAGGCCGACCATGGTGATGATCGGAATCATGGCGTTGCGCAGCGTGTGTTTCCACACCACCAGCCGCGACGGCACGCCCTTGGCCCGCGCGGTGCGGACGTAATCCTCGCGCGCGATGTCGATGAAGGCGGAGCGGGTGAAGCGCGCCATAACCGCCGCCACCCCCAACCCCAGCGTCAGCGACGGCATGACGAAATGTTGCCATGTGCCGTAGCCGCTGGTCGGCAGCCAGCGCAGTTGCACCGAAAACAGGTCGATCATCAACAGACCGAGCCAGAAGGACGGAAAGGCGATGCCCGACACCGCGACGAACATGCCGACGTGATCCTGCCAGCGCCCGCGCTTGGTCGCCGACGCCACGCCGATCAACAGCCCCGCCAACGTCGCCCAGGCCATCGCCGCGCCGGTCAGATACAAGGTGGGCAGGAAGCGGCTGCCGATCTCTTCGGCGACCGTCCGTTTGGTCTTCATCGACCGTCCGAACTCGCCCTGGACCGCGTTGCCGAGGAAGCGGCCATACTGGACCCACAGGGGCTTGTCGAGGCCGAGATCCTGGCGCACCAGTTCAATGTCGCTGGCGCTGGCGTCGCTGCCCGCCACCAGCCGCGCCGGATCGCCGGGCAGCAGATGGACGAAGCCAAAGACGAAGACGGAAATCACCAGAAGCACCGGGATGATCCCGGCGACGCGACCGACAAGATATTTCAGCATGGGGCAATCGTCCCGGAAAAGAAGGCGCGGGACGCGCCCGACCGTTTGGCCGGGCGCGTCCCGCTGGCGCTCACTGGATGTCGGCGTCTTCGATCTGCAAGCCGCCGTCGGCGACCTGATTGAGGCCGGTCAGGCTCTTGGTCTGGGCGGCCAGCAGATTTTCAACGCCAAGGAACAGCCACGGGGCGTCCTTCCAGATCTGCTCCTGGGCGACGCGGTAGGCTTCGGCGCGCTTGGCGGTGTCGGCGGTGGCGATGCCCGCCTCAATCGCGGCGTCCACCGTCTCGTTTTTGTAATAAGCGACGTTGAAGAATTTGGGCGGGAAGCCCTTGCCCCACAGCAGCGGACGCAGACCCCAATCGGCGTCGCCGGTCGAGGCCGACCAGCCGCCATACTGCATCTGCACGGTGGCGTCCTCCGGCTTTTCCACGCCCCAGACGCGGGCGGTTTCGACGCCCGCTTCCAGCGGCGTGACCGTCAGCTTGACGCCGACCAGGGACAATTGCTGCTGGACGAACTGCATGCCGCGAATGAAGTTCGTGTTGTTGCGTCCGAACATCTCGGCTTCAAAGCCGTTCGGGTAGCCAGCCTCGGCCAGCAGCGCCTTGGCCTTGGCCACGTCATAATCATATTGTTGGGCTTGCGGGACGTGGAAGCCCAGCTTGGGCGGCAGCGGCGAGGGCAGCGGCCCGGCGTAGCCGCGATAGACGATCTTGGCCCAGGCGTTCTTGTCGATGGCGTAGTTCAACGCCTGACGAACGCGGACGTCGTTGAAGGGCTTTTTCATCGTGTTCATCGCCACATAGCGCGCGATGATCGACGGACCGCTGATGACGCTGAGGGCCGGGTTCTTTTCCACCATCGGCGTCATTTCGGACGGCAGCGGATAGACGAACTGCGCCTCGTTGGTTTGCAGCATGGCGATGCGGCTGCCGTTTTCCGGCACGCTGCGGAAGGTCACGCTGTCCACCTTGGGCAGGCCGGGCTTCCAATAATTGGTGTTCTTGACCGCCAGCATGGTGTCGGCCTGCCAGCTCACGAACTTGAAGGGGCCGGTGCCGACCGGGTGCCGACCGATGTCCTTGCCATAGGTTTCCAGCGCCTTGGGGCTGTGGATCATGGCGCCGGGATGGGCGAGGTTGTTGTTCAGCGCGCCGAAGGGTTGCGACAGCTTCAACGTGATGGTGTGATCGTCCACCACCACGGTTTCGGCCAGCATAGACAGCAGGCTCTGGCGCTTCAGCTTGTTGGCCGGGTTCGACAGACGGTCGAAACTGGTCTTCACGGCCTGGGCGTTGAACGGCGTGCCGTCGTGGAAGACGACGCCCTTGCGCAGCTTGTAGGTGTATTCGGTCGCCGTGTCGTTGACGGTGAAGCTTTCCGCCAGTTGCGGAATCAGCTTCATGTCCTTGTCAAAGGCGAACAGGCCCTGGAGCATGGTGCGGGTGGCCGACTGCGACAGGGTGTCGTTGACGTCGGCGGGATCCAAGGTGGTCAAATTGTCGGGAACGCCGACGACCAGATCCTTGGCGGCGAAGGCGGCGTTGGTCAGCGCGGTGCAGCAAAGCAGACCGGCGACCAGGGGAAGGGCGAAGCGCGTCACGTGAACTCTCCCGTTTTTTTGATTCAGAATCAGAAATCGCCGCCGACCGCGTGGCGGGCGACGTAGTGGTCATTCCCCACCGCGACCAGCGGCTGGACCTGCGGCTCGTCGCCGAGGTTGCGGATCGGGCTGGGGATTTCGCCGGTCAACAGCGTCAGCTCTCCCGTGCGTCGGCTGGGATCGGCGACTGGCACCGCCGCCATCAGGCGGCGGGTGTAGGGGTGCTGGGGATTCTCGAACACCGCCCGGCGCGGGCCGATTTCAACGATCTGCCCCAGATACATGACGGCGACGCGGTGGCTGATCCGCTCCACCACCGCCATGTCGTGCGAGATGAACAGATAGGACAGCCCGCGCTTGGCCTGGAGATCCATCAGCAGATTGACGATCTGCGCCTGGATCGACACGTCGAGCGCCGCCACCGCCTCGTCGGCGATGATGAGTTTGGGATCGCAGGCCAGCGCGCGGGCGATGCAGACGCGCTGCCGCTGGCCGCCGGAAAATTCGTGCGGGTAGCGGTGGGCGTGTTCCGGCTTCAGGCCGACCTGGGTCAGCAGATCGGCCACCCGCTCCTCGATGGCGCGGCGGCGCGACAGGCCGGGGCGGCCGTTGGGGACGTAATCATGGACCAGCATCGGTTCGGCGACGCTGAATCCCACGGTCATGCGCGGGTTCAGCGAGGCGAAGGGATCCTGGAAGATGTATTGGATCTTCTCCTTCAGCTTGGCCTGACCGTTGGAATCGAGCGCCACCGTGTCCGTCCCGTCGAAGCGGATGGCCCCGGCGGTCGAGCGTTGCAGCCCCATGATGGTGCGGCCCGTGGTGGATTTGCCGCAGCCCGATTCCCCGACCAGCGCCAGCGTTTCGCCCGGACGCACCGAGAAATTAACCCGCTCCACCGCGTGGACGCGGGCCTTCAGCGTGCCGAACACACCCTTGCGGACGTCGAACCGGGTGACGAGGTTGGACACCTCCAGCAGCGGGGCGGCGGCGTGCCGCACCGTGTCCTGTTGGTGGATGGCGGGGGCTGTGTCGCTGTTCGCCCCATCGCTTTTGCCGGCGTCGTCCACCACCAGCAGGGGGAAGCGGGCGGGCAAATCCTGGCCGCGCAGCGCGCCCAGCTTGGGCACCGCCGACAGCAGGGCCTTGGTGTAGGGGTGTTTGGGGGCGGCGAAGATCTGTTCGACCGTCCCTTCCTCCACCTTTTGGCCGCGCCACATCACGACGACGCGGTCGGCGACCTCGGCCACCACGCCCATGTCGTGGGTGATGAAGATCACGCCCATGCCCATGTCGCGCTGCAACAGCCGGATCAGGCGCAGAATTTGCGCCTGGATGGTGACGTCCAGCGCCGTCGTCGGCTCGTCGGCGATCAGCAACGACGGGCGGCAGGACAACGCCATGGCGATCATCACCCGCTGGCGCATGCCGCCGGAAAGCTGGTGCGGGTGGCGGTCGAGCAGGCGGGCCGGTTCGGGGATGCGGACCCGTTCCAGCATGCGCAGCGCCTCGGCGCGCGCGGCCTTGCGGTCCACGCCCTGATGCAGCATCACCGCCTCGGCGATCTGGTCGCCGATGGTGAAGACCGGGTTCAGGGACGTCATCGGTTCCTGAAAGATCATGGCGATGTCGTTGCCGCGCATGCCGGTCAACTCTTCCGCCGGGGGAAGCGCCAGATCGCGTTCCCGCCCGTCGCGGCCCCGGAAACGGATGGCCCCCTTGGTGATCCGCCCGCCCGCGTAATCGACCAGCCGCATCAGCGACAGCGAGGTGACGGATTTGCCGGACCCGGATTCGCCGACGATGGCCACCGTTTCGCCCGGAGCCACCGAAAAGCTGACGTCATCGACCACGGTGATCGGGCCATGTTCGCCCTGAAAGGCGACCGACAGCCCTTCGACCGACAGAAGGCGGTTGTCGGCGGGCGCGTTCATCGGCCCTGGCTTTCGGCGAAGAGGGCGGCGACGCGGCTCCACACCGGGCCGGGCTTGCCGGTTCCGACCAAACGACCGTCGATGGTGGTGACGGGGGTGATTTCCTTGGTGGTGCTGGCGATCCACACCTCGTCCGCCGCAGCCAGTTCGATGGCGCGGACGTCGCGCTCGACAAAGGGCAGGCCCGCCGTCGCGGCCAAACGCTGAATCACTTGGCGGGTGATGCCGACCAGGATGCGGTGATCGGCGACCGGGGTGGCGATGACGCCGTCCTTGACCACGAAGACGTTGGTCGCCGCGCCTTCGGTGACGAAGCCGTCGCGGATCTGGATGGCGTCGGTCACACCGGCGTCGGTGGCGGCCTGCTGGGCCAGCACGCTGCCCAACAAAGCAATGCTCTTCAGATCGCAGCGGCCCCACCGGATATCGGGCATGGTCAGGGCGGCGACGCCCTGCTCGCGCCAGGAATCGGGCGGGCGCTTCAGCGGGCTGACCATGCCGAAGACGGTGGGCGTCACCCCGGCGGGAAAGCCGTGGGCGCGGGCCGCCGCCGCGCCGCGCGTGACTTGCAGATAAACGGTCAGATCGCCGTTGACGCCGGACTCCGCCGTCAGCCGTTCCAGAATGGCCAGCCAATCGCCGTCGCTCATCCCGGTTTCGATGCGCAGGGCCGCCAGACCGCGTTGCAGGCGGGCGACGTGGGCCTCGGCCTCGAACAGGCGCCCGTTGTAGGCCGCCGTGACCTCATACAGACCGTCGGCGAACAGAAAGCCGCGATCAAGCGGCGACACCTGAACCTGATCCAGCGGCAGGTAACGCCCGTTCCAGTAAGAGATGGTCATCGGTTTCAGCCCTGGTTGAAACGAAGGAAAACGGCGGTCGGGGGAGCGACGGAGCGGCGCGTCATCGCTCCCCCCGGCCCGGTTTGGGGACGACGTGCAGATAGGGCAAAATGCGCTCGGCCATGTCGGCGGCGCGGTCCACCGTGTTGTTGCCGCTGCGGGCGAGCGCCGCGCCCAGCGCCATAATCAACGCCATCATGCCGGTGGTCGAGCTGTGCAAAACCCCATGATCGGCCCCGGCCAGCAGAGTGACGTCGGCCAGCGGCACGACGGGGGAGTCGGGGGAGTCGGTCAGCGCCAGCGTGCGCGCGCCCTGTTCCCGGCAATGCTGGACATGCTCCACCGTGCGGCGCGAATAGCGCGGGGTGGTGATGGCGATCATCAGGTCGCCGGGCTGAACCTTCATCAAGCGGCGGATCGAGCGTTCCGGCCCGGCGAACTCCACCGCCGCGCTGGCGCAATCCACATAGGGGTCGAGCATGTCGGCCAAAAAAGTCGCCATATAGGCGCTGTCGCCCATGCCGCAGGTGTAGACGCGCTTGGCGCTGCGGATCAGGCGGATGGCCTCTTCGCACTGCTCGGGTTGCAGCAGATCCAGGGTGCGGGCGATGTTCGCGGCGTCGCAGGCCAGCGATTCCCGCATGATTTCGGCGTTGGAGGTGTCGCGCGACACCGCCGCCCGCAGCTTTTCCACCGGGGCGAAGGTGGATTCAAAGGCGCGCAGCAGATCGTCGCGGAATTCGGGATACCCCTCATACCCCAGCGCGGTGGCGTAGCGGTTGACCGAGGCGACCGACACCTCGGCGGCGGCGGCCAATTCGCCGATTTTCAAGGTGGCGGTGCGGAACGGGTAGGCCAACGCCCAGGCCCCGACCTTGGCCAGCGCCGGGGGCAACCGGGTCTGGTGCTGCTGCATCCGCATCAGCAGGGATTCGGTCGCGGCGGGTGGGGTGGGCTGGTCCATGCGTCGGCGTCTCGGTTCGTGAGGTGTCACCAGCGATGGATTACTCAGTTACACAAATCGCCTATTTCTGTAAATCCATTTTCATGTTGATGCGTGCCGAAACACCCTCCGGCGCGGGCGGCGGTGGGGTCGTTGGGTTCGGCCATGTGGACCAGTTGGGGCAGGGCGAGCACGAGGCCGAAGACCAGGGCTTGGGCCGCCAGAAAGGGGAGATTTCCACCCCCGCCGACGCTGACGGTCGTTCGCCTCTTCCATCGTCTGGGGGGCAACCCTACTCTGGGTTTTTCTTCGCAGAGCGCCAATCGTTACGATTTGTTGAGCATGGGGCTTTATGGTGCCCATCACGCAGGTGATTTGAGTGAGTCTGACGTCCGACATGCTTCCGTCCGGTTATGGCGCTCTTGAGATCCTCATCGTCGACGACATTGCGAACACCCGACAGATTCTGCGGGCGATTCTGCGTCACCTGGGCTTTGCCCGCGTCACCGAGGCGAGCGGCACGACCGAAGCGCTGGAGATCATCAAGGAAATCGGTCCCGATCTGGTTTTCACCGACTGGGACATGCCGGGCGCCAGCGGCCTTGATTTGATCCGCATCGTCCGCAGCCATCCCGAATCGCCCGATCCGACGCTGCCGATCATTCTGCTGACCGCGCATGGCGACCGGCAGTATGTGAAGACGGGCCGCGACGCCGGGGCGACCGATTTTCTGGTCAAGCCGCTCGCCCCGGCGCGCATCCGTGACCGGATTCTCGACGTGGTCAGCCGTCCGCGCGGCTTCGTGTCCGCCCCTGGCTACAAGGGGCCGGATCGGCGACGGCTGGACCGACCGGTGGCGCAGGACCGCCGCGCGCTTGACGCTCCGGCGTCCGACGTCGTTCTGCTGCCGCCCGACGGGTTGCTGATGGCGAAGGTGTCGGGCGACGAGATGGCGGTCAAGCGCGCCTTGCAAAGCCGGGTGTCGATTCTGCGCGCGCTGGCGTCGCCGCCGCAGGAGCGTTCGACGGCGGGGATGATCGCCGCCGCCAACGCCGTCGCCGTCCGTGAGGATCTGGACCGGCTGGTCAGCGAGGCGTTGAGCGCGCTGGACCGTTGCGCCGACACGCTGTCGCGCATGGGCGAGCCGCTGGAGCGGTTTCGTCGCGGCGCGCTGGATCGGATGCCGTCCTCGGCGGGGCGGGTCATCGGATCCTTGCAGCGTTTGATCGCCGATCCCGCGCGGGTTGCGGCCGATCCGGGAATCATTCGTCTGCATCTGCTGGCCATCCGCGCCATGCTGCGGGTCGGCGCGGATCCGGGGGCCGAACGGACGGCCGCCGAACTGGCCAACCAGATCGAGGCGCTGATTCAGCGTCGGTTGGATTGATGGGCCGGTCAAGCTTGACGAGGCGGCGCTGTGACGGAACGTCGCAGTCTGTCGTCACGCGCCCCACATAAAGCGCGCTTTAGATCATTAAAGTTGACTTTGCAAATTGTCCATGGCGGAATCGTCGGCGTGGGGAGGGGGTCCATGACCGACAAGAACCGGGTGTACGGCGTCACCGAACTGGCGGCTGAGTTCGATTTGACGCCGCAGGCGCTGCGTTTTTACGAGGAAAAGGGGCTGCTGTCGCCGCAACGGGCGGGCGGGCGGCGGGTCTTCACCTACCGTGATCGGGCGCGGCTGATTCTGATTTTGAAATTCCGCCGCGTCGGCTTTTCGTTGGAGCAGATCGCCGAGTATCTGGCCCATTACCGTTCCGGTCGGCCCAGCGCGCGGCAATACCTCGACGGGCTGACGAAAATCCGCGCCCGGCTGGCGGCGCTGGAGCGAATGCAGACGGAAATCGCCGAGATCGTTGGCGAGTTGAAAGCGATGGAGCAGGACGCCGAAGGGCGTCTGGCCGCCTGTGAACCGGCGCTGGCCGCCGATTGAGCGCACAATCAAACGAACAAACCGAAACGAATCAAAGAACTGGGAGAGAAACCGATGCTGCGTGGATTGATGATGGGCGTGCCGCTTTTGGTGACGACGGCGTTGCGCCACGCCGCGCTGTACCACGCCGACACGGAAATCGTGTCGCGCACCACCGAAGGGCCGATCCATCGCTACAGCTACGCCGACGCCTGGGCGCGCGCGCAAAAGCTGGCCCACGCGCTGGCGAAACTGGGGCTGGAGCCGGGCGACCGCATCGGCACGTTGGCCTGGAACGGCTATCGCCATCTGGAATGCTATTACGCCATCGGCGGTTCCGGCATGGTCTGCCACACCATCAACCCGCGCCTGTTCCCCGAACAGATCGCCTACATCGTCAACCACGCGCAAGACCGCGTGCTGTTCGCCGATCTGACCTTCATCCCGTTGCTGGAGGGGCTGGCCGAGCATCTGGCCGGGGTGAAGGCCGTCGTCGTGATGACCGACGCCGCCCACATGCCGACCTCCAGCCTGCCCAACCTTCTGTGTTATGAGGATCTGCTGGCGGACCAGCCCGACCAGTTCGATTGGCCGGAGCTGGACGAGAACGCCGCGTGCAGCATGTGCTACACCTCCGGCACGACCGGCCACCCCAAGGGGGTGATGTACAGCCATCGTTCGGCCATGCTGCACGCGTTGGCGGCCTGCCTGCCCGACGTGTTCGATTTGTCGGCGTCCGACGTCGTGCTGCCCGTGGTGCCGATGTTCCACGTCAACGCCTGGGGCATTCCCTACGCCGCGCCGATGGTGGGGGCCAAGCTGGTGCTGCCCGGCGCCAAGCTGGACGGCGCCAGCCTGCATGAGCTGTTCGTGAGCGAAGGCGTGACCAACACCGCCGGGGTGCCGACGGTCTGGTTGGCGTTGCTGAACTGGTTGGACGCCAACAAGAAGGGGCTGGGGGGGCTGCGCCGCGTCGCCATCGGCGGTTCCGCCTGCCCGCCGATCATGATCCAGCGCTTCAAGGAGCATGGGGTCGAGGTTCTGCACGCTTGGGGCATGACGGAAACCAGCCCGCTTGGCCTCGCCAACATGCCCAAGGGCAAACACGCCGGAATGAGCGCTGAGGACGCGCTGGCGCTGGCCTCCAAGCAAGGGCGTCCGATTTGCGGCATCGAGTTCCGCGTTCTGGACAGCAACGGAAACGACGTGCCGCGCGACGGCAAAAGCTTTGGTCGGTTGCTGGTGCGCGGCTCCTGGGTCTGCTCGTCTTATTTCGGCCTGGACTCCAGCCCGGCGCACGAGACCGTCCCCGGCTGGTTCGAGACGGGCGACGTGGTGACGATGGACGCCGACGGCTATGTGCAGATCGTTGACCGCACCAAGGACGTCATCAAATCGGGCGGCGAGTGGATCAG
This sequence comes from Azospirillum sp. FG154, assembly GCF_057809575.1. NCBI lineage: Bacteria > Pseudomonadati > Pseudomonadota > Alphaproteobacteria > Rhodospirillales > Azospirillaceae > Azospirillum > Azospirillum sp. FG154. Next base: position 21,295 of record NZ_JBMDKF010000004.1, on the reverse strand, counting down.
TTCGATTGATCTGGAAAACATCGCCGTCGGCCACCCCGCCGTGCAGGAGGCCGCCGCCGTCGCCATCCCCGATGAAAAATGGGGCGAGCGCCCGTTGCTGGTCGTCGTGGTGAAAGAAGGCGCCAGCCTGACCAAAGAGGAGCTGTTGGCGGTCTTCGACGGCAAAATCGCCAAATGGTCCATCCCCAACGACGTCCGCTTTGTCGAGTCGCTGCCGCACACCGCCACCGGCAAGCTGTTGAAAAGCAGCATCCGCGACATGGTGACGACTCCGCCCGCCGTGTGATGACGCTCGTCGGATGATCCAGCGGGGAGCCGTTCGGTCAGACGGTTCCCGGCTCGGTCGTCCCATCGGCTTGATCGGTTGTTGGGTGGGTGGTGTTGCGCAGGATCAAGATGGTCTGATCGTCGTCCGCCGCCGTCCCATCGCGCAGCAGGACGGCGGCGGCCAGAGTCGGATCCACGTTGTGCAAGTTGCGTTCGATGAACAGCACCGGCAGGCGGGCGCACCCGTCGCTGTGCAGGATGACGTGATCGCCCGCCGTCCAGACAAGATGAACGCAGGCGGGAATTTGCGGGTTGTAGCCGACCATGGCCCAGCGCGCGGCGAGCGACGTGACTTTGCGGTCGCGGATGACGGCTCCGGCGACGGTGCCCAACGCGGTGTAATCCACGGCCTCTCCGCTGATTCGCAACACCGCGACGGTGCCGGTCTGCGTGTCGGCGATGTCGCGCCGGATGGCGCCAATCACCATCTGCGGCGACAGGCCGGGGGTGGTCGCGGCAACCACCGCTTCGACGCGGCGGGCGCTGGCGCTGGCGCCCGGCATGCCATCGACGACCATGGCCACGCCGTTGTTGGGGTTGTCGCACCGAAAATACCAGCCGTCGCCACAGGCCTCGGCGCCGGGGCGGGCGACCATCACCGCCCCGACATCGACCACGGATCCGGGAAATGGCGCGTCGGCGGCGTTCATGGGCCAGATCCGCGCCAAATGGGCGCTGCCGACGAAGGGGGTGGCGTGTGTTGTGAACTGGTCGGCTTGCGCGCGGGCCGCCGCCAGCGCGGCGGCGCCAGGATCGGCGTCTGTGGAGTTGGCGGGCGGGTTTCGGTCGAAGGTGAGGCACTCCACCCCTTCGGCGCCCCAGCGACGCATCAAAAACGTGCCTCCGCCGGATAAAAGACTGGCGCGCTCGCCCAGCGCCGCCACCACGGCGTCCAGACGTTGGCGGTCAATGTCGAAGAGCCGCCCCTCCGCCAAGCGCATCGCACAGCGTCGCGCCGTGTTGATGTCGGCGGTTGACGCGACATCAACACGATGATGGCAATGCGTGGGCAACATAAGAAGGCTCCACTGAACACGGTGTGGGATCAACGCGCGGGAGTGTAAGGCCAGCGGCGGCGCTAACCCAAGCGTTAGCCTGCCATATGGACGACAACCCTAGCATCACACCGTTTTTCACCCCCAATCTCTCGCTTGGGGGATGGATCAGGGGGCGACCACTTCGACCATAGCGGGCATCATGGGGATCGAGCGTGGGATGCTGTGGGCGCGCAGCATTTCCGCCGCTTCCCAGAGTCGGCCCAAACCGACGATCGACCGGCAGCCGGTTTTCTCCATGATGCGGGCGCGGTGGACCTCCACCGTCTTGATGCTGATGCCCAGATCCCAGGCGATGGTCTTGCTCTGCTTGCCTTCGACGATCAGGCGCAGAACCTCGGCCTCGCGGCGGCTCAACAGCGTCAAACGGCGAACGGCGTCGCGGCTCCGGTCGCGCTGTTGGGCGTAGGGGCTGTCGGTCGCCAGACAGGCGCGGACCCGATCCAGGAAGGTCGGCGTGGCGAAGGGGTGCGCCAGGCAGTCGGTGGCCCCCGCCTTCATGGCGCTGACGGCGGCGTCCACATCGCCATGGTCGGTGATGACGAGGACCGGCAGATCATGGCCGTGCAGTCCGGCTTCGGCGATCAGTTCCTGAGCGGTCATGTCGGGCAGCTCGCTGCGCACGACCAGACAGGCCGAGCCGGTCCCCAGGACGGACAACGCGTCGGCCCCGGTGCTGTGAACGCGGCAGGCGATGCCGACGGCTCCCAAAGCGCGCGCCAAGGTGCTGCGCAGCAGCAGGTCGCCGTCAACGATATGAACAAGGCAATCGGTTTGCGTGAACATCAGAACGGCCCTCCACCACACAGATCCAAAACCGATGCTGGCGCCGGTTTTGAGCGCTTGATGATCCGTTGCTTTCACGAACCACCATCTTGAAACCCAGTGTAGCGGCGATGGCCTGCATATTTCTGCATGCACGAGGGATAGCGGAGCGGGCAAATGGGATAGCTGGGATAATATCCGGGGAAGAGGTGCGGATGAAATCAGAGGAGCTAGGATAGTAAAATAATGGCTGCAAATCGCAAATTTTGAAAATCTGGTGATTACTGCCGCGTGGATTGAGGGGATTCGGCGCGAATAGAAAGCGCCGGTTTCCGATTGGAGGTTTTTGATATTGGGCGACTAAAGGATATTGCAGAGGAAAAGAAATTTTTGCGCACTCATAGAATCAGAAAATTTCTCAGGCCGCGCTTGCTCCGTATCGCCGCGACTCGGGCTGCGGAGGGCGTCAGGAGCGGGCGGATTGAATCCAGTCGCGCCACAAGATCCGGTAGGCTTCCTCCAAATGGCGGGCGAAGCGTGGTCCGTCACACACAGGGGAGGCGGCCATCCGATCCCGCAATCCCGCCCGCAACAGGGCCAACCCCGCGCGGTCCTGCGCCAACCCGGCGGCGATGTCCAGATAGGCGTCGGCGTCGGCGGCGATGAGTTCGGGAAGCCCGGCGGCGGTGAGATGGGCCACGGAGTGGCGGGCGCAAAAGCGATCCCCTCCGCCCAGCGTCACCACCGGAACGCCCATCCACAGGGCTTCCAGGGTGGTCAGCCCGCCGGAATAGGGGAAGGGATCCAGCGCCACGTCGATGCGGTTGTACCATCCGGGCAGATCGGCGTGCCGGGCGGCTCCCGACAACTCCACCCGCGTCGGATCGCCGCCCAACCCGACGATGGCGGCCAGCAGCTTGGTCCGCACGCCCGCGTCGTCGAATTGGTGCGTTTTCAGCAACAGCCTTGCCGTCGGCAGGCGGTTCAGCAGGCGCGCCCACAGGGCCAAGGTTGGTTCGGACAGCTTGGTCCGGTTGTTGAAGCAACCAAAGGTGACGTGACCAGCGCCGTCGCAGGGCGGCGGGCCAACGGCGGGAGCGTTTTCCCGTGGCAGGACGCACACGTAATCATCGGGCAGGCGGACCACCCGTTCGACCACGCTGGCGTCGCTGCCGGGCGGCATCTGGCGCGGGCAGGCGATCAGGGCGTCCATCGCCGACAGGCCGGTGGTGCCGACGTAACCGGCCCAGGTGGCTTGGACAGGGGCGGGCTTGCGGGCGAACAGAGGCAGCCGGTTGTTGGCGGTGTGCCCGGCCAGATCAATCAGGATGTCGATGCCGTCCGCCGCGATCAACCCCGCCGCCGCCGCGTCGTCCAGGCCATGGATGGAGCGCCAATGGTCGGCCCCGGCGATCAGGCGGCGGGTCATGCCGTCTTCGCGCGGTTTGGCGTTGTAACAAAAAACCTCCACCGCCGCGCGGTCGTGGGCGGGCAGCAGGGGGGCCAGGAAGTAGCCGATGGGGTGATAGCCGAAATCGGCGGAAACATAGCCGACGCGCAAACGGCGCTCCGGGTCGGGCGCGTTGGGGTGGCGCCAGCCCGCGCGCGGGGCGTGGGGGCGGCCATGCCGGTCGTCCCACAGCCGGTGTTCGGCCAGCAAGGCTCCTGCCGTCACTTTTGGGCTGTATTGCAAGGACAGCAGCAGGTTGGAATGCAGATCGGCGCGGTCGGGAGCCGTCACGACGGCGCGGCGGTTGTCGGCGATGGCCGCGTCGAGGTCCCCCAGATCCTGACGGATCACCGCCCGGTTGGCCAACCCGCCGACCAAAGCGGGGGCGAGCGCCAGGGCGCGGTTACAGGCGTCCAAGCCGCTGGAGATCCGCCCCGCCCGTCGCAGCATCGCCCCGCGATAGGCCCAGCCGTCGGCGTCGAGCGGCGTCAAGCGCAGCGCCCGAGCCATCAGCGCCGCCGCCGCGCCCGGCTGGTCCAAACTTTCGCAGACCAGGGCCAAATTGTTGAGAACCGCCGAAACGTCGGGGGTCAGAGCGGCGGCGACCCGCGCCTCGGCTATGGCCCGTTCGGGCTGGCCAAGGTCGCGCTGCGCCAGCGCCAGATTGATCCGCCCGCCGCCCAGATCGGGGCGCAAGACCACCGCCCGACGGAAGGCGGCCAGCGCGTCGCGCGCCCGACCGACGCGGCGGGCGTGCAAGCCGCGCGCGTTCCAGGCCTCGGCGTCGGCGGGGGTCAGGGCCAACAGGCGGCGCAGATGCGCGTCGGCCAGGGTGGGGCGATCCGCGCGCAGTCGGGCCAGAGCGGCGTGCAGATCGGGGGCGTCGGGCCGCAGCCGCAAGCTCCAGCCTTTCAACCGCTCGGCGTCGGCGGCGTCTCCGACGCGAAGCCGACAGCGCGCCAACCCGGTCAACACCGAGGCGAAGGCCGGATCCAGCGCCAGCGCGCGGGCGTAACCCGCCATCGCCCCCTCGGCGTCGCCCGCCCGGTCGAGGGTCATGGCGAGGTTCGTTTGGGTTCGGGCGTCGAGCGGCGTCAGGCGCACCGCTTCGGTCAGCGGCTCCACCGCTTCGGACGCGCGGCCCAGCGCCCGCAGGACCAGCCCCAGATTGTTCCAAGCTTCGGCGTGGGTGGGGGCGTGGGCCAGCAGGGCGCGGTAGGCGACGGCGGATTCCTCGCGCCGCCCGACGGCGTCCAGACACGCGGCCAGCCCGAACCCGGCGTCCACCCGCTGCGGCGCCAGCGCCAACGCGCCCTGATAGGCGTCGATGGCCTCGGCGGTTCGCCCCAGCGCGCGCAAGGCGTTGGCGAGGTTGACATGGTGATCGGGCGCTGTCGGGCCATGCCGCACGGCCAACGTCAGCAGCGCCGCCGCGTCGGTCAACCGCCCGGTCTGCGCGCACAGCACGCCGTGCAGATGAAGCGCGGCGGCGTTTTCCGGGTCCACCTCCAGGATCCGGCCATAGAGCGTGTCGGCCTCCACCACCCGTCCGGCGAGGTGATGGTCGAGCGCCAGCGCCAGGGCTTCGTGAATCGTGGCCATGCTTTATCCTCGCGGCAAAAAACGCGCCCGGTCCAGGCCGTGGCGGGCCATTTTTTCGTTCAGGGTGCGGCGGGGGATGTCCAGAAGATCCATCACCGCCTTGATGTCGCCCCGGCAGCGGTCGAGCGCCTGTTCGATCACCCGCTTTTCAAAGGCGTCCATTTGATCGGACAGCGCGCGGGCCGCCGCCCCATCGCCGCCGACTCCGCCAACCGGACGGCGGCGCAGCAGCGCGGCGACGCCCGCCCGGCCAACCGACAGAACATGGCGTTCGGCGAGGTTGCGCAGCTCGCGCACGTTGCCCGGCCAGTCATGCGCCTGAAGGGCGTCCACATCGTCGGCGTCCAGCGGGCGCGGGTCGCGGGTGTGGCGGGCGGCGCTGTCGGCGACGAAGGCGTCGAACAGCAGGGGAATGTCCTCGGCCCGCGCCCGCAGCGGCGGGATGTGCAACTCGGCGACGTTCAGCCGGTAATAAAGATCGGCGCGGAAACGTCCCTCCTCGCTGAGGTCGAGCAGGTCCACCTTGGTCGCGGCGATCAGGCGGAGATCGACGGGCAGCGGCTTGTTGGATCCCAGCCGTTCGACCGTGCGTTCCTGCAAGGCGCGCAGCATCTTGACTTGCAGGGCCAGCGGCATGCTTTCGATTTCGTCGAGGAACAGGCTGCCGCCGCTGGAATGCTCCAGCTTGCCCGCGCGGCGCTGGGTGGCGCCGGTGAAGGCGCCCGGCTCATGGCCGAACAGCTCGCTTTCCGCCATGCTGTCGGGAATCGCCCCGCAATTGACCGCGACGAAGGCGCCCTTGGCGGCGCGCGGGCCGAAATCATGCAGGCAGCGGGCGACCAGCTCCTTGCCCGCGCCGGTTTCGCCGTGAATCAGCACGCTGGCGTTGGTGGCCGCCAGATCCAGAATTTCCCGCCGCAAATCGTCCATGGCGCGGGAGACGCCGATCAGTCGGGCCTCGATCCCCGCCGCGCCGCCGCCGACCCGACGGCGCAAGCCCCGGTTGTCGAGCACGAGGCGGCGCTTTTCGCAGGCCCGCCGGATGACGGCGACCAGATGATCGGGGGCGAAGGGCTTTTCGATGAAGTCGTAGGCGCCGCGCCGCATCGCCTCCACCGCCAGCGCCACGTCGCCATGGCCGGTGACGAGGATCACCGGCAGGTCGGCGTCGCGTTCCAGCGCGCGGGCCAGCACGGCCATGCCGTCCATGCGCGGCATTTTCACGTCGGTGACGAGGATTCCCGGAAAATCCGGCGACAGCCGGTCGAGCGCGCGTTCGGGCGTCTCGAACCCCTCCGCCGCGAATCCGGCCAGTTGGAGCCATTGCGTGACCGACACGCGCATCGCCAGTTCGTCGTCGATGAACAGGACGGGGGTGGGCGTGGTCATGGCGAGGAAAGCTCCTTGGCGTCCGGCAGGCGGATGACGAAGCAGGCGCCGCCGTCGGGGTTGTTTTCCGCCCGCAAGGCGCCGCCAAAGTCACGGACGATTCCATAGGACAGCGACAGCCCCAGGCCAAGCCCCTGGCCAACCTCCTTGGTGGTGAAAAAGGGGTCGAACAGGCGGAACTGGTCGGCGTCGGCGATGCCGGTTCCCCGGTCGCGGATGCGAATCTCCCACGTCGCCGCGCCGTTGTCCGTGACCGGCGCGGCGGACAGGCTCAAACGGCGGTCCTCCGCGTCGGCCATGGCGTCGGCGGCGTTGCGCAGCAGATTGACGAAGACCTGCTCCAACCGCACCGCGTCGCCGCGCACCAGGGCGTCGCGCGGGATGTCGATGTCCAGCGCGATGTCTTCCTCGCGCAGGCGGGGGGCCAGCAGGGTCAGCGCGTGGTTCATCGCGCGGGCGACCGACACCGCTTCGACCCGCGCCGGACCCTTGCGGGCGAAATCCTTCAAATGGCCGGAAATCACCGCCATCCGCTCGGCCAGATCGCCGATCATGGCGAGGTTGCTTTGCACCAGCGCGGCCTCCCCGCGTTCGGCCAGAACGCGGGTGGAGGCGACGAAGGTGCGGATCGCCGCCAGCGGCTGGTTGATCTCGTGCGCCAGGGCCGCCGACATCTGGCCCAAGGCGGCCAGCTTGCCCGCCTGCACCAGCTCCTCCTGCGCCTCGCGCAGGACACGGTTGGCGGCGACCAGTTCGGCGGTGCGTTCGGCCACCCGGCGTTCCAGCAGGGCGTGTGATTCGCGTTGCAGGCGCAGGGTTTGCCGCCGTTGCTGGCCCAGCGCCGCGCCGGTCGCCAGCAGCAGCACGGCCAGCGCCGCCAGCAGGGCGGCGGCGTTGGCTTGGGTTCGCGTCGGCTCCAGATCGGACAGGAAGCGGATGGTCCAACCGAATTCGGGCAGGATGAGGTCCTGCATCAGATAGGCGTGACGCGGCCCGTCCGGGTTGGGCAGGCTGACCAGCCGGGCGCCGCCGCTCATCAGAGGGCCTTCGCGGAGTCCCAGCGCGTCCAGATCGCTGCGGTCATACTGGCGGGTTTCGGCCAGCCGGGCGCGGACCTCGGCGGGCAAGGGGCGCAGGGCGCGGTATTTCCAGGCGGCGTGGCTGGCCAGGAAAACGACGCCGTTGTCGTCGGTGACGAGCACCCGTTCGCCGCCCGCCGCCCAATCCCGTTGCAACGGCTCCAGATCGATCTTGACCACGGCCAGCCCGATCACCCCCCGCTCGGTCTGGGCGGCGTGGGACAGGAAATAGCCGGGCTGGCCCGTCGTCACGCCGATGCCGAAATAGCGCCCGCTGCCGGTCTCCATCCCCTGCCGGACATAGGGGCGGAAGTTGTAACGCTGGCCGACGAAGCTTTGCGCCGGGTCGCGCCAGTTGCTCGACGCCAGGGCCAGCCCGTCGCCGTCGACGACGTAGAGCGCGGCCGATCCGGCGGTGGCGTTCGCCTCCTCCAACCGGCGGTTGACGACGTCGCGCTGAACTTCCGACGGGGCGGCCAGCAGGGCGAGCACATCATGGTCGCGGGTGGTCAGGGCGGGCAGGTAATCATACCGTCCGACCGCGTTGCGGATGCTGCTGGCGTAGAGGCCCAGGCGCTGCTCGCCATTGACGGTCAATTCATCAAGCGCCAGCGCTTCCGCCCAGCGATGGGCGCCCCAAGCGGTCAGCCCGGTGACGACGATCAAGACCAGGGTGAGAAGGCCAATCCTGCGGAGCCGGTTGGCTCGCCTGTTGGCGTGGGGGCGGGGCGGTTGGGGCATGCCCTCTTTCCTAGGGTTCCGGGCGGGGCGCTGTCCAGCGCCGTCGCTCAATCGGGACTCCGCGTCACTTTCATGACGGGGCAAAGCCCGCTATGGTCCCGTCCGCAACGGGTTGCTGAGGGGATTTCGCCATGGACGCCGTTTCCATCCGCGCCGCTTACCGGCGTTACGCCGGTTTTTATGACCGCGTGTTCGGAACCTTGCTGGCTTCGGGCCGTCACGCCGCCGTGGCGTGGCTCAATCGGCGCGGCGGTTTGCGCATTCTGGAGGTCGGCGTCGGCACCGGCCTGTCGCTGTCCGACTACCGCAAGGACAACAGCGTCGTCGGCATCGATTTGTCCACCGACATGCTGAAGGTCGCGCAAGAGCGCGTGGCGCGGGAAAATCTGGCCCATGTTGAAGGGCTGCTGGAGATGGACGCGGGCAAGCTGGCCTTCGCCGACGGCAGTTTCGACGTGGTGGTCGCCATGTATGTGATGACCGTGGTGCCCGACCCGCAAGGCACGATGGCGGAGCTGGAACGCGTCTGCAAACCCGGCGGCGACATCGTCATCGTCAATCATTTCGCCGCCCCCCGGCCCGGCATCCGCCGCACGGTGGAAAACTGGTTGGCGCCCTTGTCGAAGAAGTTGGGCTGGCGACCCGACTTCACGCTGGAGTCGCTGCTTCACGGATCGCCCCTGGCGGTGCAAAGCGTCGAGACGGTGCCGCCCTTTGGCCTGTTCAGCCTGCTGCATTGCCGTCGCCAAGGGGCCTGACGGTTTCGTGTGTTGTGGTAGACTGACCTCAAGCACAAGTTTTGCCCCCTCCCTAACCCTCCCCCGCTTCGCGGGAGAGGGAACATGACGCGGGATTGGGCAAGGCTCCCTCTCCCGCCGTCAAGCGGGGGAGGGCTGGGGAGGGGGCCAGCGCAACAGCGCGCGGCGAACGACGGGAGCAGATCATGGGCGGCGGCGATCTTTCAGGGCGGCGGATTCTGGTGCCGGAAAGCCGGGATTTGGATCTGTTCGCCGGGATGATGGAGCAGCATGGCGCGGAAACCATCCGCTGCCCGATGGTCAAGATCCTTGATCTCGACGATCCCGCTCCGGCCCGTGACTGGCTCGACCAATTGATCGCCGGAGCCTTCAACGACGTCATCCTGCTGACCGGCGAGGGGCTGCGGCGCCTGATGAGCGTCGCCCGCGCCGACGGACGGGAAACCGAGGTCGCCGCCGCGTTGGGGCGGACCCGTGTTTTCGTGCGCGGTCCGAAGCCGGTGAAGGCGTTGCGCGAAATCGGCCTCAGCCCCTATCGAACCGCTCCGGCGCCGACCACCGACGGCGTGATCGAAGCGCTGGCCGAGGAGGATTTGAACGGGCGCACGGTCGGGGTGCAGCTTTACCCCGGCAATCCGAATGACATTCTGCTCGACGCCGTGCGGGCGCGCGGCGGGGCGCCGGTTGCGGTGACGCCGTATCGTTACGCGTCGGATTCGGAAACCGGCGCGGTTGAGGCGGCGATTCGCGCCATGGCGGCGGGACGCGTTGATTTCGTCGCCTTCACCGCCTCCCCTCAGGTCCGCCGCCTGCATGAGGTGGCCGAGGCTTGCGGGCTGGCCGAGGAATTCCGCGCCGGGTTCCGCAACACCCGCATCGCCGCCGTCGGTCCGGTGGTGGCCGAAACGGTCGTGGCGCTGGGCGGAACCGTCGCCGTGTCGCCGGAATCGACCTTTCACATGAAACCGCTGGTCAACGCCATCCGGGATCTGCTGGCCCGCGATTCGTCCGCCCAGCGGGGGTGACGGATCCCCGCCGCCTCAGCACTCAACCGCCAATATCGTTGCGGAACAGCTCCAGATCCAAATGCTCCATGCGCATGCGGCGCTGACCGGCGACGTTGCGGGCGAAGGGACGACGCAGCGGGCGGCGCAGAGCGGCGCGGGCGCGGCCAATCAGAGAGGTGCAGCGGGCGGTGATGGTCGTGCGCATGGTCCGGCTCATCCTCAAGGTGAAAGCGTGGTCGGGGGTCGCAGGTCTCAGGCTCCTATCCAATCACGCGACCATGACGCAGGCGTGTGACAGTTTTCGTCTCCGCTTGATTGCGGAACCGTGTCATCGGCAGGGATTTCGTCATCCGATGGACAAGAAAAAGGCGGGGGCCGAAGCTCCCCGCCTTTGATCCGCTCTTGCCCGCGCTTGGCCGTCAGGTCCCGTCCCGTCAGTTCCCGCCCCGTCAGTTCCCGGTGGCGGGGCCGAGGAAGACGCTGGCGTGGCTGTCCTTGTCGGCGTTGGCGGTGTCCGACAGATGGAAGGTCAGCGGGGTGGAGGCCGCCGTCACGTTGCCGCGCGGCGCGGTGACATAAACGCGGTAGGTCGCCACGCTGTCGGGGGAGGCGGAGATGGTGGCCGCGTGGTCCTTGCTCTCCGCGTCATCGGCCTCGCCGATCACCTTGATGTCAGCGCCGTTCAGGCCGCTGACGGTCAGGGCGTAGGCGCGCGATTGCCGGGTTTTGTTGGCGACCTTGAAGGTGTAGGCGTTGCGGATGCCGCCATCCGACAGGGTGACGAACAGGGGGGCGCGGTCGCGCAGAACGGTGATGTCCAGACGCGGGCGCAACGCGAAGCTCCAGGCCATCGCCCCGCCGATCACCAGCATCAGCAGGCTGTAAATGATCGTGCGCGGACGGATCAGGCGCCACTGATAGGTCTTGCCGCTGGCGCGGGTTTCGTGGGCCGCCAGCGAATCAAAGTCGATCAGCTTGGGCGGCAGCCCTTGGGCGATCATGATGCTGTCGCAGGCGTCCACGCACAGGCCGCAATTGATGCAGTCGGCCTGCTCGCCGGTGCGCACGTCGATGCCGATCGGGCAGACCTGCACGCATTGGCCGCAGTCTATGCAGTCGCCAAAGCCCTTTTCCCGGCGCTCGTCCCAGCTTTCCGACTTGCGCTTCGGCCCGCGATTGTCGCCCCGGTCGGCGCGGTAGGTGACGACCAGGCTGTGTTCGTCCAGCATCGCGCTTTGGATGCGCGGCCAGGGGCACATGTACATGCACATCTGCTCGCGCGTCCAACCGGCCATCAAATAGGTCATGCCGGTGAACAGGGCGAAGAAGCTGGTGGCCTCATACGAGGCGTTGAACGTGACCAGTTCATGGGCCAGGGTCGGCGCGTCGGCGAAGTACGAAACGAAGCCGAAGCCGGTGACGACGCTCAAAGTCAGCCAACCGGCGTGCGTGCCGGATTTGCGCGCCAGCTTGCGCAGGCTCCACGGCGCCCGGTCGTTCCGGATGCGCTCCGCCCGGTCGCCTTCAAAGAAACGCTCGATTCCGATGAACAGATCGGTCCACACCGTGTGCGGGCAGGCGAAACCGCACCACACCCGCCCGGCCAGCGCGGTGGCGAGAAACAGCCCAAGCGCGGCGACGATCAAAAGGCCGGTCAGATAGTAAATCTCCTGCGGCCAAATCTCGATCCAGAAGATGAAAAAGCGCGGGGTGTTCAGATCGAACAGCACGGCCTGGGCCGGGGCGTCGCCGCCACGCTCCCACCTTATCCAGGGTGCGAGGTAGAACAGCGCCAGAAGAACCGCGAAGGTCGCGGTTTTCAACCGCCGAAAAACGCCCTTCACCGCCTTTGGATGGATCTTTTTCTGGCTTTCAAACAGAACGACCTTGTCGGTTGGGGCGGGCGTGGCGGCCGATTTGAGGGTCGGCTTGGCCTTCGTCGGCTGAACGATGCTACCGTCTGGCATGTCGAGGCGCCTGGATTCCGGGTCAATGAGCGAAACGGACCATAGGCGCACGCCATCCCGTTCCCATTGACCACGATCAAGTGGGACGCAAGAGAAAAACCACAATCATGTTGCGGTTTCTTTGGGGTGTGCGGACAATCCGCGTTTAAGCCAGAGGTGATACGCCGGTGCGCCGCCGTCCTCAAGCGTCTTATTGCACCGCAATATGCCGTATTACTGATAGTGGTTGGACGCGGCAATCAGCGCTATGTAACGCCCAGCCTTCCCCACCGTGACCAGAATCAGGAAGAGCCGCCAGTCCACCCGCAGGATTCCCGCCACCAGCGTCAGCGGGTCGCCAATCACCGGCAGCCACGCCATCAACAACGACCACACGCCAAAACGCTGAAACCACCGGGTGGCGCGCGCCACCATCGCCGGAGACGCCGGAAACCAGCGGCGGTCTTGAAAGCGCAGCAAAAAGCGGCCCAACGCCCAGTTGGACGCCGATCCGGCGACGTTTCCCAACGTCGCGGCGGCGATCAACAGGACGTCGTTGTAACCGCCTGCCCGATGCAAGCTGACGAGCAACAGTTCCGATTGCGCGGGCAACAGGGTCGCCGCGACCAGAGCGGCAAGAAACAGGCCGACATAGGCGGCGACGTCCGGCATGTGTTGGGAGCCTTTTCAATCCTGCGGCGGTCCGGCCCCATAAGCCGAGGAAGATGGACCCAGACAAGAGAAAACGAAACGTCGCTCCCTGGACGACACGACGAATCTCGCTTGCTCAACAACCCATGAGGGATAAGAATGCGCAGAAATGCTCTTAACGTGTTAAAGTCTGACGTCGCGCGCTGGATTTGGCGTATGATGACAGAAACGTCAGGAATCTGTGAGGGAGCGGCGCAGGCGCATGACGGACACTGGGTTTGCCCGTTTTGGCGCCGATGATCGGTTGGTCTGGTGCAATCCGGCCTTCGCCGCATTGTTTGGCGTGCCGCCCGGCGCTTCGTCCTCCGGCGTCACCATCACCGGGTTGCTGGGCGCCGTTGGCGCGCGTGGGCTGCGCCAAGGCGGCTTTGTCGATCACCCATTGCGTGGCGGCGGGCGTGCGCGGTTGTCGGCGGGACAGGGCGAAGCGGAGGAGCTTTGGCTGTCGGCGCGCCCTGTCGATCCTGCGCCCCAACACCCTGCGCCTCAACCAAACGGGACAGGGGATCCGGTCGCGTTGTGGGAAAAAACCAGCCTGGTTCTGGAATGCATGAGCCAGGGCGTGATGGCGTTTGACAGCAATCTGGAGTTGGTGGCCTGGAATCGCCGGGTTCTGGACTTGTTGTCGATTGACCCGAACTTTCCGCGTTACCGGCAGCCTTATGAGGAGGTGGTTCGTCACATCGCCACGCGCGGCGGCTATGGACCGGGCGATGTTGAAACGCTGGTGCGGCAACGGTTGGCCTACATTCGCGGCGCCTCTTGGCCTTTTTACAACGAACGCATGCACCCTGATGGTCTGGTGATCGAAACGGTGACGCTGGCGCTGTCGGGCGGCGGATTCGTCACCACCTACACCGACATCACCGAACGCAAACAGGCCGAACGCGAACTCGCCGCCAGTCGCGAACTGTTCGAGTTGGCCATCCGAGCCGCGCGCGAAGGGATCTCGCAATGGGATTTGCGCAATGACACGCTGTGGCTTTCGGCGCAATGGTGGGCGTTGCTGGGTTATGACGCGGTGGAAAACGGCGACAGCCGCGCCTGTTGGGAAAAACTGATTCACCCGGATGACCGCGCCGCCGCCTTGGCCCTGCTGGGCGATGCGAGGGCGGGACGGCAGGGGGAAAGCCAGGGGGTGCAGCGCTATTTCCACAAATCAGGCGCCATCATCCATCTCGACACACGGTCGATCGCTGTTCCCGGCCCGGATGGGCGACCCTTCCGCATCGTCGGCTCCCACACGGATGTGACGGAGAGGGTTCGCGCCGCCGAAGCGGTCCGCGCCGCCAAGGACGAGGCCGAACGGGCGTTGCAGGATTTGAAAGAGGCCCAGGTGCATTTGATCCAGGCGGAGAAGATGGCGGCGCTGGGATCGCTGGTCGCCGGGGTGACTCATGAAATCAACACGCCCATTGGCATCGCGCTGAGCGGGGCGTCCTTGCTGGCCGACAAGGCGCGCGATCTGCGGCTGTTGTTCGACGCTGGAACGATGCGTCGGGGCGATTTTGTTGATTTCATGAAGACCGTGGACGAGGCGACCCACCTGATGCTGCTGAACATCGAGCGGGCGGCTCGTTTGATGCAAAGTTTCAAACAGATCGCCGTCGATCAAGCCAGCGAGGAGCGCCGGGTCTTTGATCTGAACGATTACATCCACGAGGTGCTGCGCAGTCTTGGCATGCGCATCCGTCGCTCTGGCCACGCTGTCCGTGTGAACTGCCCGGAGAATTTAACGCTCGACAGCTATCCGGGCGCGATCAGCCAGATCCTAACCAATCTGGTGATGAACTCGATCATTCACGGCTATGATCCTGAGGAAACGGGCCATCTGAACATCGAGGCGCGCTGCGACGGCGATGTTGTGGAGTTGATCTATGCCGATGATGGAAAAGGAATTCCCGAGACGATTCAAGCGCGGGTGTTCGAGCCTTTCTTCACCACCTGCCGTGATCGTGGCGGAAGCGGTCTTGGCTTGAACATTCTCCACACCCTGGTCACGCGCACCCTGCGCGGCACGGTGCGTCTGGACAGCGGATCGGGAATGGGGACGAGTTTCACTTTGCGTTTTCCCCGTGAGATCACATGGGCGCGGGGATTGGCCTGAGTCAACACAAGCGTGAGCCAAAGAAAACCCCCGATCCGAACGAACGGAACGGGGGCTTTGCAAGGACCATTGGCCGCAAGGAACCAACGGTTATTGTGGACGGCGCGACGCGCGATGAGCCGGGATCGGGATCGGGCGAATGGCCTGCTCCTCCCGGCGGCTGGCCGACATGTCGATTTCAATGCGCGACAACGCTTTGCGCAGTTCGTGCACGGTCTCAGACAGGGATTGGATCGTGGCTTCGTTGGGCTGCTGACGCCAACCGCGATAGGCGGTGATGCAGGCCTTGGCGGTGTCGCGCAGACGCCCTTCCACCGCATCGACCGGCGGCGCCGGGCCGGTGGCCGACGCCGCTGGACGGGGGGCCTCCGGCGCAACCGGCGCCGGGGCGGCGGCGGGCGGCGCGGCCACCGGCGGGGGTTCCGGGCGGCTCAAACGCAGGGTCTCCGTAGGGGCCGGAGCCGCTGGAGTTGGCCCGGCGTCGTCGGTTCGCGCCTCTGGCCGAGTCAGACGGGGGCGAAGTCGGTTGCCCGCCGCGCGGTCAGCCGAGGCGTCGCTTTCCGTCGCCGTCGAGGGCGCGGCCTCACCCGCCGGAGCGGCTTCGACCACTGGGGAAACCGGAGCGGGAGTGGTCTGAGGTTCCGCCGCTGTCGCGGGCGGCGCGACCGCGCCGCTGTCGCTGACGTTCAATTCACCCTGACCGCTGGCGGCTTCCGCCTTTTTGATGATGTAAGAAATCGCGCTGGGCGTGCATTCAAACTCACGCGCGATGGCCGACAACGTCGCGCCACCGTTGTAGCGTTCAAGAATTTCCGGCCAGGCCGATTGAGGAATACGGCCGCGCTTCTTGGGAGACTCCGGTTCGCTCCCGGTATCTGCGTTCATTATGTCGCTCGGTTGCCAAAGTGAATTTTGAGTCATTCGTCAGCATGTTTCGCCGGATCGCACGCTTTTGACGTTAGGAACACGCGGGCGCGTGCGACAACATCATCGGGCTTCACGCTGGCGGGCGATGTTTTCGGTACGGATGACTATCGGAAACTCTTGTCAAAAACGCCAGCATAACTTTGCGTGGAATCACGAATTTGTTGCGGTCCACCACCAGATGGCGGGTGAATGGATTTAAAAACCACCAATGGTGAGAGCGATTTGAAAACAAACAGAGATGCGTGGGCTGGCGGCGTCCTGACAAACGGGGCCGCGCAAGCCGCCGCGCCCGACGTTGCGGTTCGGGCGGGTCTGGCCTCCTCATTCCAGCATCCTTTTCCTCTACCGCTCACCGCGCCGCGAGAGTATTTTGCCGCCCGTTCGATGAATGGGATGACCGCAGTGAGCATTTTTTCGGAAGGCCGACCGCCAGTGCGGTTGTCGGTCGTCGTTCCGGTTTTCAACGAAGCCGACAATGTGCTGCCGCTGCTCGACGAGATCGAGCGGGCGTTGGCGCCGCTTGGCGGCTTCGAGGTGATCTTTGTTGACGATCAATCCGACGACGACACCCAAGCGCGCCTTGCTCCGGCGATCGCGGCGGGACGTTTGCGCGTTCTGCGGCATCACAGCCGGTCAGGGCAGAGCGCCGCCGTGCGCACCGGCGTGAAGGCGGCGCGCGGCGAGTGGGTGGTGACGTTGGACGGCGACGGACAAAACGACCCCGCCGACATTCCGGCCTTGTTCGCCCTGGTGTCCGATGGTCAGGCGGGATCCCCGGTTCTGGTCGGCGGAATTCGACAAAAGCGGCAAGACACGCTGTCCAAGCGCTTGGCCTCGCGCGTGGCCAACGCCGTTCGCCAAGCCTTTCTTCAGGATGGCTGCGCCGACAGCGGTTGCGGGCTGAAGCTGTTCCGGCGCGACGCCTTTCTGGATTTGCCGTTTTTCGGCGCCATTCACCGCTTCCTGCCCGCCTTGTTCCGGGCGCACGGCCACCCGGTGGCCTATGTTCCGGTCAATCATCGCCCGCGCGAACGTGGGGTGTCGAAATACAACAATTGGCGGCGCGGGCTGATCGGCGTGGTCGATCTTTTGGGGGTCTATTGGCTGAAACGGCGAACCAAGCGCTCGCCTGTTTCTGAAGATTTGTAAAATCGTCGATCACGGAACTCCAACATGCTCGAACGCGCCATCGCCTGGTTCCAAGACCAGAGCACGACCGATCTGATCTGGATTGGGTTGGGTTTTTTTGCTCAGTTTCTCTTCATGATGCGCTTTGTCGTTCAATGGATCGCCAGTGAGCGCGCGAAGCGAAGCGTCATGCCAGAGGTTTTCTGGTATTTTTCCATCGGCGGTGGCGTTTTGCTGTTGGCCTACTCCATCTACCGGGTTGACCCGGTTTATATGTTTGGCCAGGGGTTGGGGCTTATCATTTATCTGCGCAATCTCTATTTTGTCTGGAACAACAAAAAGAACGGGGGAGAGGCGTGACGGGCCGCCTGCCGCTCTACGCCTATCTTCTTCTGGCGCTGCTGAGCGCCGGGCTGTTCCTGCCCGGATTTTCCAGTCTGCCGCCCTTTGACCGGGACGAGGCGCGTTTCGCGCAAGCCTCTTCGCAAATGCTCGACAGCGGCAATTACGTCGACATCCGGTTTCAGGAGGAGACGCGCTACAAAAAACCGGTCGGGATTTACTGGCTGCAAAGCGCCTCCACCGCCCTTGCGTCGGCGGTCGTCGGCGATTCCAAGGTGATCTGGACGTATCGGATCCCGTCCTTTCTGGGCGCGGTTCTCGCCGTTCTGGCCAGCGCCTGGACCGGAGCGCGGCTGTTTGGCGGTCCCGTCGGGTTTCTCACCGGGCTGATGATGGCGTCCTGCGTCGTTCTGGGCGTTGAAGCCCGCATGGCCAAAACCGACGCGGTGCTGCTCGCCACCGTGGTGATCGGGCAGGCGGCGTTGGCGCAGCTCTATGTGACGCGCGGCCAGGACGCGCCGATGGGACGCGCGGCCTGGACGCTGCCGCTGCTCTTCTGGGTTTCAGCGGGGTTGGGCATTCTCATCAAAGGGCCGATTGTCTTGCTGGTGTCGGGCAGCACGTTGTTGGCGCTGGCGCTGTGGGATCGCGAGGCGGCCTGGATGAAACGGCTGAAGCCGTTGGCCGGTCTTGGAATCGTGCTGGCCATCGCCGCGCCCTGGCTCGTCGCCATCGCCATCAAGACCAACGGCGCCTTCTTCGCCGAATCCGTCGGGCATGACATGCTGGGCAAGGTCGCGGGCGGGCAGGAGGGCAAGGGGCTGCCGCCGGGTTATTATCTGGGCAGCTTCTGGATCACGTTCGCGCCCTGGTCGTTTCTGGCTCTGCTGGCGGTTCCCTGGGTGTGGGCGAAGCGTCGGAGCGACGCCGTGCGCTTCTGCGTCGCCTGGATCGCGCCAAGCTGGCTGGTGTTCGAGGCTGTGCCGACCAAGCTGCTGCACTACACGTTGCCGGTTTTTCCGGCCATCGCCGCGCTGGCGGCGGCGGCCCTGTTGGATCATTTTGGCCGCAAACAGGACCATCCCCGCCGGATCCTGACGGCGATGGCGGTTGGTTTGGGGGGCTTGGGATTTGGCGCTTTAACCTTGGCGGTGGCGGCGCTTCCCTATCTGGTGGATGGACGCATCGATCCGGTTGGTTTGGCGCTGGTTCCGGCGGTGGCCGGGCTGTTCGCCCTGTCGGCGCGCGGCTTGCTCCACGGCCAACACCGTTCCGGCATTCTGGCCGGGCTGGCGGCGGCGGGGCTGCTCTACGCCGGAACCTATGGCGTGGTGTTGCCCGCCATCAACGGAATCTGGATCAGCCGACAGGCGGCGCAGGCGGTGGCGGCGGTGCGGCCCTGCCCGAACAGCGTGGTCGCCTCGGCGGGCTATTCCGAACCGAGTCTTGTCTTTCTGCTCGGCACATCCACCAAGTTGGGCGGCGGCGGCGCGGCGGCGGCGCATTTGGCGGTCGATCCGGCTTGCGCTCTGGCGTTGGTTGAGGATCGCGAGGAGGCGGCGTTCCGCGCCGTCGCCGATTCGGCCTTCGGCCTGCACGGCCCATCCCATCTGGCCGAGATTTCCGGCATCAACTACAACACCGGCAAGCGGGTTCACTTGACCCTGTACGCCCGTCCGGGGAACTGACGGACGGGCGACAGGCGCAACGGCGGATCACCCGGCGTCGGGATGTTCCTCGGGCCGCCACAGCCAGGCGGCGCCGCGCACGCCGCTTGAATCGCCGTGCAAGGCTTGACGCACCGGCGTGTCGAAACGGTCGCTGAAGACCCAGCGGGCGATGGCCGTCGGCAACCGCTCATACAGAATGGCGGCGTTCGACAGGCCGCCGCCCAGCACGATGACGTCGGGATCCAACAGATTGACCACGCTGGCGAAACCACGACCCAGCCGGTCCACCAGCCGGTCGACGCTGGCGGCGCAGGCCGCGTCGCCTTCGCTTGCGCGGGTGATGATCGCGTGGGCGGTCAGCGTTTCGCCGGTCATGGCGGCATGGTCGGCGGCCATCGCCGGGCCGGACAGGTGGGTTTCCAGGCAGCCGCGACGCCCGCAATAGCAGGCCGGACCGGGGCGCTCCGCGTCGGTTGGCCAGGGCAGCGGGTTGTGTCCCCACTCGCCGCCGATGGCGTTGCGCCCCGACAAAGGGCGGCCATGGGCGACGATTCCGGCGCCGCAGCCGGTCCCGAGAATGGCGGCGAAGACCACGCCGCACCCGGCGCCAGCCCCATCCGCCGCTTCCGACACCGCCAGACAATTGGCGTCGTTCTCGACCCGCACCGGACGGTTCAGGGCGTCGCTCAGGTCGCGGTCGAGCGGATGCCCGATCAACCACGTCGAATTCGCGTTCTTCACCAGCCCGGTGGCGGGGGAGATGGCCCCTGGAATGCCGACGCCGACCGTCGCCCGTTCGCCGATTTCGCTTTCCAGCGACTGGACGAGAGCGGTGATGGTGGCGATCGTGCCTGCGTAATCGTCGCGCGCCGACGGAACCCGCCGCCGGAGCAACGCGCCGCCGTGGCGGTCGAGGACGATGCCCTCGGTCTTCGTGCCGCCAAGATCAATGCCGATGCGATGCATAACCGCAGCAATAGCGGTGAAGCCGCTTTGCATCAAGCCGTCCTGTGACAAGAGAGGCGATGCGGTTGGGACAAATGGCGCGGGCCGGGCAAATCGCTTGGAGCGGCTGGGGCGATGCGGTAGAACGTCGCCTTGGCTGCGTGAAAGGCTGTTTCTTCACCAGCTCGCCTGTTCAAACGAACCGCGCCACCGGAGCACATGATGAGTAGCCTGCGCGCCGCCCTTATCCCGTCGTCTTCCCCATTGCGCCGCATGGCCCTGCTGGGCGTGGCGCTGGCAGCCCCGCTTGTCCTGTCGGGGGCGGCTATGGCGGCTGGGGCAAAGCCCGCCGTCTCCAAGCCGCAAAGCTGCTACACCCGCAGCGAGCACGCGGCGGAGCAATTGATTCGCATGCACACCGAGATGATGATCGTCGGGCTGACGTGCAAAAACGTCGTGCCGGAAAAGAATCCGTTCGGCGTGTATCAGGATTTCTCGGTCAAGAATCGCGCTCTGCTGTCCGGTTCGGAAGCGACGATGATCGGTCATTATAGAAAGACCAACGGTTCCAGCGCGACGAAGAATTTCGACACGTTTCGCACGGAACTGGCGAATGAAATCAGCCGTCGCGCCGCGACCATCGGCATTCCGCAATATTGCGAGACCTTCGTTGACCGTTCCCAAGCGGCCAAGGATCTGACCCCCGACGATCTGCGCGTTCTGACCAGCGACGAGAAAAACGCCGGGCTGATGCTTCTGGCGAGCAAGCCGTTGTGCGATGTGAAGGTGGTCAGCGTTCCCGACACCAGCCCGTTCCAGGTGGCGCAGGCGCGGACCTCGACGGCGGCCAAGCCCGTGAAGCCGGCCAAGGCGAAGGCCAAGCCCGCCGCCAAGGCTCCGGCAAAGCCAAAGGTCGCCGCAATTCCGGCGTCGCAGACCGTCGCGGTTCGCTGACATCAGGGTTCTTCATAGGTTTTTGTTGATGACGAAGGCCCCATCCGCAACCAGCGGATGGGGCCTTCGTCGTTTTTGCCAATGCGGGACGCATGCGCAACACACAAATCTGTCTTGCAAAAATCCACCGGACTGGTACTACCGAAACAAGGCGCGGGTTTGCCTCCGTTCCGCCCAAGGCGGGGTGAGAGGGATGTCCCGAACGCGAAAAATCATGGCCCGTCAATTCAATAGGCGGGTGGACCAGACAGGGGGCTGCTGTTGCGTGATCGGTGTGCCGCGTGTGCCCGTGTCGTGGCGCCCTGCCTTTGCGACTCGCTGAAGGTGGGGTGACGCGATGGATTATTTTCTACAGCAATTGATCAACGGCCTATCGCTTGGGGCCATTTATG